>NZ_RZTE01000001.1:0-95493 GCF_003997415.1 Mesorhizobium sp. M7A.F.Ca.MR.245.00.0.0 | reverse complement strand
CATCCGGTCCTTCGGCCTTGACCAGATCGTCGGGATCCTTGCCTTCCGGCAGCAGCGCGAAGCGCGCCGAACGGCCGGCCTGCACAGATGGCAGCGCCATGACGGCGGCCCGCCACGCTGCCTTCAGCCCGGCCTTGTCTCCGTCGAAGCACAGCATCGGCTCCGGCGCCATGCGCCAGAGCAGTTCGAGCTGGTTCTCGGTAAGCGCGGTGCCGAGCGGCGCCACGACATTCTCGAAGCCGGCCTGCGCCAGCGCGATCACGTCCATATAGCCTTCGACGGCGATGACCGTGCCGCCCTTGGCCAAGGCCTTGCGGGCGCGGGCGAAATTATAGAGCACATTGCCCTTGTGGAAGAGCTCGGTGTCAGGCGAGTTCATGTATTTGGCCAGCGCATCCGGCTGCAGCGCACGGCCGCCGAACGCGATGATCTTGCCCCGGGAATCCGGAATCGGGAACATGATGCGGTCGCGGAACCAGTCATAGGAAACCGGGATGTCGTCGCCGTGGCGCACCAGTCCACAAGCCTCGATGTCGGCCCTGGGCACGCCCTTGGCGGCGAGATGCTCCTTCAGCGCATTGCGGCTGTCGGGCGCAAAACCGAGCCGGAACGATTGCTGCGTCGCCGGCGTCAGTCCGCGGTCGCGCAGATAGGCACGCGCCTTGGCGCCTTCCGGCCCCTGCAGCCGTTCCTGGAAGAAGGTGGTGGCCATCTCCATGACGTCTGTCAGGCTGGCGCGTTCCTTTTCGCGCCGCTCCTCCTGCGCATCGCGAACCGGCATCGGCACACCGGCCATGTCGGCGATCTTTTCGACCGCTTCGGGAAAGCTCATCCCGTCGAGTTCGGTGAGGAACTTGAAATGATCGCCCGAAACCGAACAGCCGAAACAGTGGTAGCGGCCCTTTTTGTCCTCGCAGTGGAAGGACGGGCTCTTCTCGCCGTGGAACGGACAACAGGCCCAATAGTCGCCGCGCGGCGCGTTGGTTTTCTTCCTGTCCCACGCAACGCGCTGGCCGATCACCGATGAAATCGGCACGCGGTCGCGTATCTCGTCGAGGAAGGCGGGTGGAAAGCGCATCGGGGAACTCGTTTCCCGATTATATAATCATACCCGCGAAATCCGACGACCCTTAATGCGGGCCATACCCGGTTTCCACAGGCAAAAGAGGCGGCCGTTGCGGGCCGCCTCTTTCCAATATCCGCCTGGGGAGCGATCAGTGCGCGGCAAGCGCGCCGAAAATGACGCCGGAGAGCACACCGACCAACACATAGTCGTTGCCGACGCGGATCCATTCCTGGCCGCGGCCGGGACGATGCAGGCCGTAGCGGCCGTAGTCGCGGATCGGCTGGTGCTGTCTCCAGCCTGAATATTTATGCCCGTTGCGCCAGTTGTTGCGCTTCACGATGACCTTCTTATGGATGACGCGCTTCTGGATGAAACGCTTCTTGACATCCCTGTTGGTGGGCTTTTGCCAGTCGACCTGGCTGTAGTTCGACTGCGGAGCGTTCGGTGCGTTCAGCGGTGCGGCTTGGCCGGTGAGCGACGTAGCGGCCAGCATCGAGAAAGCGAGTGCGGAAAGGACAATGCGTTTCAAGAGAAGTCTCCTTGGTTGTCGATGCCAGAGGAATAGCGGGCCACCGATGAACCGAAACTGAACGCCTGCATTACAATTGCGTAATGAATTCCTTGATTTACCCGATAGAGCTGAACATAATCGCAAAGGTCAGGAGTCTGTCGCGCTGCTAACTCGGCCTATCCGTTGCTTCGCGCCCGCCCCGCAATGCAACCATTTGCGCGTCCGTCCATTTTCCGACACCGCCCGTCGCGCTGCAACGGCCCTTGAAATCGACAAGATTTTATTATCCGGCTAAAATATTCGAGCTATTATAAGCCACCGCCATGAACATGATTCGTACCCTCGTTTTCCCTTCTGATCGCCACGCCAAACAGGACGCGCATCCTGTTTGCATGCGGGGGACGAAATGAGCGGGTCCGTCGTCCTTCTGCATCTGGCCGGCGCCGTGGCGCTGATGCTGTTTGCCACCCGCATGGTGAAGACCGGCGTCGAACGCGCCTATGGCGACGTGCTGCGCCATCGCCTGCGCGCCACCATGCGCAATCCGATCATGGCGGTGCTGGCCGGCACCGGCCTTGCCATCGCCCTGCAAAGCTCCACAGCCGTCACGCTGCTGGTCGGCTCCTTCGCCGGCTCTGGCATCGTCTCGGGCGCCGCGGGCCAATTGGCAGTGCGCGGCGCCGAGATCGGCTCTGCGCTGGTGGTCAAGCTGCTGACCTTCGACCTCACCTTGCTGGTGCCGCTGTGCCTGATCACCGGCACGGTCATGTTCATGGCCACCGAGCGGCGCGACTGGCGCCAGACCGGCCGCATTCTGGTCGGCATCGGCCTTTTGATCCTGTCGCTGGAGATGATCGGACAGGCGTCTGAGCCGCTGCGCAACAGCCAGCTCATGCCGGTCATCATCAACTACTTCTCGACCGATTCCATCACCGCCTATCTGCTGGCGGCGCTGATCACCTGGCTGTTCCAGTCGAGCATCGCGGCGGTGCTGTTGATGGCGACGCTGGCGGGCCGCGGCCTGATCACGCCTGAACTCGGCGTTGTTCTTATCCTCGGCGTCAATCTCGGCTCCTCGATCATCGCGCCGATGCTGACCCGCTCGTCGAGCCCCGAGGTGCGCGTCGTGCCGATCGGCAACCTCCTGATGCGCGGGCTTGGTTCGCTTGTCATCCTGATCCTGGTCATGATCTTCAGGCCGCACTTCGCCTTTCTCGGTTCGACGGCGGCGGACCAGATCGTCAATGCCCACATCCTGTTCAATGTGCTGATCCTGCTCGCCGGCCTGCCGCTGGCAGGGTTTGTCTACCGCGCTTCGGAGAAGATCGTCGCACTTGGCACCAAGCCCGTGCCGGCCGCCTCGCTTGACGTCGTCGAGCTGTCCGCGCTCAACGAAAGCGCGCTCGACGTGCCGAGCCAGGCGCTTGCCAATGCCACCCGCGAGGTGGTGCGGGTCTGCGAGACGATCGAGATCATGCTCAAGCGCATCATCGAACTCTATGAAAGCGCCGACGCCGACAAGATTAAAGCGCTGGCCGCACTCGACGACCGCGTCGACCGCAAGCACGCCGCGATCAAGCTCTACCTCGCCAAGTTGACCAGGAACGCGCTGACCGAGGACGAGGCGCTGCGCTGCCAGGAGCTGATCGGCGCCTGCGTCAAGCTGGAGCAGGTCGGCGACATCATCGTGCGCAACATGCTGGTGCATGTGAAAAAGAAGTTCGAGCGCGGACTGGAATTCACCGACGAGGGCTGGGCCGAGCTGTGCGCCTTCCATAGCTCGGTGCTGGCCAATGCGCGGCTTGCCTTCAACGTTTTGGTGTCGCGCGATCCCGAGACCGCCCGCCAGTTGGTGCTGGAAAAAGACCGGCTTCGCGACCGCGAAAAAGAAACCAGCGCCAGCCATTTCGTGCGCCTGCGCGACGGCACTGCCAAGAGCGTCGAGACCAGCTCGATCCATCTCGACACCATCCGCGACCTGAAGCAGATCAATTCGCTGCTGGCCTCGATGGCCTATCCGGTGCTCGAAGAGCGCGGTCTGCTGACTGGATCCAGGTTGAAGGCGAGCTGAGAAGCAGCCGATCTCCCCCTCGTGAGGGAGATTGGCGCTTCATCGCCTCGCGCCCCCACTGAAGAAAACCTAAACTCGCGACAAAAATTTCTGGATTGCCCGCGACGCTCATCCGTGGTTTGAGGCCGTTCCAGCTAAGGCTTCCCCATGTCGCTTCCGCTCATTGCGCTGTTCATCGCCGCCTTTGCCTTCGGCACCACTGAATTCGTCATTGCCGGCGTGCTGCCGCAAGTGGCGGAGGGGCTCGGCGTCTCGGTTCCCTCGGCCGGCTATCTCGTCTCCGGCTATGCCTGCGGCATCGCCATCGGCGGTCCACTGCTGGCGCTCGCCACCAAGTCGCTGTCGCGCAAGAGCCTGCTGCTCGGCCTCGCCATCGCCTTCACCATCGGCCAGGCGGCTTGCGCGCTGGCGCCCGACTTCACCTCGATGCTACTGTTGCGCATTGCCGTGGCGGTCGCGCATGGCGCCTATTTCGGCGTCGCCATGGTCGTCGCCGTCGGTCTCGTGCGCGAGGACCAGCGCGGCATGGCTGTCGCCGTCATCCTGTCTGGCCTCACCGTCTCCAACGTCATCGGCGTGCCGGCCGGCACCGCGATCGGCAACATCTGGGGCTGGCGCGCCACCTTCTGGGTGATGTGCGCGCTCGGCGTGGCGGCGACGCTTGCCATGGCAGCCCTGTTGCCGCGCACCACCGGCTCATCGGCCAGGCCCGCCGGTTTCGCCCGCGAGGTCCGTGTGCTGGCCCGCCAGCAGGTCTGGACTTCGCTGATCCTGATGCTGATGCTGATGATCGGCCAGTTCGGCCTGTTCACCTACATCACCCCGACACTGCTGGAGGTCACCGGGCTCGACGAGAACCTGGTGCCGTGGGTGCTGCTGCTCAACGGCGTCGGCGCCACGCTCGGCGTCTTCCTCGGCGGCAAGCTGTCCGACTGGAAGCTGATGCCGTCATTGATCACCATGCTGGCCCTGCAGGCGGTGACGCTGGCCGTCATCTACGCCGTCAGCCCCTATCCCCTGCCGATGGTTGTGGCGATCGTCGTCTGGGGCGGCCTCAACTTCGCCATCGGCACACCGATCCAGACCCGCATCCTGGCCTGGACGGCGGACGCCTCGAACCTCGCCTCGTCGCTCATTCCGTCCGGCTTCAATGTCGGCATCGCGCTGGCCGCGTCGTTGGGCGCCGCGATGCTGAACAGCGGCTATGGCTACCGCAGCCTGCCGCTGCTGGGCGCCATCGCCATGCTGGTCGCCGTCGCGGTGGCGCTGGCATCCTATGTCTGGGAAGGGCGCAGCAACGCCACGCCGCCGCTGACGGCTCCGGCGGAATAGACCACTTCACCCGCGCCAGCGCAGCAGGCGCATGGCGTTGGCGGTGACCAGCACCGTGGCGCCGGTATCGGCCAGGATCGCCGGCCACAGGCCGGTGATGCCCAAAATGGTGGTGACCAGGAACACCGCCTTCAGCCCGAGCGCAACGCTGATGTTCTGGCCGATATTGGCCATCACCGCCCGCGACAGTCTTACCATGCGCGCGACATCCATGACGCGGCCATGCAGGATCGCCGCGTCCGCCGTCTCCAGCGCCACATCGGTGCCGCCGCCCATGGCGATTCCGATGTCGGCGGCGGCGATCGCCGGTGCGTCGTTGATGCCATCGCCGACCTTGGCGATCTTCAGCCCTTCGCGCTGCAATTCACCGATGATGCGCTGCTTGTCCTGAGGCAACAGCTCCGCCCGAGCCTCGATGCCGAGCGAAGCGGCAATGGCTTCGGCCGTGCGGCGATTGTCGCCGGTCAGCATGATCGTGCGGATGCCTTCGGCCTTAAGCGCCGCAATGCCGGCCGCCGCATCCGGTCGCGGCTCGTCGCGCATGGCGATCAGCCCTGCCACCACGCCGTCGGCGACCAGCACTGACACGGTCTTGCCCTGCCCGTTGAGGCTGTCGACGGCGAGGCGCTGCACTTGCGTCATGTCGGCGCGTTCGCCCACCGCCGGACCGGAGCCGAGGAAGACGGCGACGCCACCGACGCTGCCCTCGACACCTTTGCCCGAGATCGCCTTCGCCGCCAGAGCCGGCGGCACCGGCGCACCATCAGCCTTGGCCCTGTCGAGGATCGCCATGGCTAGCGGATGGCTGGAACCCTGCTCGAGCGCCGCCGCCAGCGCCAGCACGGTGCGTTCATCGCGGCCATAGGCCATGATGTCGGTCACCACGGGCCTGCCCGCGGTCAGCGTGCCCGTCTTGTCGAAGGCCACCGCCGTGATCCGGCGAAACCCTTCCAGCACCGCACCACCTTTCATCAGCAGGCCACGCCGCGCGCCGGTCGCAAGGCCAGCGGCGATTGCCGCCGGCGTCGAGATGACGAGCGCGCAGGGGCAACCGATCAGCAGGATCGCCAGGCCCTTGTAGATCCATTCGTTCCAGTTGCCGCCGGCAAGCAGCGGCGGCAGCATCGCCACCAGCGCGCCGACCGCCAGCACCGCTGGCGTGTAGGTGCGCGAGAAGCGGTCGATGAAGCGTTCGGTCGGCGCCTTGGCCTCCTGCGCCTCCTCCACCAGCCGCACGATTCGGGCGATGGTGTTGTCGGAAGCGGCCGCCGTCACCCGCACCTTGAGCACGCCGTCGGTGCTGATCGTGCCGGCGAAGACGGCGTCAGCGACACCCTTGCGCTTCGGTGTGCTCTCGCCGGTCACCGGCGCCTCGTCGATATCGCTCGATCCCTCGACGATCTCGCCGTCGGCCGGGATGCGGTCACCCGGCCGCACCACGATGACATCGCCGACCGCGAGGTCTTCGGCGGGAACCTCCGATGTGCCGCCTGCCCGCTCGACCAGAGCTGTCTTCGGCACCAGGTCGGCAAGCCCCTGGATGCTCGCCCGCGCGCGGCCGGCGGCGACGCCTTCCAGAAGTTCGCCGATCAGGAACAGCACGACCACGGCGGCGGCTTCTTCCGTGGCGCCGATCATCACGGCACCTATCGCCGCTATGGTCATCAGCATCTCGATCGAGAACGGCGTGCCGGCCAATGCCGCCATCAGCGCGCGCCGCGCGATCGGCACCAGGCCGACCAGCAAAGCGGCCACGAACACCCAGCGCTCTGCTACTGGGAACAGATGGCCGATGCAGTAGGCGGCAACAAGCGCCGCCGCGCAGGCCAGCGTCAGCACTGCCCGGCGGGAGCGCCACCACGCCTGCCCCGGCTCGGCATCGCTGTGATCATGATCAGCATGGTCATGTGCCTTGGCCACTGAAGCACGCCCATCGGCCCCGCCTTCCGCCTTGACGATGCCGTAGCCGAGCTGCGCGACCTGCCTCAGCACCTTGTCGTCGTTGAGCGAACCACCGTGGCTGACGGTCATGCTGGCGCCGGTCACCGAAACCGAGACATCGGCGACGCCGTCGAGGCGGCGCACCGCCGTATCGATCTTGGCCGCGCAGGAGGCGCAGTCCATGCCGCCGATCTTGAACCGTGTCTGCCCGATTGTTTCCTGCTTGAGGGGTGCCGTCATCACATTACCTGTCTGCCTTGCCCGCGCGGCGTCGCCGCATGGGTCTTGAATCCTGATGTCCAGCACTGTAATTGCTCTAGTCACTAGAGCTTCAAGAGGAAAATTTCATGTTTTCGATCGGTGATCTCTCGCGCCGAACCGGGGTCAAGGTGCCGACCATCCGCTACTACGAGCAGATGGGCCTTGTTGCGGCACCCGAGCGCTCGGAAGGCAACCAGCGCCGCTATTCCAGGCAGGAGCTGGAGCGGCTGGCCTTCATCCGCCACGCCCGCGACCTCGGCTTCGCCGTCGACGACATCCGCTCGCTGATCGAATTGAGCGGCCACCCCGAGCAGCCCTGCGGCCACGCCGACCGGATCGCCGAAGAGCAACTGATCTCGGTGCGGGAAAAGATTGCCCAGTTGAAGCGGCTCGAGGCCGAGCTCGAGCGCATCGCCACGTGCTGCAATGGCCAGACGGTCGGCGACTGCTACGTCATCCGCGCGCTATCGGATCATGCGCTGTGCGCCGATGAGCATGGTTGAGAGGTGCGAAGGACAAACTTGCGCGTCAAAGTCGGCGCCGAGTTCGAAATGAGGGGGTGAACTCAATCCGACGAGATCACCCCGCAACGATCTCGCCCGGCGAGGCACGGTCCACCAAAGCGCAGTCTCTTACGACAAGGGCCGCGCTCCCATCGCTGGAAACACGGCCCGGACGTTGGGTCCTTGGGAGGACTGGCACTCCGGCGCGGCTGCGCCGGAGCACCTTTAGCGGTCTCAGGCAATGTCGAAGCGGTCGGCGTTCATCACCTTGGTCCACGCAGCGACGAAATCCCTGGTGAATTTCGCCTTGGCGTCCGCCGACCCGTAGACCTCGGCAAGCGCGCGGAGCTGGGCGTGCGAGCCGAAGATCAGGTCGGCACGGGTGCCGGTCCACTTGACCGCCTTGGTCTTGCGGTCACGCGCCTCGTAGACTTCGTCGGAGCCGGCGGCCGGGTCCCAGACCGTGTTCATGCTGAGCAGATTGACGAAGAAGTCGTTGGTCAACGTACCCGGCCGGTCGGTGAGCACGCCGTGCTTCGACCTGGCCGTGTTGGCGCCGAGCACGCGCAGACCGCCGACCAGAACCGTCATCTCGGGCGCGGTCAGCGACAGCAATTGCGCGCGGTCGACCAGCATGGCTTCGACCGACATCGGCTGCTTGCCCCTGACATAGTTGCGGAAGCCATCGACTTTCGGCTCGAGCGCGGCGAAGGAATGGACATCCGTCTGTTCCTGCGAAGCATCCATGCGGCCCGGCGTGAACGGCACCTTGGTCTCGTGACCGCCGTCCTTCGCCGCCTTCTCGACCGCAGCGACGCCGCCGAGCACGATAAGGTCGGCCAGCGAGATCTTTCTCCCGCCGGTCTGTGCCGCGTTGAACTCCGTCTGGATGGCTTCCAGCTTCGCCAGCACCTTCGACAGTTCCGCCGGCTGGTTGACGTCCCAATCCTTCTGCGGTGCCAGTCGGATACGTGCCCCGTTGGCACCACCGCGCTTGTCGGAATTGCGGAACGTCGAGGCCGAGGCCCACGCAGTCGAGACCAATTCGGAGACCGAAAGGCCCGATGCGAGGATCTTCGCCTTCAGCAACGCAATGTCCTGCTCGCCGACCAGTTCATGGTCGACCGCCGGGATAGGGTCCTGCCAGATCAGCTCTTCCTTCGGCACGAGCGGACCGAGATAACGAACGACCGGACCCATGTCGCGATGGGTCAGCTTGTACCAGGCCCGGGCGAACGCGTCGGCGAAATGGTCCGGATGCTCATGGAAGCGCCTCGAAATCTTCTCGTAGGCCGGATCGACCCGCAGTGCGAGATCGGTGGTCAGCATGGCAGGCGCGCGGCGCTTGGACGGATCGTGGGCATCCGGCACGATCCCGGCACCGGCGCCGCCCTTCGGCGTCCACTGATGCGCTCCCGCCGGGCTCGTGGTCAGCTCCCATTCGAAGTTGAACAGATTGTCGAAGAAGTTGTTGCTCCACTTGGTCGGCGTCGTGGTCCAGGTCACCTCGAGGCCCGAGGTGATGGCGTCGCCTGCAATGCCGGAGGCGTGCTTGCTCGACCAGCCAAGGCCCTGCGCCTCGATGCTCGAGCCTTCAGGCTCCGCGCCCACCAGCGAGGCATCGCCGGCGCCGTGCGTCTTGCCGAAGGTGTGACCGCCAGCGATCAGCGCCACGGTCTCCTCGTCGTTCATGGCCATGCGCGCGAAGGTCTCGCGGATGTCGCGTGCCGAGGCCAGCGGATCCGGCTTGCCGTTCGGCCCTTCCGGATTGACGTAGATCAGTCCCATCTGGACGGCGCCGAGATGGCCCTGGAGTTCGCGGTCGCCGGAGTAGCGCTTGTCGTCGAGCCACTTGGTTTCCGAACCCCAATCGACGTCCTGTTCGGGTTCCCAGACGTCGGCGCGGCCGCCAGCAAAACCGAAGGTCTTGAAGCCCATCGATTCCAGCGCGACGTTGCCGGTGAGGATCAGCAGGTCGGCCCAGGAGATCTTGCGGCCATATTTCTGCTTGACCGGCCACAGCAGCCGGCGCGCCTTGTCGAGATTGGCATTGTCCGGCCAGCTGTTGAGCGGAGCAAAACGCTGCTGGCCGGCCCCGGCGCCGCCACGGCCATCGCCGATGCGGTAGGTGCCGGCACTGTGCCAGGCCATGCGGATGAACAGCGGCCCGTAATGGCCGAAGTCGGCCGGCCACCACTCCTGCGAATCCGTCATCACCTGGTGCAGGTCCTTGATCACCGCATCGAGATCGAGCGACTTGAATTCCTCGGCATAGTCGAACTCTTCGCCCATCGGATCCGAAAGGTTCGATTGCTGATGGAGAACGCCAAGATCGAGTTGGTTGGGCCACCAGTCACGGTTGCTCCTGCTGGAGGATCCGTGTGCAACGGGGCATTTGCCGGCGCTGGGATCATCGGTCTGTGCGTCCATGTTCTTCTCCGATCGTGGCTGTGTTGAGCTGTTCAACTGCTGCGTGAACAGGGACGTTGGATGTCCCTGGAGGCGGTCCGTTTCATGGCTGGCGCGATGACCATATGCCCGATACGCGACCGAATATGTTGGATGTCCCGTTGCCGCGGGCATGCGCCTCACCAGGCGGTCCCGGCTGCTCCTCATCTTCGTTGGGACTCCTATAGCAAAGCCGCTTGATTAATTTAAGTTGGATTTCCTGATTACAGCGATAAGATGACATTATGACAAACCTGACGCTGAAGCAGTTGCGTTATTTCGAGGCACTGGCGCGGCACAATCATTTCGGCCGTGCCGCCGATGCCTGCGCGATCTCGCAGCCCGCCATCTCGGTGCAGATCCGGGAGTTGGAGGAAACGCTTGGCACGGAGCTTTTCCAAAGAGGCCCACGTCAGGTCCGGCTGACCAATTTCGGCGAGGAATTCGCCTTGCGCGTTCGCGACATCCTGCGCTCGGTGGATGAGCTGACGGATCTGGCCCGCGCCTCGCGCGACCGGCTGGTGGGACGGTTGCGCATCGGAGTGATCCCGACGATCGCACCCTACCTTCTGCCTGCCATCATCGGCAACCTCGCCCGCATGCATGACGGGCTCGATATCCACGTGCGCGAAACGCAGACGCAGAAGCTGATCCAGGAACTGGCCGACGGCCGGCTCGATGCCGCCATCGTCGCCTTGCCGGTATCGGAAGCGTCGCTGACGGAAATCGTGCTGTTTGCCGAGAACTTCGTGCTGGTCCGACCCGGCGAGGATGAGGGAAAGCCGGTGCCCAACCGCGAAATGCTGCGCGAGATGCGGCTGCTCCTGCTCGAGGAAGGCCATTGTTTTCGCGACCAGGCGCTGTCGTTCTGCAACATGCATTCGGTGCGCCCAAGGGAGTTGCTGGACGGCAGCTCGCTGTCGACCCTGGTGCAGATGGTCGGCGCCGGCGTCGGCGTCACCTTGATCCCCGAAATGGCCGTGCCGGTCGAGACGCGCTCGGCGGCGGTCTCTATCGCCCATTTCGCCAACCCCCAACCGTCGCGGACGATCGGCATGATCTGGCGCAAGACAAGCCCGATCGCCAAACAGCTGCTGCTTATATCCGAAGTGGTTCGCCAGGCGGCCGAAGCATTGCGCGCGCAGCACGGTTCGGCATCGGTTGCGCAGCCTCCGAAGCTGCCGGCAGCGGCCCAATGAAGGCAGGCTGACCGGATCGTCAGCCTGCCGCGTGGAACCGGATTTCGCCCTTGTTGAGGAAGCAGGTCTTGTTGAACAGCGACAGGTCCAGGGCGTTCGGCAACCGCACATCGCTGATATCGGGACATGGCTTCTCCGCCGGATCGTATGACCGATCGATCTGCGAGATGAAGACGAGGATCAGTCCCCTGTCGCGGGCAAAGGCCTTCAGCGTGCGAACCTGCGCCATCAGGTCCGGGTTTTCCCGCTTCTGATCGAGCTGTTGCAGATAATCGATCACCACCAGCGTGCCGCGCGGCGCCGCACCCAATGCCTTGACGATATAGGCGGCACTGATGGCGTCGGAATTATCGAATGTGAACTGGTCGTTGAACTGCACCGGGTCCGCCCCGATGGCTCGAAACCGGTCCAGCACATCCCTTTGCGTATATTCGAGCGTAAAGAACACACCGCGATGGCCTGATTTCATGGCTTCGACCGCGAGTTCGAGGCTCATCAGCGTCTTGCCGTGTCCGGGTCGCGCACCGACCAGAACCAGGTCGCCGGGCGCAAGTTGCGCAAACAGCATGCCGGCGGGCGCCGCCTCGGCTGCCTTGGCTGCAAGCAGGCTCCAGCCGGTGAAACCTTCCTGGGCGGCAATACGGTCGAGCGCCTCGTGCAGCGCAATCTTGCCCTCGCGGGACAAAAGCCTGGCTTGACGCTTGAGATGGTAGATGGGCGCGGACAACTTCATCGCAAAACCTCCTGGTGCGAGCCGTTTTTGCAACCCCTCCTTATGCCAAGTGCTCGAACAGTCGGTTCGGTGATTGGATAGCGCCCTGCATGAACGATGCTTTCCCGGCGGAGGGAGGTGGCGTGGGCCGCGCCAGAATCAGATGATAGCTCAATCCCTGCGTATCGAAAATCGCGTACTGACGCTTGGTAGCCAAGCACGTAGGGCGGCTCTGGATGTATGAGGCTGTTGGCGTGACGCCCTGAGCTGGCTAGAGTGCTCTCTATACGGGGGACATCCTATGGTAGGTTACTTCGGTACGGAGATGCAGCAGCACCTGCAGGCACAGGCCGAGGCAAGCGCCGACTTCATCAATGCGACGCCCGGCGCGTGCCAGAACGGACGCATGATGGGCTGCGATGACCCAGACCGGCTCGGGTGGAAGATGATCGACGCGTTTCTGAGCCGTGATCGGGCCTGCGGCTTTCGCCTCATTCCAAGCGAGAAAGTGGATGAGATCAGGTCTCGCCTGTCTGAGCGAGATTGTCGTTTCGACACATGGAATGTCTTCCTCGCTGACCGCGTGACCGCTCTTGCTGCTTCCGAAGCTATCCTTTCCCGACCGCTGCCCGATGGCCTGGCCGAACTGGAACAACCGGACGATCCAGAAGGTGAGCCTATGAAGCACCTCCAGGCGCTTATGGCGGCGGCCGGGATTGTTCCATTCTCCGGCTCGCTGCTGCTCGGAGCTTGCGGGCCGGCAACCACCGTCGCTATCGGAGACGAAAAAGGAACCGTCGTGGCCGCCGCACACGGCTATCTGCCGCACAATGTGTACAGTTGTTATCACCGCTATGCCTGGGGCGGACTTGTTGCGGTAGCAGAAGAGCAGCGAGGCAAGGGGCTTGGCAGCTACATCAACGCCCGCATCATCGTCAGCGTGTTCCGCGATCTCGGTGCGACGCACATCTACGAACTTGTTTCGGCGACGAATATTCCCTCCCGGCGAATGGTCGAGACCTGCGGACTTCGCCCCGAGCCAGCGCTCGTATGCGGGGCGGCAACGCCGAACGGAAGCGCACGCTACACCCGGTAATCTGAATCTGGGCCGATACCAAGCGTCAGCCATTCACCACCGGGGTGCCCAACTTGGTGTGGAGGCCGGTATGTATCTATTTATTCTTTCGGCCCTTGCGGGCTTATTTTGTGCTCGGTCGGACTGGTTATGCTCATAAGAATACGAGGAGAGAAAGCAGACCACGGTACTCCACGTTCGTCGTATTGGTTTGCTGCGGCGGCGGCCGTCGTGTTCGTCGGCGCCGTTCCTTTTTTCGATGTAAATTCACTCTCTGTTGGCACCCCGAGTTCGGCTTCGGGTCGAAAGCAGCCCCATATGTGCCGCCTTCCTTTTGGGTGCGCTAAACAAGATGTGTTTCGCCTGATAATGCGAGACCCTCTACAGTCGATTCCTGGTGGCAACATCACAAAACGCTTCGACAAGGAGAATTGATCCGGTGCGGTTGAGATCTGTTTCTCTGGGAGTCGTCGCCAGCCTTCTCGTCGTCATCGCCGTGGCGGTATCGGCCCGATCCTTTGCCGCACCATCTGCCGTTCCAGCCTGGCTGCAGGCTCATGTCGGCGACAGCGACGGCCAGATCTCGCAAATTGTCCTCGAACGAGCCCGCGCGCTTTACCGGAAGAAGGTCGCGCAAGGCGCTGTCAAGAACCCCTGCTACTTCGCCATGGATGCCACACGCCCCAGCGATCTGGGCAATGGCGTGCTCGGCCGTCGCTATTACGTCATCTGCGAGGCCAGCCAGTCGTTTAGCGCGATTTCGTCAGGCCACGGCAGCGGGCGGAATTTGAAAGGCGTCGTCGATTTTTCAAACGGCAAACGGTGCGCGAAGAACTTCGGCAATGCGATGGATTCATCGTTGACGGCCGGCGGCGCCTATATGACCAGCGAGGCCAAAACCTCGTTCAAGGGCTATTACCGCACCGGCGCGAAGCAGGACGCGGTTTTCCAGCGCACCTTCATCCAGTTCGACGGCGAAGGCGAAGCCGCGAATGCCAGGCAGCGGGCGATCGGCGGTCACGCTGCCCAGGTGCTGCATGGCATGTGCCTGCGCAAAAACCCGAACAGCTCGCACGCCGACCATGACGGCTTCGTGCCGTTCGGCAAGCTGGTGGACTATGCCGGCGGTCGCAGCAATGGCTGCACCAGCTGGTCGCCGGCGGATGCCAAGCGGATCATCCCGATGGTCAAGGACAATCCGACGACGCTCTACATCTACCCGGAATCGCGCGACATCACCGCGGTCGCAGCCGACCGTTCACAGCCGGGCGCCTACTGGAACGCGTCCTGCCTGAAGGAAATCGGCACACCGAAATTCTGGGCGCGAAAGACGCTCGAGCCGATCATCGCCCAATACAGGAAGGATCATCCGGCACCGCCGCCGCAGCCGCTGCCGATCTGCGAAGCGTCTTGAAGTCCGCATCGCACCGCCGCGTCGATTAAGACCGTGCCGCTTTATGTTCGTCGTGCGAACCGCATTGATCGGCGGCCCTGCGACCCACCAGCAATGATTCAATCCGATCTCCAAGGTCAGCGCGCCAGCCAGCTTCGGCCCCCGCCTCTCTCCTCGGCGTCGCTACTCAAAACAGCTGTGTGCATAAGGGCCGGATGGATCAGACCGGTTGAATGCTCTGGCCGAGGAGAGAATTTCCGGCACCACGTTCAGCCGATTGCGGTGGTTGGAACCAACGGCCTGCTACCCAGTTAGAAAGCCAGCAAGTCTGGTTCTAGCCTTGCCGCCATGTGAATCAAAACCCGCCGACGCAGTCTACGGCCTAGCAGGAGTGGCGACCTTGCAGCGGCGGTGGCCCCGCTGGGAAACCGGTGTGCCTGCCTCCGCAACCTGGGCTGCACAGCCGCTGACGACAGCCCAGCAGACACCGTCGCCGACAGCCAAACAACAGGAGATATGCCGACATGAAAGCAGCCCGCATCCATGCTTTTGGCGGACCTGAGGTTGTTTCGATCGATCAAGTCCCCTTGCCTCAACCGCTTGACGACGAGGTTGTGCTCAGGGTTCGCGCCGCGAGCGTCAATCCGATCGACTACAAGATCCGCGAAGGTTCGACGAGCGAAACCCTGCCGGTCACGCTCGGGCGCGACGTGTCCGGCACGGTGGAAATATGCGGCACGCGGGCGCATACGTTGAAGAAGGGCGACCCGTTATTTGCGATGCTTGGTCATGACCGCGGCGGCAATGCCGAATATGTCGTGGTCAAGGCGACGGAGGCGGCTGCGAAACCGGATCGTCTAAGCCATGTCGAAGCCGCGGCGGTGCCGCTTGCCGGCACCACTGCATGGCAGGGCCTTTTCGACCATGGCGGCCTCAAATCCGGGCAACGGGTTCTCATCCATGGCGGCGCCGGCGGCGTCGGTCATCTGGCGATCCAGTTCGCCAAGGCCGCGGGCGCGTTCGTCGCGACAACCGTTTCCGCCGAGGACGTGGTTTTCGTCCGTGAGCTCGGCGCCGATCAGACGGTCGACTACAAGAACCAGCGTTTCGAAGAGGTCGTCGATGCGGTCGACCTGGTGTTCGACCTTGTCGCGGGCGACACGCAGGACCGCTCCTGGGAGGTGCTCAAGCCAGGCGGGACGCTCGTTTCCACTCTTTCCGAACCGTCGCAGGAAAAGGCAAACTTGCGCCGGGCGCGTGGCGTCTCCTATCTGGCCGAACCGAATGCGGCGCATCTTGCCGAGATCGGCCGCCTCATCGAGGCCGGCAAGGTCACCCCCTTCGTGCAAGCCACCTACCCTCTTGGAGAGGTCGCCAAAGCGGAAGAACGGCTGGAAAATGAGCATGTGCGTGGCAAGATCGTGCTTGAGGTTTCCGCCTAGCGAGTTGGTGCTTCTGCCATCCCTCTGGAACGGGTTATCCGATCCGCGCGTCGCCGTCGCGACTGTCGAGCCAATGACAGTCTTGACCATCATGCCGGCAGCGCAACCAAGAGCGTTCCGTGGATTCCGGAAGCAGAGCCGGATCACGGGCCGCCAAGCCAATTTTAGCGATAGATAGCGAAACGATTGTCCCCAAGCATCGTTTCGAAACCAGACATGAATTCAATGAGGAGGCGATGATGCGTAAGCGTTGTGCCATCTCACGGTGACGGCCGTGATTGCAGTTGACAGCCTTGCCAAGCATGACTTATCCACGTCCACACGGTAATGGATTCTGCCGGGCATTACGCCGTACCGCTTCCCCGATGAAGCTGATGACTCCTACTCAACGCGAGCCACGCGAAGGAGTAGAGTCGTGCCTGGAATTCACTTTCTGTGTTCTCCCAATCAGGGTGCCGTCCTCGACGGAGCGTCGCACGCATGACGCCGGCATCGATTTTCGGCCTCCGTTTTCAGCAAATCCGCAGTCTCACAAAGTGGATCATGACCGTTGTCCCCATGGCGGTCGCGGTGGGATCGCTGATTGCACTATTTCTCTGGAGCCTCGACAGGGCGACAGAGCTTCGCTTCGCGTTTCCCTGGCTGATCTTCTGCATGCCGGTGGCGGGTTTTGCCATGGTCTGGGCCTATGGCAGCTTCGGGAAGTCCGCCGAAGGCGGCAACAATCTCATTGTCGATCAAATCCATGAACCGGGCGGCGGCGTGCCGTTCCGCATGGCTCCATTCATCCTGGTGAGCACTGTCATGACGCATCTTGTCGGCGGCTCGGCCGGACGAGAGGGTACGGCCGTCCAACTTGGTGGCAGCCTGGCAAGCGCATGTGGCAAGGTATTCAAGCTGCCTCCTGCCGACGTTCGCATCCTCCTGATGGCAGGTATTGCGGCGGGCTTCGGGGCGGTGTTCGGCACGCCGATCGCGGGAGCGGTCTTCGCCCTGGAGGTTCTCACCATCGGCCGGATGCAATATGAAGCGCTGCTGCCAGCCCTGCTCGCGGCGGTCGTTGCCGATTGGACCTGCCATGCCTGGAGCATCGGCCACGTCCACTACTCGATCACCTATCTCGGCGGTGTCGGCAAAGGGATCGGCTTCCATCTTGACGCTTTTCTGATGCTCAAGGTGGTGATCGCTGGCGTCGCCTTTGGGCTGGCCGCACACGTCTTTGCAGAACTCTCTCATCAAGCGTCTTCACTCTACAAGACAATCCTGCCCTACGCTCCGCTACGGCCCGTGCTGGCGAGTGCCATGCTGATTGGTCTCGTCTACCTCCTTGGTACACGGGAGTATCTCGGCCTGGGCGTCTGGTCCCCCAATCCTGATGACGTGACGCTCCTTGGCTTCTTCCGTCCGGATCATATCGACTACTGGAGCTGGGCCTGGAAAGGGCTTTTCACCATCGTCACCCTGAGCGCAGGCTTCAAGGGCGGTGAGGTCACGCCTCTGTTCTTCATCGGCGCGGCCCTCGGCAGTGCGGTTGCAGGCGTCCTCGGTGCACCGCCAGACCTGTTCGCAGCTCTTGGATTCGTGGCGGTTTTCGCTGGCGCAACCAATACACCGCTCGCCTGCATGATCATGGGCATCGAACTGTTCGGGGCCACACACGCCGTCTATCTGGCGGTCGCCTGCTTCGTTGCCTATCTCTGTAGCGGCCATTCCAGCATCTATCTCTCCCAACGGGTCGGCGTGCCGAAGACGGTCGCCGCCAATGACATTCCGCCGGATATTTCCGTTCGCCACATGCGCGACATGAACGCCCAAGCCATGGGCGACCTCATTAGCCGTGCACGGCTGCGCTCCCTCCGGACAACCGCAAACTTTCAGGAAAGGCCTACCGTCATGACCAGCCACAAGCTCACCTCCCGCGAAGTTGGGATGGTCCGCGTCTACATGAAGCCGCGCGAGAAAGCAGTCGGCAAGGCTGCTTGGTTCGGCAGTGGCAAGCCCCTCTACAGGGAGTTGGTCATGCAGGCCAAGGCCGCCGGTATCATGAATGCCGTCGCGCATAGCACTCATTTCGGATACTCGAACCATGGGAAGCTTCAGCGGGAGGGCGTGGAGATTCCCAATCCCGATCTGACCATGTGCGTCGAACTGATCGCGGACCGTGAGCAACTCGAAGATTTCTGCTGCACCCATGGGGCGCTCCTGAGGAACAAGGTGATCGTCTACAAACACATCGAGCACTGGGATGTTCTCGGCCACGAGATCGCCGCCCAAGAGGCGCTGATGAAGGCTACACTTTGAAGAGACCGGAATGATCTACTCGGTCGTCTTCGTCGGCGCTGGGATCGCGTCGTGCGCTGCCGAAGGAAATCCAGGCGCTCTGGCCCGAAAATAGCGACGGCAACGAATCCGACGCTTTGCGAGCAACCTTGCCGAGGCTGGCGCGCCGAGGGCGTCAGTCCCGCAAACGGTTGGCGGCATGATCCTGATGCTGCTCGGTCGCGATCTGCCTAGAGTCCAAACCGCGTTCTTTGGAATGCTGTGCCTTGTCGCGATTGGACAGAACCTTGTTTTCTTCAAGCTTGTCCTTTGGCGTTACGGTCATGGCGCCTGTGCCAGAACCCTTTCCCTGCGAACCTGCTCCGATGTGTTTCTTGCTCCCGCGTGCCATGGGCTGCCTCCAATCTATGACAAATGTTCCAGGATCGTGCTCATCTAGTCGTCAGGACGGTTTTTGTGATGGACGCTTTCCTGATTTTTACCGCGAAGGATGTTGCGGTCGTCCGGATCGACGAGGTCAGGTGTGTCGGTCCTCATGTCCGATCCCTTGCGCAGCGCTTCGCGTTCCGCCGCTGATCGTTTCAGATCCGCCTCTGCATCGAAATCCTTGCCGGCATTCTTTGTGTTTTCCCGCTCTTCAATGATGCGAATTTGTTGATCATGGGTTTTGCGTCCAGTCATCGCTTCCTCCGGCGTGTTCGTGTTGGTGCTCGAAAGTCATCGGCCGCCTCTAGGTCGGGTCACGGCGCTTGCCTGTCCGAGCCGGCTCTCGTGCTGATAATGGCAAGGTGACGGGATCGTTCCGAAAGGCGTCGAACAAGCTTTTCGCCGGATGGCTCGGTTCGGCTTAGGCGCTCACGTTGACCGAGGCCGCCGCCCCTCTTCTGAACCAGTACGTCCTTTGAACGTTCGGCGACCGCCGGACTGGCGCCGGACGCCTTTCCGTCGCGCTCCAGCTCAGCGCAGGAAATCGACCACAGCCTGGATGAACTCTGCCGGATACTCGATGTTCGACAGATGGACCGCGGGCAGCACTATCAGCTTCGCGCCGGGCACCGCCGCGGCAATCATCTCGCCGTGGCTGGCTGCTGTCACCGTGTCGTGCCGACCGGCGATCACCAGCGTCGGCCGCGGTATCAGTGCTACGGTACGGCGAAGATCGGCGTCGCGAACCGCCGCGAACAGGCCCGCCAGGCCTTGCCGGTCGATAGCCAGCAGCATGGCGCGAAACTCTTCGACCACGGGCTCGTTGGCGGCAACCATCGACGCGGGGAACCAGCTGCTCAGGAACGTCTCGGCGGTTTCCGACATGTCCGGCGCCTGCCGCACCGCGGCAATCCGCTCGTCGAAATAGCTTGCCGGCGAGAGATGGGACGAGGTGTTGCTCAGGATCAGCCGGTCGATCCGCTCGGGCGCGTGGATGCCGAGCCACTGCGCGACGAACCCGCCGAGCGACAGGCCAAGGAAATGTACGCGTTGCAGGTCGAGCGCATCGAGCAACTCGATGACGTCGCGGCCAAGCCGGTCGAGCGAGTAGGCGCCGACCGGAACGCTCGATCCGCCATGGCCGCGAAAGTCGTAGCGCAGGACACGGAAATGCTTCGACAATTCGCCGATCTGCCTGTCCCACATGTGCAGCGTGGTGCCGATGGAATTCGACAGCACCAGCACCGGCTTGCTTGCCTCGCCATCGAAGCGGTAGGCGATGCGCGTGCCGTCGCCCGTCGTGGCGAAATTCAGCTCATTCATGATGAAGATTCCTTCTGGAACGTTGAACGAGACAGACCCTAGCCGTGGAGCAATTTTGTTGATATTACAAAGATAGAACAATCTCTGTAATAAAAACTGACATGGCCGAATTCACCCTGCACGACCTGCAATGCTTCGATGCAGTGGTCCGCACCGGCGGTTTTCAGCCTGCGGCGGCCATGCTGTATCGCTCGCACCCGGCGGTGTTCGCCGCCGTCGCCAAGCTGGAGCGACAACTCGACCTTTGCCTCCTGGACCGCAGCGGCTATCGCGTGCGTGCGACCGAGGCAGGGCTGTCGTTCCACCGCCGAGCGCTATCGCTGCTGCGCGAGTTGGATGGTTTGCGCGTCCATGCCGCCCAGTTGGCGATGGGTGAGGAAAGCGAGATCCACGTGGTGATAGGCGACCTGTGCCCGCGCCCACATGTGCTGGGCATGCTCGGGCGGTTCTTCGCACAGTGCCCAGGCACGCGCCTGCATCTGCATTTCGAAGCGGTGGGCGGCCCATGGGAGCGTCTATTCGATGACGAAGCCGATCTGATCCTGCACTGGGTCGACAAGGGCGATGCGCGGGTGGAATGGGTCGATCTGTGCAAGGTGTCCTTCATTCCCGTGGTGGCGCCGGGCTTTCTGCCCGGGCGTATCGAGCAGCCGATCACTCTGGATCAGATGCAGGCACTCACCCAATGCGTCATGCGCGACAGCGCCCGCCATTCGCCACAGCAAAACTATTCGCTGATCGAAGGTGCGCCGCAATGCTTCGTCGCGGACCAGGGCATGAAGAAGGAGATCATCCTGCAGGGCCTTGGCTGGGGCCACCTGCCCCGCTTCCTGATCGAGGAAGAACTGCATGACGGGCGCCTGCAATCCATTGCCGGCCGCCATCTGCCGGGCCGCACCGACGAACTGGTGGTGGCGCGGCGCCGCGACCGACCGCATGGGCCGATCGCCAACCGGCTGTGGGATCATATCCAGCAGGAAGCGCCGGCATTGCGCCGTGCATTGGAGCCGAGCAGGCCCGCCGGACAGATACCGACCAACCTGTCGCGAAAGGCGCAAGTGGAAACCGGTCGCTGATGACCGGCCGTGCAATGCCAGGACCTCTCGGGTCCCGTCCAGCGATCACTTCTTGACATACGCTCCAGGCTGGCGGCCGCTCTTCGGAGCCTTGGCGTCCGTTGAACGCTCCGCGATAGCGGGGCCGGCGCCGGACGTCTTTTCGGTTGCGGCGCTCGGCGTGACTTGCCTTGGCGGGTTTTGTCCCTCCGATTGGCGGGTGCGGTCTTCTACTTCATCCTTCCTGCGGGTGAGCCCCATTCCGCTGGCGGGCTTCTTGTTGGCGGCCGCATCCTGGGAGAATTCATCGGAAGCGTCGGCATCGGTCTTTGCCGGATATTTCGTCGCACCGGTTTCATAGCGGGTTTCGTTCTCAGTCATGACATCTCTCCAGTTGCATGACGGATAAACATCTCGGCGATATCCGAGTTCCAATCCCTGGACCTGGATTCCGGACGGATCTGGATTCCGCCCGGTCGGCCACCCAAGCGACGAGATGAGCAGCACCCTACTGCAGCAGACCCTTGACGATGCCGCTCGCCTTGCCGAAATCCATCCGGCCGGCATATTTCTGCTTCAGTGCGGCAATCACCTTGCCCATGTCCTTCTGGCTGGCCGCACCGGTCGCGGCGATCGCCTCGCGCGCCGCAGCCGTCACCGCCGCATCGTCCAACTGCGTCGGCAGGAAGGTGCGGATGATCTCCATCTCGCCGCGCTCCTGCGCGGCGAGTTCGGGCCGCTTGCCGTCGTCGAAGGCTTTGGCCGATTCCTCGCGCTGCTTCACCATCTTGGCCAGGATCTGCAGGATCTCCTCGTCGCTGGCCGGCTCCTTGCCCGAACCGCGATTGGCGATGTCGCGGTCGTGAATAGCCGCCTGGATCAGCCGCAATGTCGGCAGCCGGTGCTTGTCCTGCGCCTTCATCGCGCTCTTCAGGGATTCGGCGATTTTGCCGCGCATGGTGCATTCTCCTTCGATCGGCGCGGACAATAGCGCCGCGGGCGGGCCAAGGCAAACCCTGATGTGCCGGAGCAAGCCACTGATTTTGCTAGGTGAAATAAAACCTGGCGGCATTTCGCATGATCATTGACCGCCCTGCCCCCTTCCCCTATGTACTGGGCCTTGCATGAACGGAAATTTGACTGCGTGGGAGCCGCGAAATCGCCGCTTCGCGCCGTTTGCCGCGCAGATGGCCCGCCGGGCCGGTTGCAGCGCGCGGCCTGATAGGAGTGCCGCATGGCCGAGATGACCGCCGCCTCGACGCCCGCCTGGGCCACTGAAAAGCCGACCGCCCTTCTGGTGCTGGCCGACGGCACCGTCATCGAAGGTCGCGGTCTCGGCGCCACCGGCTCCGCCGTCGCCGAAGTCTGCTTCAACACGGCGCTGACCGGCTACCAGGAAATCCTCACAGACCCTTCCTATGCCGGCCAGATCGTCACCTTCACCTTCCCGCATATCGGCAACATCGGCACCAATGACGAGGACATCGAGGACCTCAATCCCGCCGCCCGCGCCGGTGCCGTCGGCGCCGTGTTCAAGGCCGATGTCACCAACCCTTCCAACTATCGCGCCGGCGCCGGTCTCGACCAATGGCTGAAGAAGCGCGGCATCGTCGCCCTGTCGGGCATCGACACGCGCGCTCTGACCGCACTGATCCGCGAAAAGGGCATGCCCAACGCCGTCATCGCGCACGCGCCCGACGGCGTGTTCGATCTCGACGATCTGAAGCGGCGCGCCGCCGCATGGTCGGGCCTGATCGGGCTCGACCTCGCCAAGGATGTCACCTCGGGCCAGTCCTCGGTCTGGCGCGAGACGCCCTGGGTGTGGAACGAAGGCTTTGGCGAACAGACCGAACCGACAATGCATGTCGTCGCCATCGATTATGGCGTCAAACGCAACATATTGCGCCTGCTCGCCGGCCTCGGCGCCAAGGTCACGGTGGTGCCGGCCAAGACCGGCGCCGAAGAAATCCTTGCCATGCAGCCGGACGGCATTTTTCTCTCCAATGGCCCCGGCGACCCGGAAGCCACCGGTGACTATGCCGTGCCGGTCATCCGGGATCTGTTGAAGACCGACATCCCGGTGTTCGGCATCTGCCTCGGCCACCAGATGCTGGCACTGGCGCTGGGCGGCAAGACCGCCAAGATGCACCAGGGCCATCACGGCGCCAACCATCCGGTCAAGGACCACACCACCGGCAAGGTCGAGATCGTCTCGATGAACCACGGCTTTGCCGTCGATGCCGACTCGCTGCCATCAGGCGTCGAGGAAACCCACGTCTCGCTGTTCGATGGTTCGAACTGCGGCATCACGCTGACCGGCCGGCCGGTGTTCTCGGTCCAGCATCACCCGGAAGCTTCGCCCGGCCCGCAGGATTCGCACTATCTGTTCCGTCGCTTCGTCAATTTGATCCGCGAAAAGCGCGGCGAGGAATTGCTGGCCGAGCGGGCTTAGCGGACCGCCGCGACGGCGCGGCACAGTTTTGGGGCAAAGACATGCGCAAAAATACGAACCTACATGCCGCTGAAGAAGCCCTTGAAGACGCCGCAGATGTGGCGATCTACGATGAACGCAAGGCTCAGCTGAAAATCGAAAAAACACTGCCCGCTGACGTGACCATGGATATCTTGCAGGGCCGGCTCACGCTCGCCGAACTGGCGCAGATCAATATTCGGCATTCCGAGTAAATGAATTGAGCACTAAATCCTCGACGAAGAAGCTTTGATCATTCGAAGGCAAATCGCGTGACTTCGACATTTGGCTGAGACTTGCCTCCCATCGTCATCCACGGGCGGAGCAAGGAGCGTAGCGACGCAGCGCAGACCCGAGGATCCATGCCGTGACTTCAAAGCGCCGCAGCGGTGCAGAATTCTGCTCCGCTGCACTCCATGGCCGGAGTCACGGCATGGATCCCAGGGTCTCCGCGACGGAGCTACGCTCCTGCTTCGCCCTGGGATGACGATGCTTGGGGGCGCGGCCAATATCCATGGAACAACAGTCCGCTAAAGCGAATGATGGATAGTGCCACCGGCAGACCTCCAAGCAGCACGAGCGCCACCCTTACGCCACCGGCCGGCCTTCACTGGCTTCCAGGACGGCGAACCATTTCTGGCGGTCGAGCACGATATCGAGCGCCTTGACCATGGCGGCCAGCCGTTCCGGCTTCATCGAACCCAGCACCGGCACCAATCGGGCCGGATGGCGCAGTAGCCAGGCGATCGCGACGGCAGCCAGATCGCCGGCGCCGATCTCGGCGGCCACCGCAGCAAGCGCTGCCCGCACCCGCGCCTCGCGCCCCTCCTTGCCGGTGAACAGCGAGCCGCCCCCGAGCGGCGACCAGATCATCGGCGCATAGGCAAGGCGCTGCGCGTGGTCGAGGCTGCCATCGGTCAGCGCTGATGTCTTCAGCACCGACATCTCGATCTGGTTGGTGGCGAGCGCGAACGGCATTCGCGAGGCCAGCAGATCGAACTGCGACGGCGTGAAATTGGAGACGCCGACCGCCCTCACCTTACCGGCTTTGACCAGGCCGGCCAGTGCCGTCGCCGTCTCATCGGCATCCATCAACGGGTCCGGCCGATGCAGCAGCAACAGGTCGAGATAGTCGGTGCCGAGATTGGCGAGCGAGCGGTCGACCGAGGCCGCGATATGAGTGGCGCTGGTATCGTAGTGCTTCAGCCGGTTGTCCGGCCGGTTTGGCGATTTCTTCATGATGTCGCATTTCGAGATCAGTTCGATGCTGTCGCGCTTGCCTTTCCAGCGCGCCAGCCCGGCGCCGAAGGCCGCTTCAACCTCATAGTGCCCATAGATGTCGGCATGATCAAAGCTGGTCAGTCCGAGATCGACGGCGGTGCCGATCAGCCGTGCGACCTGATCGGCATCCGGGCGGTCGGCGCTGTCGAGCAGACGCGAGGCGCCGAAGACCAACCGCGACAGCGACAGTCCGTCCCGAGTCAGCGCAATGCGGCTGTCATGGCTCACACCTGCGCTCCATCTTCGGCGACGCCGACGGAGACATTTGCGCGCGCCGCGGGCCTCGCCACCTTGGTGACGAAGACGATGACCGCCAGCGTCAGAAAACATGCGCCGACCAGATAGGGCGCACCGCCGAAGGTCACCGGCGCGCTTGGCCCGGTGAACCAGGAAAAGATCGCCGTATAGAGCAGCGGCGTGATGATCGAGGTGATCGAGAAGATCGAGGTCATCGCGCCCTGCAACTCGCCCTGCGCCGAAGGCGGCACCTTGGCGGCGGCGAGGCTCCTCAGCGGCGGATCGGCCAGCGCTTCCAGACAGCCGACGACGATCACCGCATAGATCATCCAGCCTTGCGACGCGAAGGCATAGCCGAAAGCGCTGGCTGCCGTGAATGTCAGGCCGATGACCGCCGTCTTCCACTCGCCAAGCCTCGGGATCACGCGCGGCAGCACCGTCGCCATGACGATCGCACCGCACAGGCCGAAGGCGCCGAGCGAGAAGCCGATCTGCTGCTCGCTCCAGCCATAGCGGTAGCTGGAGACGAACGACCAGACCGCCGGATACATCATGTGTCCGAGCGTCATCAGGAAGAAGACAAGCCCGATCCAGCCGATGCCTTGATATTGGCGCATCTGCAGCAGCGTGCCGACCGGGTTGGCGCGTTTCCACTCGAAGCGGCGGCGATGCTTGTCATCGAGCGTTTCCGGGAGGAAAAACAACGCAATGAGGAAATTCACGAAGGCGAGCCCGGCGGCGAAATAGAATGGCACGCGCGGCCCGAACGTGCCGAGCAGCCCGCCCAGAACCGGCCCGATGACGAAGCCGACGCCAAACGCGATACCGAGCAGGCCGAAATTCTTTGCCCGGTTCTCATCGTTCGAGATATCCGCGATGAAGGCTGAAGTCGTCGAATAGCTGGCGCCTGAAATGCCGGCCAGCACACGCCCGATGAACAGCATCGGGTAGGACCAGGCGACCGCGCAGATCAGATTGTCGATGGAGAAGGTCAGCACCGATGCGAGCAAGATCGGCCGCCGCCCGAACCGGTCGCTCAAGCCACCCATGATCGGCGCGAAGACGAACTGCATCGCCGCATAGACGAAGAACAGCCAGCCGCCTTCGATCGCCGCGCCACTGATGCTGACCCCGGTCAATTCCTTGAGATAGGCCGGCAGCACCGGCATGATCATGCCGAAGCCGATAATGTCGAGCAACAGCGTGGTGAAGACGAGCGCAAGGCCCCGTCTGGCGGTTTTGGGGTCGATCATGCAGGATCAAGCTCCTCTGCTCGCCCTCAGGCGCAGGCGGACGCACTTATAGGCGAGCCCGCGGCAAGGAACAATAAGGGAACAATCCGGATGCGTTCATCCTGACAGCCCCTGACGGCAACATCGCCGGCAGGTGAAGCTCGAAAACGGCCTGGTCAGATCGGCCCACTCAGCGTGTTGCACTCCGACAGCTTGCCGCTCTTGTAACCACGCGCCAGCCAGGTCTGCCGCTGCTGCGAGGTGCCGTGGTTGAAGCTTTCCGGCACGACATAGCCTTGCGTCTTCTTCTGCAGCGTGTCGTCGCCGATCTTTTGGGCAGCATTGAGCGCCTCTTCGAAATCGCCCTGTTCCAAGATGCCCTTCTGCCCGGTGAAATGCGCCCACACGCCGGCGAAGCAGTCGGCTTGCAGCTCGATGCGCACCGACATCTGGTTGGCCTCCGCCTGGTCCATGCCTTGCCGCATCTGGTTGAACTTGGACATAATGCCCGTCAAGTTCTGCACGTGGTGGCCGACCTCGTGCGCGATCACATAGGCTTGGGCGAAGTCGCCAGAGGCGCCGAACTGTTGGTCGAGTTGCTGGAAGAAGGTTGTATCGAGATAGACCTTGTGGTCGCCCGGACAATAGAACGGCCCGGCGGCCGACGACGCCGAGCCGCAGGCCGAACGGATCTGGCCGCTGAACAGCACCAGCTTCGGATCCTCGTAGGTCAGGCCCTGCGATTTGAAGATGCCGGTCCACGTGTCCTCGGTCTCGGCCAGCACGGTCGCCACGAACTGCTTCATCTCATCATTGGCCGGCGTAGCAGAGCCGCTGTCCTCGGTAATCTGGCCGCCGCCGCCCGGCGCCAGTCCGCCACCACCCAGGATCGTCGACGGATCGAAGCCGAAATACCATCCGGCCAGCACCACCAGGATGACGAGGAAGATGCTGCCGCCGCCACCGGTGCGGCCGCCGATCGGAATGCGGAACTGGCCACCGCCGCCGCCGAGCCCGCCACCGCCGCTGCGGTCGTCCTCGATATTGTCACTCTGACGACGACCTCTCCAGAGCATGGCAACTCCTCGCGCTGCAAACTTCCCCGTTGTTGCGGGGCTCAACCCAACAAACAACTATCTCAATGGTTGCTCCAAGTCACAGCATTTTTCCAGACCGCGGCGGTTCTGGCATGACGGCCTCACCGCTCTGGCCGAGAGTGCGCAAGGCCTGTAGCATTGCTCGTGGATGGGGGATGTATTGGGCTTGAAGACGATCGGTTCGTTCCTGTCGCTGATTGCGGCGTTGTTTTGCCTCGGCACGCCGGTAGCCGGCGCGGTGACGCTCGATTCCAGCGTTGCCGTCACCGACCCCGCCACCTTGCAGGCATTGGAACGCGGCGGACTGTCGATCAGCCGCCTGCTGGGGCCAGCGCTCGGCCTGACCCGCGAGGTCGACAATCGCGGTCTGTTCTCGGTACCGGCTTTGGCGACGGTGCGCGACACAGTCAAGCAGCAGATCGCCGACGAGCCGAAGACCAGTCCGGACCCCTATGTCGCCGACATGGCCAGATCGAAGGACACCAGCCAGAAATTCAATCCAAAATACATCGACGACGACGGCTCGACGCTGGACCTCACCGGCGTTGTCAACCGCATGGACCGCGGCTATCTCGGCCACACCGAATGCGGCGAGATCCGGCTGATCTACCGCTTCCACTATTCGATTGCTGAAAAGCCGGTCAAGGGAAAGGCAGGCCAGCGCATTTCCTCGCGGCTGCCGTTGACCATGAGCCTGGTGTTCAACGCCAAACCCAGGCAGGCACAAGCGCGCGCCTCCAAGGACCTGCCAAGCGCCACCGATGTGTCCTGCGCCGATATTGCCCAGCGCTGGCTGGCAGCCGGAAAAAAGGACCTGCCGCCCGACCAGCTTGCCGCCTGGCTGCGCTCCGACGAGGGGCCGCTGTCGGGCGCCATGCTCAATTCGTCGCAGATCATGCGACTCGAACTCAACATGCAGGTGCTGCGCCTGTCTGCCTCGACGCGGCGCGATTTCGGCGGTCATGCCGAATACCTCCTGAAGATCTTCAAATGGGATCCGGCGACGTCCAGCTTCTATGAAGCGAAGATGGAAAACCAGATCGACCGCGCCACCGTGCTGGCCGACAAGCCGTCTTTCGCCAAATGGCTGCTCACCGACCGCAACATCTACGACCTCGACCATGGCCGGCTGGTCATCGATGAAAAATTCCTGGCCAGGAGCGCCGTCTCCGTCGCACCCGGCGGCCTCAGCCGGTCGCAGAACAACATCGTCTACGGGCTGGTCGACGACGCCGACATCGACAAGGCGCTGAAGGACTACGTCGCCAGGGGTAATACGCTCGCCACCATCAAGTCGGCGGCCGGCTTCAAATTGCGGCTCAACGAGATGAGCTGCACCGGTTGCCATCAGACGCATGGCATTGCCGGCTTTCATTACACCGGCGCCGATCCGGCCAGCGAGCCGCGCCGCAACGCCGTCTTCGTGCCGGGCTCGGCTGTGTTCTTCGCCGACCTGCCGCGCCGCCGCGCCATCGTCGAGCAGTTCGCCGCCGGCAGTCACCCGGACTTTACGCGCGGCTTCGCCGCCCGTCCGGACGCCAGATATGCCGAGGCGCTGAAAGGCACCGACCTCTACAATGGCTGGGGCTCGATCTGCTATCGCGGCGAGGATGCAAGTTTCAAGGACTGGAACTGCGGTGCGGGCCTGCGCTGCGCAGGTGTCCACGAAAGCGCCATCCATCCGGGCTTCGGCACCTGCGTCAGTGACGCGGGCACCGCGGTCGGTGATCCCGTCGAGTTCGGCGAGATCAGGATGTCGAGCTGGGGCAGCGACCAGTATTGCCGCCTCTCCCCGGCCACCGCCAAGGCCTGCGCCATCGACCCGGCGCGGGACAAGAAGCCGCCGGTCAAGCTCGCCGGCTATGGCGCGGCGCGCCAGCGCTACGACAATCCGCAGCAGAAGACCGGCGGCTTTCCCGGTGGCATGCTGCGCAAGGCGAGCTGCGACAAGCTTCCCGACGAGGCGACGTGCGGACGTCTGGCCAAGACCGGCTTCAACGACTGCATCGCGTCGGGCAAGGACCACAAATTCTGCACGAAGGAATTCACCAAGACCGCCGGCCTGCGCGCCTGCGACAAGGCGCATCCCTGCCGCGAGGACTATATCTGCACCGCAGGCTATGACGATCTGGTGCAGGCAAAAGCCGGCAAAGGCACCTGCATCCCGCCCTATTTCATCTTCCAGTTCCGCGTCGACGGCCACCCGCGCAGCTGGGTGCAGGATGTCAGGGAGTGAGGGAACGGTTTGCCGCAGGCAAATTGAAAGGTCCACTGGACCTTTCAAAAGGCTCGAACGCCCGCAGCCATAGCGGAGGGCGATAGACACTGCCGCAAGAAAGGACGTAAACCACGTCCAACAGCGGCCTTGGCCTCTAGCCAATCACGTCAGACGCCTAATCTTCCTGTTTGGCGCCGGCGCTCTTGCCGTCAGAGCTCTTCGACCGTTCCTCGAAACGCGCCGCGCCCTTTTTAAGCGGACGGCCGGTTTCCGCCTCGGTCTTGCGCTCGTCCCTCGCCGCCGCCTGTTTCAGTCCCGCGGCCGCCTGCTTGCCCTTTGCGGTCGGTGCTTGTTCGATGCCCATCGCTTCCTCCGTTCGCGCGACAAAACGCGCGCTGTCGGGAGCAACGTGCCCGGCGTGCGACGGTTCCGGCAGCGCCGGAAATCTGGCGGCTCAGCGCGCCGTCATCGCCTTGCGGAAAGCTTCCAGCGTCTCGGCGCTGACATGGTGCTCGATGCCTTCGGCGTCGATGCGCGCCGTCTCGGCGCTGACACCAAGCGAGCGCAAAAAGGCTTCCACCGTCTGATGGCGGATGCGGCTTTGCTCCGCGACCTTGCGGCCGGCATCGGTCAGGAACACGCCGCGATAGGGCTTTCTCGACACCAGGCCGTCGGCGCACAGCCTGGTCAGCATCTTGGCCACTGTCGGCTGGGCGACGCCCAGGCGTGCGGCGATGTCCACCTGGCGCGCCTCGTTGCCGTCTTCGATCAGGTCGGCGATCAGCTCGACATAATCCTCGACCAGCGCGCTGCGGCGCGCTTCGCGCTGCTGCCGGAAGCCCTCCGAATGAATTTCGGCGTCAAGCAGCGGCTCGCGCGGGACCGGTCTGTTCTTCAGCGCCAATACGCGCTCCTCCCAGGACTATTTGCCATCCATGCTTTCATAGCACGGGCTCTGATTCTTCAGGCCGTTTATTTGCATTCCGCAACAGGTGCAACCGGACTTCCGATTGCGAGTTCGCCCGACACCGCCAGCAGAATAAAAAGCACCGACAATGAAATATAGCATATTGCATAATGTTGAGCCATGGCATAGCTTAAGGGAACATCGCCCAGTCTCCCGGAAAGCCCTCCCCCATGTCCGAAGTCGAAGCCACAGCCTCCCGTTCCTCATGGCGGTTCGCCAGGCCCGACGAGGACGAGGAGCCCAGCCTGCGCGAGGTCAACGCGTCGATCGCCGTTCCGAGTTCGGGGGTCTGGTTCCGCCGCCTGTTCGCCTTCATGGGTCCCGGCTACATGGTCTCGGTCGGCTATATGGATCCGGGCAACTGGGCGACCGACCTCGCCGGCGGCGCGCAGTTCGGCTACACGCTGCTGTTCATCATCATGCTGTCCAACCTGATGGCGATCCTTTTGCAGGCGCTGGCGGCACGACTCGGCATCGCCACCGGCCGCGACCTCGCCCAGGCCTGCCGCGCCTACTATCCCCGTCCAGTCAACTTCGTGCTGTGGATTGCCTGCGAACTGGCCATCATCGCCTGCGACCTGGCCGAAGTCATCGGCACCGCGATCGCGCTGCAACTTCTGTTCGGCATTCCGCTTATCGGCGGCGCCATGCTGACGGCGCTCGACGCCTTCCTCGTGCTGCTGCTGATGAACAAGGGCTTCCGCTATCTCGAAGCTTTCGTCGTCGCGCTGCTGATCATCATCTTCAGCTGCTTCGCCATCCAGATCTTTGTCGCCGCCCCGCCGGCCGGCTCGATCCTGCATGCCATGTTCGTGCCATCGTCGCAGATCGTTACCAACCCGGAGATGCTCTACATCGCCATCGGCATCATCGGCGCCACCGTCATGCCGCACAATCTCTATCTGCACTCCTCGATCGTGCAGACCCGCGCCTATGAACGCACCGAAAAGGGCAAGCGCGACGCCATCAAATGGGCAACGACGGACTCGACCATCGCCCTGATGCTGGCCTTGTTCGTCAATGCCGCCATCCTGATCGTGTCGGCGGTCGCCTTCCACAACACCGGCCATCAGGATGTTGCCGAGATCGGCCAGGCTTTCGAGCTGTTGTCGCCGCTGCTCGGCCTCGGCATCGCCTCGATCCTGTTCGCGGTGGCGCTGCTGGCTTCCGGCCTGAACTCGACGGTGACCGCAACGCTTGCCGGCCAGATCGTCATGGAGGGTTTCCTGCGCCTGCGCATCCCCAACTGGGCACGCCGGCTCTTGACGCGCGGCCTCGCCATCATCCCGGTGGTGGTCGTCACTGCGCTCTATGGCGAAAAGGGCACCGGCCAGTTGCTGGTGTTCAGCCAGGTGATCCTGTCGATGCAGTTGCCCTTCGCGGTCGTCCCGCTGGTGCAGTTCGTCTCCGACAAGAAGAAGATGGGCAATCTCGCCATTCCGCGCGGCGTCGCCGCCCTTGCCTGGGTAGTCGCCGCGGTCATCCTGGGGCTCAACTTCAAGCTGCTCTACGACACCATGTTCGGCATCGGCTAAGCTCCGCTTCGAAAATCGACTACCGTGCGCCAAGGGTAGTCTCGCGACAAATCGGTAATCCGCGCTATGTTGTCCCGCAGCATGGCCCGGATCGAAGACATCAGGAAATTCTACGCGCGGCTGCTGGTCGCCCATGCCGGCTCGCCCGACCCACGCCTGGAAGCGGCTTTCACCGAGGTGCCGCGCGAAGCGTTTCTCGGTCCCGGTCCGTGGACGGTCATCGCCGGCAACGGCAAGGTCACGACGCCGAGCGCCGACCCGGCCCATGTCTACCAGAACGTGCTGGTGACGCTCGACGACGACAAGGGCATCAACAATGGCGAGCCCTTCCTGCATGCCATGTGGATCGGAAAGCTTGCGGCTAAACCTGGCGAGGCCGTCACTCATATCGGCGCCGGCACCGGCTACTACACCGCCGTGCTGGCCAGGCTGGTTTTACCAGGAGGCACCGTCACCGGCTTCGAACTCGACGAAAAACTGGCCGATCTGGCGCGCAAAAATCTCGAAGCATATGGCAATGCAACGGTCGTCCATGGCGATGCGGTGACGACGCCCCTGCCGCCATCCGACATCATCTACGTCAATGCTGGCGTCGCAGCGCCACCAGCAGGGTGGCTGAAGGCGCTGCGGCCCGGCGGCCGCATGATCTTCCCTTGGCGCCCGGCCGAGCGCGTCCCGCTGGCGGTGATGGTGACCCGCACCGAAAAAGGCTTCGCCTGCGATCCGTTCATGCGGTCGTGGTTCATTCCCTGCGTCGGCGCCTCGCTCGCAGCCTCAGCGTCGAGGATCCCGACGCGCGAGCAGGCCGCGCGCAGCCGCTCGATCTGGCTGGTGCAGGACAGGGCGCCGGACGACACCGCCACCGCCATATCGGGCGATGTCTGGTTCTCGTCGGAAGATCTCCACCCCGGGCCTCGCAAATGATGGTGGTTTGCCAAAATTTCATATGTCCTGTCGGACCGGTGGCTCGTCGCCCGTCCTTGGGCTGAAGTCCGGCCACGACGGCGTGGACCGAAGAGCGGGAGCATTGGAATGAGAAAGATCATCTCGGCGACATTCGTCAGCCTCGACGGCGTCATGCAGGCGCCCGGCGGCCCGCATGAGGATCCGGTCGGCGGCTTCAAGTTCGGCGGCTGGACCTTCCATTATTTTGACGAGGCGGGGGGCGCGGCGATGGATGAACTGTTCTCCAAGCCTTTCGCCCTGCTGCTCGGCCGCAGAACCTACGACATCTTCGCCGCCTACTGGCCGTATCAGAAAGATCCGATCGCGGATGCCTTCAACCCCGCGACCAAATATGTGGCGACGCATCGGCCTGACACCCTCACCTGGCAGAACACGCAATCGCTCGGGCCTGATACCGTTGCGGAGTTGCGCCGTCTCAAGCAGGAGGATGGCCCTGACCTGCTCATCCAGGGATCTGGCGATCTGATCCAGACCTTGCTCGCCAACGGGCTGATCGACGAAATTCGGCTGATGATCTTCCCGCTGTTGCTGGGCAAAGGCAAGCGGTTGTTCGGCGACAGCGCGATGCCGGCCGCCTTCAAGCTCATCAAGTCGCAGGCAACCAGCACAGGCGTCATCATGGCGACCTACGAACGATCAGGCGAGATCAAGGTCGGCTCGTTTGTCACAGGAGAAGCATCCGAGGCCGAGCTCGAACGGCGCAGGAACTGGAAGTAGCAGGACGGCCTTGGCGTGCTTTCCTCTCCCTCCGGAGGGGGGAGAGCGACGGGGTAGAGGAACCCAAGTTCTGAGAAGTCTCTCAAGCCGCCACCGGCCGCCGCGCCAGGCCATCGCGGATGTGCCGCGCGAATTCCTGCGCGGCCGGCCCGACACCGTGCCTCGGCAGATGCAGATTGATGGCAAAATTCGGCAGCGGCGGCAGGCCGGACTCCGATGGCAGTATGTCCAGATCGGCCGGCACGGTGGAGGCCAGCCAGGTGGTGACGGCAAGGTCCGACCGCACCGTCGCGGTCGTCGCGTCGATGTTGCCGTTTTCGAACACGGTGCGCCACTCCAGCCCATGCTCACCGAGCGCCGCCAGCACCGCCGGACGGAAGGCGCAGGTATCGGCGACGATCGAGACCGGCAGCGGCCGCTTGGCGCGGGCAATGCCGCCCTTGGCACCGACCCAGACCAGCCGGTCGATGGCAAGGCACTCACCGGCCGACGGGCCGACGCGTTCCTCGATCACTGCAAGGTCGATGGTCCCGGCCGCAAGGGCAGCCGTCAGTTCCGGCGACGAGGCGCAGACCAGCGATATCTCGATCTGCGGATAGGTCTCGGCATAGGTCTTCAGCACCGGCGCCAGCAAGGTGCCGACAAGGTCGTAGGGCACGCCCAGCCGCACCTGGCCGGCCACCGGTGTCCCAGCCATCTCGGCCCAGATCTCGTCATTCAAGGCCAGCAACCGCTTGCCCCTGCCGAACAGCTGTTCACCGGCGCGCGTCAGCCGCAAGCCGCGCCGGTCGCGCGTAAACAGGCTGGAGCCGAGCGCCTCCTCCAGCCGCTTGACCTGCTGGCTGACAGCACCTTGCGTCAGGTGCAGCGCATTGGCCGCCGCCGTCATGCTGGCCTTGTCGGCGACGGTGATGAAGGTGCGGATCAGCGCCATGTCGAGATTTCGGATCATGGGTGGCATTATCTATCCTAATGCTGACCATGGCAAACATTGCATTTACTGAAGTTCGCGCGCGGCTACGATCGCAGCCCTCTCACAGAGGACGCCGCATGCTCGAGCCCATTCTCCCGCTCATCCTGTTTGCCATCGTCGCCACCACCACGCCCGGCATCGCCACGACCCTGTCTACGGCGTCCGGCGCGCAGTTCGGCTTTCGCCGTTCCGTGCCCCTGCTGGTCGGCAGCGCCGCCGGCCTCGCCACCGTCACGGGTGCCGCTGCCGCCGGGCTTGCCGGTCTGCTGCTTGCCGTGCCTTCGCTGCAACTGGCCATGAAGGTCATCGGCTCGCTCTATCTCCTCTGGCTGGCGATCAAGATCGGCCGCAGCGGACCGCCCAATCTGGATGTGAGCATGGCCAGGCCGAACAGCTTTCTGGGCGGCGCCGGCATTCAATGGATGAACCCGAAAGGCTGGGCGATGGGACTGGGCGCCGCGGCCTCGTTCGCGGCGCTGGCAAGCGGACCGGTGCAACTCGCGCTGCTGCTCGGCGCCACCTTCGGCCTCGCGGCCGCCGCCTCGCTTTCACTGTGGTGCGTGGCCGGAATGGTGCTGGCGCGGCTGCTCAAGACCGAATGGCAATGGCGCGCGCTCAACATCGTGCTGGCACTGGTGCTGGCCGCCTCGATCATTCCGATGTGGCGGACGGCTTAGACGGCCATGGAATTGCGAAGAAGGAGCCAAGTCCTGCAAGGTCAGCGCAGACCCCCACCCGGACCTTCGGTCCGACCTCCCCACAAGGGGGAGGTAGAAGTTCAGGCGGCGCAGACTTCGCGGATCGAGCTTTCCAGAATGTCGAGCGCTTCGTTCATGACTTCGTCCTGGATGGTGATCGGCGCCAGGAAGCGGATGACGTTGCCGTAGACGCCGCAGGTCAGCAGGATCAGGCCCTTGTCGAGCGCCTTCAGCCGGATCGCATTGGCGATCTCGGCCGATGGCAGGCCCTTCTTGACGTCGTTGAACTCGACCGCGTTCATGAAGCCGAGGCCTCTGATGTCGACGATCTCGGGCACGTCGTCACGGATCGACTGCAGCCGCTGCTTCAGCCTTGCGCCCAGCGTGTTGGCGCGGTCGCACAGGTTTTCGTCCTCGATGACGTCGAGCACGGCGTGCGCGGCGGCAACGCCGATCGGGCTGCCGCCATAGGTGCCGCCGAGCCCGCCGGGGCCGGGCGCATCCATGATTTCGGCGCGGCCAGTGACCGCGGCCAGCGGGAAACCGCCGGCCAGGCTCTTGGCCATGGTGGTGATGTCTGCGGCCACCTCATGGTGATCCATCGCAAACATCTTGCCGGTGCGGGCAAAGCCGGTCTGCACTTCGTCGGCGATCAGCAGCATGCCGTGCTGGTCGCAAAGCTTGCGCAGCGCAACCAGGAAGTCACGCGGCGCGTCGTAGAAACCGCCTTCGCCCTGAACCGGCTCGATGATGATGGCTGCGACGCGGGCCGGATCGACATCGGCCTTGAACAGCCGGTCGAGCGCGGCCAGCGAGTCGGCGACCGAGACACCGTGCAGCGGCACCGGGAACGGCGCATGATAGACGTCGCCCGGCATGGCGCCGAAGCCGACCTTGTAGGGCACGACCTTGCCGGTCAGCGCCATGCCCATGAAGGTGCGGCCATGGAAGCCGCCGGCGAAGGCGATGACCGCCTGACGGCCGGTGGCATTGCGGGCGATCTTGATGGCGTTCTCTACCGCCTCGGCCCCGGTGGTGACGAAGATCGTCTTCTTCTCGAACTTGCCGGGCAGCATGCCGTTCAGCCGTTCGGCCAGGCGCACATAGCTCTCATAGGGCACCACCTGGTGGCAGGTGTGGGTGAAGCGGTCGAGCTGTGCCTTGACCGCCTCGATCACCCTGGGATGGCGATGCCCGGTGTTGACGACGGCGATGCCCGAGGAGAAATCGATATAGCGACGCCCCTCGACATCCCAGATTTCCGAATTTTCAGCCCGGTCGGCATAGATCTGCGTGGTCATGCCTACGCCGCGGGAAATCGATTGGTTCTTGCGTTCGGAAATGGCTGAATTCTTCATCGTATCCCTCACCGGGCCGGCGCCCGTCCTGTTTGATGCCGTTGAGACGTCTTCTGACCTTATTTCACGTTTTCCTCAAGTCGGCACCACCGGCAGGCGATTGGGCCTGCGGTGGGCAGATCCGGCGCTTAACCAGTCAGGCGATACACGTACGAGACCGGTTTCCTTTTCCCGGGGATCGACTATCCTCTGGATGTCCACGAGGCATCGCGATCAGCGGGCGGCCCGCGGCCGGGGGAGCCCATGAGCAGGAACGTGACTTCGCCCGTCTCGCAGCCATCGGTCCAAGCTCCCGGTCTTTTGTCTTTTCCAGCCGCCCCAGCGCTTTTCGCCTGCACGGCTGCGCTGCTTTTGGTCGGCTGCCAGAAGCAGGAAGCGGTGGACAAGAAACTGCAGATCATGGTGCGCACCGAAACGGTGGCGATGGCCGACTATGCGCCAAGGACCTCACTGACCGGGGTGATCGCGGCGCGTACGCTGAACAATCTGTCGTTCCGGGTCGGCGGTCGCGTCGCCGAACGGTTTGTCGATGTCGGCCAGCATGTCGATCAAGGCACGGTGCTCGCCCGGATCGATCCGCAGGAGCAGGAATCCGATTTGCGCTCGGCGCAGGCCGATCTCGACGCGGCGCAGGCGCAATTGACCCAGTCCGCCGCCGCCTTCGAACGGCAGAAGACGCTGCTCGCCCAGGGTTTTACCACCAGGCGCGATTATGACGCCGCGGACCAGGCCCTGAAGGTGGCACAAGGCAGCGTCGATGCCGCGCAGAGCGCTTTCTCCAACGCCCAGCAAAACCTGTCCTTCACCGAGCTCAAGGCCGGCGCCGCCGGCGTGATCACCGCCCGCCAAGTCGAAACCGGCCAAGTGGTGCAAGCCGCGCAAACCGTCTTCACCGTCGCCGAGGACGGTGACCGCGACGCCGTGTTCAACGTGCAGGAGACGCTGATCGCCAAGACACCGGCATCGCCTGCGGTGACGATCACGCTGTTGTCCGATCCGCAGGTCAGGGCGACGGGCAAGGTCCGCGAAATCTCGCCTGCGGTCGACCCGGCTTCGGGCTCGATCCGGGTCAAAATCGCCATTCCCGACACGCCCGCCGGCATGCCGCTTGGGGCAGCCGTCATCGGCACGGTAAGCGCCAAGCCGGCGAAGGCGATCCTGCTGCCTTGGCAGGCGCTGACGTCCAGCGGCGGCAAGCCGGCGGTCTGGATCGTCGATCCCTCGACCAAGGCAGTGACGATGGCGCCGGTCGAAGTGCTGGCGTTCAATTCGGGCACGGTCGTGATCGCCAAGGGGCTGGATGCGGGCCAGAGCGTCGTCACCGCTGGAGGACAGCTGCTCAGCCCTGGACAGACGATCGAGATATCGGGAGCGGGCCAATGAGCCGGACGCCACGCATCCTGCTCGGCGTGCTCATGCTCGGCGCGCTGGCATCCTGCTCCAAGTCGGAGGAAAAGCCGCCCGAGATCGTCCGACCGGTGCTGTCGATGGTGATCGAGCCGCGCACCACGCAAATCTTCGGTTTTGCCGGATCCGTCGAACCGCAGGTCAGCGCCGACCTGGCCTTCCGCCTGCTTGGCCGGGTCGTCTCGCGCGACGTCCAGGTCGGCGACATCGTCAGCAAGGGCACGACGATAGCGGCACTGGATCCGGCCGCACTGGAGTTGGGCCTCCAGGCGGCCAAGGCGGAACTGTCCAATGCCGAGGCGCAGCTCGCCAACGCCGCCGCCAGCGAAGAACGGCAGCGCCAGTTGCTCGCCTCGGCCAACGCCACGCAAGCTGTCTTCGATGCCGCGCAGCAGGCGCGCAAAGCCGCGGAGGCAGGTGTCGAGCGGGCCAAGGCTTCGCTTGCCAAATCGCAGGAACAGCTCGGCTATGCCAGGCTGTTCTCTGATTTCGACGGTGTCGTCACCGCGGTCGGCGCCGAAGTTGGCCAGACGGTCTCGCCCGGCCAGACCGTCGTCACCGTGGCGCGTTCGGACCTGCGCGAGGCGGTGGTCGACATTCCCGATCAATTGACCGGTGATCTTGAGGCCGGCACGCCCTTCCAGGTGATCCTGCAGTCGCTGCCTACGATCCAGACCGGGGCCAAGCTGCGCGAGATCGCACCGCAATCCGAGGGCTCGACCCGCACGCGGCGCGTCAAGCTGACGCTCACGGATCCGCCACAGGCCTTCCGGCTCGGCTCGACGGTGACGGCGACCCGCGTGACCAAGGTGGCACCGACGATCGAATTGCCCATGTCGGCGCTGTTCGAAAAGAACGGTTCCGCGAAAGTATGGATCGTCGACCCGCAGACATCCAGCGTGAACGCACACGACATAAAGGTCGCGTCGAAGAATGGCGGCACCTTCACGGTGGCCGAGGGGCTGGAGGCCGGCATGCGTGTTGTCACGGCGGGCGTCCACAGCCTGAGCGAAGGCCAGAAGGTGACAGTGCCCGAGGGAGTGGCCTCATGAAAGGCTTCAATCTCTCCGACTGGGCGCTCAACCACCGCTCCATGGTCTGGTATTTCATGCTTGTCTTCGTCGTGGCTGGCGTGTTCTCCTACCTCAATCTCGGCCGTGAAGAAGACCCCAATTTCACCATCAAGACGATGATCATCCAGGCCAACTGGCCGGGCGCCTCGGTCAGGGAAACCGTGCAGCAGGTGACCGACCGTATCGAGAAGAAACTCGAGGAACTCGACAGCCTCGACTACACCAAGTCCGTCACCACGGCCGGCCAGACCGTCATCTTCGTCAACCTGAAGGACACCACCAAAGCACGCAATGTCGTGCCGAACTGGATTCAGGTGCGCAACATGGTCAACGACATCGCGGCGCAGTTTCCGCAGGGGGTGCAGGGACCCTTCTTCAACGACCGCTTCGGCGACGTCTATGGGAACATCTACGCCTTCACATCGGACGGGCTGACGCCGCGCCAGTTGCGCGACTATGTCGAGGACGCCAGAACAAAAATCCTGACCGTGCCCAACGCCGGCAAGGTCGACCTCGTCGGCGCCCAGGACGAGGCGATCTATCTCGAATTCTCGACCCGCCAGATCGCCGCCCTCGGCCTCAACCAGCAAGCGATCGTGGCGAGCCTGCAGGCGCAGAACGCGATCACGCCGTCCGGCGTCATCCAGTCCGGGCCGGAGCGCATCAGCGTGCGGGTCGGCGGGCAGTTCACCTCCGAGGACAGCCTGCGCGCCATCAATCTGCGGGTCGATGACCGTTTCTTCCGCCTCAGCGACGTGGCGACGATCACGCGCGGCTATGTCGATCCGCCTACGGCGCTATTCCGCTTCAACGGCCAGGACGCGATCGGGCTCGCCATCGGCATGAAACCCAACGCCAACCTGCTCGAATTCGGCGAGGCGCTGCACAAGGAGATGGACAAGGTGCTGGCCGACCTGCCGGTCGGTGTCGGCGTGCATCTGGTGGCCGACCAGCCGGTCATCGTCGAGGAGGCCGTCTCGGGCTTTACGCGCGCGCTGTTCGAGGCGGTCGCCATCGTGCTCGCCGTGTCGTTCATCAGCCTCGGCATGCGCGCCGGCTTCGTCGTGGCGCTGTCGATCCCGCTGGTGCTGGCCATCACCTTCACGGTCATGGCCTATCTCGGCATTTCGCTGCAGCGTATTTCCCTGGGGGCGCTGATCATCTCGCTCGGGCTTCTGGTCGACGACGCGATGATCGCGGTCGAGATGATGGTGGCGCGGCTGGAGGTCGGCGACAATCTGCGCAAGGCGGCGACCTATGTCTACACATCGACCGCCTTTCCGATGCTGACCGGTACGCTGGTGACGGTCGCCGGCTTCATCCCGATCGGCCTCAACAACAGCGCCGCCGGCGAATATACCTTCACCCTGTTCGTGGTCATCGCCGTTTCGCTGCTGGTGTCATGGGTCGTGGCGGTGCTGTTTGCGCCACTGCTCGGCGTCACCATCCTGCCGGCGACGATGAAAACCAAGCATCACGACCAGCCTGGCCGCTTCACCTCGCTTTTCCGGCGCGTGCTTGTCGGCTCGGTGCGCCATCACTGGCTGACCATCATCGTCACAGTGCTTTTGTTTGCCGGCTCGATCGCCGGCTTCGGGCTGGTGCAGCAGCAGTTCTTTCCGCCATCGGACCGGCCGGAGCTGATCGTCGACTGGAACCTGCCGCAGAATGCCTCGATCGCCGATACGCGCGACCAGATGGAGCGGTTCGAGCAGCGGGCGCTGGTCGGCAATCCCGACATCGACCATTTTTCGTCCTATATCGGCCAGGGCGCGGTGCGTTTCGTGCTCGCCTATGACGTGCAGCCGGCCAACCCCTATTTCGGCCAGACCGTCATCGTCACCAAAAGCATCGCGGCCCGCAACCGGGTCAAGCCGGCGCTTGAAAAACTGCTGCGCGAGGAGTTCGTCGGCACCGACGCCTTCGTCAAGCCGCTCGAACTCGGACCGCCGGTCGGCCGCCCGGTGCAATATCGCGTCGGCGGTCCCGACATCCAGACGGTGCGCGAACTGGCGCAGCAATTCGCCGGTGTCATCTCCGCCAATCCAAAGCTAGCAGCGCCGACCTTCGACTGGAACGAGCCGCAGCGTGTGCTGAGGGTCGACGTGCTGCAGGACAAGGCACGCCAGCTCGGTATCACCTCCTCCGACATCGCCAGCGCGCTGAACAGTACGGTCGGCGGCGCCACTATCACGCAGGTGCGCGACGCCACCTATCTGATCAATGTCGTGGCGCGCTCGCGTGGGTCCGAACGCGGCTCGATCGAAACCTTGCAGAACATGCAGCTGCCGACCAGTACCGGCGAGGCGATCCCGCTCGCGGCCGTCGCCAACTTCCGCTACGATCTGGAGCAGCCAACGGTGTGGCGACGCGACCGCATCCCGACCATCACCGTGCGCGCCGGACTGGTCGGCGACGTGCTGCCGGCCACCGTCGTCAACGAGTTGAAGCCGTCGGTCGATGCCTTCACCGCCAAGCTGCCGCCGGGCTATTCGATCGCCACCGCCGGCTCGGTCGAGGAGAGCGCCAAAAGCCAGGGACCGATCGCCGCCGTCGTGCCGTTGATGCTGTTCGTCATGGCGACGATCCTGATGGTGCAGTTGCAGAGTTTTCAGCGTCTGTTCCTGGTGGTGGCCGTGGCGCCGCTCGGCCTGATCGGCGTGGTGGCGGCCCTGGTGCCGAGCGGAGCACCGCTCGGCTTCGTCGCCATCCTGGGCGTGCTGGCGCTGATCGGCATCCTGATCCGCAACTCGGTCATCCTGATCGTGCAGATCGAGGATCTCGTCCGGGAAGGCAAGGACCGCTGGGCCGCTGTCATCGAAGCGACGGAACACAGGATGCGCCCGATCGCGCTGACGGCGGCCGCCGCCAGCCTGGCGCTGATCCCGATCGCACGCGAAGTGTTCTGGGGGCCGATGGCCTATGCCATGATGGGCGGCATCATTGCCGGCACGGCGATTACGCTGCTGTTCCTGCCGGCGCTTTATGTGACGTGGTTCAGGATCAAGGAGCCGAAGCAGGAGCAAGACAACACAGCTCCTGCCGATGATGCTACCATCCCGGAAGGCGGCACGGCCTGAGGGCAGGTTGCGAGCAGCGCCGCGTTCCTTCGCGCCCCCCTCTGTCCTGCCGGACATCTCCCCCACAAGGGGGGAGATCGGAGGCTTCAGCGCCGCGCTCGACCTGCAACGGTGGAGATTGGCGAAGGCCGCGATGACTGCCAATCTCCCCACCCGTGGGGGAGATGGCCGGCAGGCCAGAGGGAGGCGCCACAGAACTCGACGTAGAGATTCAGCTACGCCCTCACAAACCCATCGCTGGCCCGCAACAGATTGCGCGTATAATCCTTGGTTACGCGGCGTTCGACAAGGTCTGCCGCCGCCAGATTCTCCACCGCCTCGCCGCTTTGCATCACCATCAGCCGCTCGCACATATGGGTGATGATGGCGAGGTCGTGGCTGACCATCAGGAAGGTCAGCTTGCGCCGCCTGCGTACCTCTTCCAACAGGTTGAGCACTTCCGCCTGCACCGAGGCATCGAGCGCCGAGGTCGGCTCGTCGAGCAGCAGGATCGACGGTTCGAGAATGAGTGCACGCGCAATCGCCACGCGCTGGCGCTGGCCGCCGGAGAGCTGGTGCGAATAGCGGAACCGAAAACCGTTGCCGAGGCCGACCTCGTCGAGCGCCCGCTGGATACGCTTTTCGCCGTCGGCAAAGCCATGGATGGCAAGCGGCTCCTGCAGCAGGCGGTCGACGGTCTGGCGCGGGTGCAGCGAGCCGTACGGATCCTGGAAGACCATCTGCACTTCGCGGTAGAAGGCCTTGTCGCGGCGTGGCCCGAGCGTCTTGCCGTTGACGGCGATGCCGCCCGAAGCGACCGGTGCAAGGCCGGCGATGGCCCGCAGCAGCGTCGATTTGCCGGAGCCGGATTCGCCGACCAGGCCAAAGGATTCGCCCGGCTGCACGTCGAGGCTGACGCCCTTCAGTGCGCGAAAACGGTCGAAGATCACTTCCAGCCTGTCGACGGCAATCGCGGAAGTCATGCCGCCCACTCCGGCTTGCGGTCGAGCACCGGCAGCGGGTGGCGGTCGGCACCGATCTTGGGCATGCAATTGAGCAAGCCGCGCGTGTAGGGATGCTGGGCATGGCCGAGTTCGGACGCCTTGAGCTGCTCTACCACCTTGCCGGCATACATGACGATGACGCGGTCGCAGAAGGACGAGACCAGGCGCAGATCGTGCGAGATGAAGATCAGCCCCATGCCGCGCTCACTGACCAGCCGGTCGAGAATGCCGAGCACATCAAGCTGCACGGTGACGTCGAGCGCCGAGGTCGGCTCGTCGGCGATCATCATTTCCGGACCGGCGATCAGCATCATGGCGATCATGGCGCGCTGGCCCATGCCGCCCGAAACTTCATGCGGATGCAGGTTGAAGACGCGAGAGGGATCACGGATCTGCACCGCCTCCAGCATGGCCAATGCGCGGTCGCGTGCCTCGGCCTTGCCGACCTTTTCATGGGTGCGCAGCGTCTCGACGATCTGGCGGCCGATGCTCATGACAGGGTCGAGCGAATATTTCGGGTCCTGCAGGATCATGGCGATGCGTTTGCCGCGCAGCTTCCGACGTTCGCGCGCCGAGACGCTGAGCAGGTCGATGCCGTCGAAGGCGAGCTTGTTGGCCGATATCCGCGCCTGCGGCGGCGTCAGCCCCATAATGGCGCGGCCGGTCTGCGATTTGCCGGAGCCGGATTCGCCGACGATGCCGAGCCGTTCGCGACCGAGCGAAAAGGAGACGCCGCGCACCGCCTCGATCAGCCCGGTGCGGGTCGGGAAGGTGACGCGCAGGTCGTCGACGTCGAGAAGCGCGCTCATTGGTCACCACTACGGGGATCGAGCGCGTCGCGTAGCCCATCGCCAAGCAGATTGAAACCGAGGCTGACGATGAGGATGGCGAAGCCCGGCGCACCGGCCACCCACCACTGGTCGAGCACGAAGCGGCGGCCGGACGCGATCATCGTGCCCCATTCGGGCAGCGGCGGTTGCGCGCCGAGGCCGAGGAAACCGAGCCCGGCGGCGGTCAGGATGATGCCGGCCATGTCGAGCGTCACCCTGACGATCAGGGACGAAATGCAAAGCGGCATGATATGGCGCAGCACGATGCGGAAGGGCGAGGCGCCCATCAGCTGCACCGCCTTGATGTAGTCGGAATTGCGCACCGTCAGCGTCTCTGCCCGCGCGATGCGGGCGTAGGGCGGCCATGAGGTGATGGCGATGGCCAGCACCGCATTCTCGATGCCGGGGCCAAGTGCTGCGACAAAGGCCAGCGCCAGGATCAGCTTGGGAAAGGCGAGGAAGATGTCCGTGATGCGCATCAGGATGGCATCGGTCCAGCCGCCGGCATAGCCGGCCACCGTGCCGACCAGAAGGCCGATCGGTGCCGCGATGATGGCGACCAGGATGACCACATAAAGGGTCCAGCGCGAGCCGTAGAGGATGCGCGACAGGATATCGCGGCCGAGATCATCGGTGCCGAACCAGTGCTCGGCGCTCGGCGCCAGCAGGCGCGCGTTCTTCAGGTCGCCGAACGTCGGAGAATAAGGTGCCAGCACGCCGGCAAGGGCGGCAACGACCAGCAGGGCAACGATGATGAGCAGGCCGAGAAAGGCCAGACGGTTGGCGGAAAAGCGCCGCCACGCCACATAGGCGCGACCGAGCCTTGCCTGCATACGCGAGGCCGGCCGCTCGCTGAGCAGCCAGTCGCGACGGGAGAGAGGGCGGGCGTCGGAGGCGGTCATGACGATGCCTCTTGGTACTGTCGACCCCCACTCCGGCCCGCTTCGCAGACCACCTCTCCCCCGCTCGACGGGGGAGATGAAAGGCGCCAGGCGTGCGACCGGCTTTTCCTCTCCCCCGGGCAGGGGGAGAGGTGGCCCGAAGGGCCGGAGTGGGGGTGATTGGCCGCAGCAATTCCAGGAAAAGTGTGAAACGGTTTTCCGTCCGGAATTGCGTAAAAACAATGAGTTAGAGCGGGTCGCCGTTTCCGTGAAACGGTGAACTGCTCTAGGCCCGAAAGTGGAATACCTCTGCTCATTGAACCTTCGTCCTCGGATCGAGCACCCGATACAGCAGGTCGGAGAGGAGATTGATGGCGATGAACACCGAGCCGATGACGATGGTGCCGCCGAGCACCGCATTCATGTCGGCGTTCTGCAGCGAATTGGTGATGTAAAGGCCGATGCCCGGCCACGAAAACACTGTTTCGGTGAGCACCGAGCCTTCGAGCAGCCCGGCATAGGAGAGCGCGATCACCGTCACCATCGGCACCGCCGCATTGCGCAGCGCGTGGCCCCAGATGATGCGGGTTTCCGACAGGCCCTTGGCGCGTGCCGCGACGATGTATTCCTGCGACAGTTCGTTGAGCATGAACGAGCGCGTCATGCGGCTGATATAGGCGAGCGAGAAGTAGCCGAGCAGCGATGCCGGCAGGATGATGTGGCGGAAGGCGTCGTAAAACACGTCCCACTGCCCCTGCATCGCGGAGTCGAGGAGATAGAAGCCGGTGATCGGCGTAAAAGTGTATTCGTAGACGACGTCGAGCCGCGCCGGGAAGGCAACCCATTGCAGCTTGGCATAGAACAGCACCAGCGCCAGCAGGCCGAGCCAGAAGATCGGCACGGAATAGCCGATCAGGCCGATGATGCGCACGATCTGGTCGATGAGACTGCCGCGCTTGACCGCCGCCAGCACGCCGAGCGGCACGCCGAACAGCGCCCCGATAAGCGTTCCCAGCGTCGCCAGTTCGGTGGTGGCCGGCAGCGCCCGGCGAATGTCGGTCATGACCGGATTGGTGGTCAGCACGGAGATGCCGAAATTACCGTTCAGGGCATTTTTCACATAGATGTAGAACTGCTCGATCAACGGCAGGTCGAGGCCCATCTCCCGGCGCGTGCGCTCGACGACATTGGCCGGCGCCCGGTCGCCGAGCACCGCCAGCACCGGGTCGATCGGAATGACGCGGCCGATGAAGAAGGTGACCGCGAGCAGACCAAGATAGGTCGTGATCGCAATGACCAGGAAACGGCCAAGCGATGACGCAATAGCGACGGCGCGGGCGCTGCCACGCCCCGCCGCCACTTCCTTTTCAACCGTGCTCATGCGGCGTGTCCGCGAGCACTATTCCTTGGACACCGGCCCGACGAAATTGCTGTCGAAGCTCGGGCCGAGCGCAAAGCCCTTGAGGTTCTTGCGCAGGCCGGCGACTTCCAGCTGCTGGTGGATGACGACGAAGGGGCTGGTGTCGAGAATTTTCTTCTGCAGATCCTTGTACATGTCAGCGCGTTTACCGGCGTCCTTCTCGAGCAGTGCTGCTTCCGTTTCCTTGGTCAGGTCCGGAATGTCCCAGGCGTTGCGCCAGGCGAGCGTCTTGGACTTGCCCGCATCCGAATTGTCCGGGTTCGAGGCAAAGGTCTGGGCGTTGGAATTCGGGTCGAAATAGTCCTGGCCCCACTGGCCGATATAGATGTCGTGGTTGCGGGCGCGATATTTGGTCAGCGTCTGCTTGCCGTCGCCCGGGATGATCTCGAGCTTGATGCCGGCCTGGCCAAGCGTCTGCTGGATCGATTCCGCCATGCCGGTCGTCGGCTGGCCGGTGCGTACGTCCATGGTTACGCTGAAGCCGTCGGGCAGACCGGCCTTGGCCAGCAACTCCTTGGCCTTGGCGACATCGAGCTTGAACGGATTCTCATCCAATTCGCCGAGCACGCCCTTGGGCAGGAAGGTCTGGTGGATTTCGCCGATGCCCTTGAGGATCGTCGAGCTCAGCGCATCGTAGTCTACCAGGTATTTGAACGCTTGGCGTACCTCCGGCTTGGCAAGGTTGGCATTCTTCTGGTTGAGGCTGATGTAATAGACCGTGCCCTTCGGCGCGCTGGTCGAGGTCAGATCAGCATTCTTGGCGATGGCGTCGAGATCGTTCGGCTCGAGATTGCGGGCAACGTCGATGTCGCCGGCTTCGAGCGCCAGGCGCTGGCCCGAGCTTTCCTTCATGTTGCGGTAGATGACGCGGGCAAGTTTGGCCTTCTCGCCGTAATAATTGTCGTTGCGCTCGAGAACGACTGCCTCATTGGCACGCCATTCGCGCAGCTTGAAGACGCCGGAGCCGGCATAGCCGGTCTTCAGCCAGGCATTGCCGAAATCATTGTCCCATTTGTAGTCGGCGCTCGGCGTGACCGCCGCGACATGTTCCTTGACCAGCTTGGCGTCGACCACCGAAGCGACCGTTGCCGACAGGCAGTTCAGGACGAAGCTCGGGGCATAAGCCTTGTCGACGGTGAACTGGAAGGTGGTCTCGTCGACCGCCTTGGCCTTCTCGGCGACGTTGTCGCCGCTGATGCCGAATTGGCCGATGATGAAGGCCGGGCTCTTGTCGAGCTTGACGGCGCGTTCGAACGACCAGGCGACGTCGGCCGCGGTGATCGGGTTGCCGGAAGCGAATTTCAGGCCGGGCTTGAGTTTGAACGTGTAGGTCAGGCCGTCGTCGGAGACGGTCCAGCTTTCGGCGAGGTCGCCCTTGACCTTGGAGGTGTCGCTGAGGTCGAGACGGACAAGCAGATCATAGGTGTTGCCGGTGACCTCGGCGGTCGACAGCTCGAACGCCTCGCCCGGATCCATGGAGATGATGTCGTCGATCGCGAAACCTTCGACCAGCGTGTCGGCGGGCGTGACCGCACCGGCGGGCGCGCCGGCCAGAAGCAGCGCGGACATGGCTGCACCCGCCAGCAGGAAGCGAGAGCGTAGAGCAAACTTTTCCATCATCATCGTGATTGTTCCCTGTTTTGTTGTTTGTTGACCTGAGTTCCCGGCTCAGGGTTGTGGAATTCTTTTCGGGCCTTGAGACGGCCCCACTGACCTCTTACCGTTGCGGTTTTTGTCCAGTTGGTCAACACCATATCCGGCGGCCTCGTGGCGGGCAACGAGCATTTATACGACGGCTCAATGGGCCAGAAAGGCCGGTGGATGTCGACGCATAAGCCAGCCAATAGAGGCTGCCGATCGGGGAAAATCTGGCGAATGTCGCGGCTACTTCAGCGCCGCGACCAAGCCGGCGTCAGGGAAGCAGGTGGCGGCGCGCCCGTTCTTGGCTTGCCAAGCGCCTATCGAACGGCGGGTCTTGAAGCCGGGCAGGCCATCGGCGCTGCCGACATCATAGCCCTGGGCTTCCAGCGCGCGTTGCAGAGCGGCGATGTCCGAACGGTGGAGCCCGCCAACCGCGCCCCAGCTGCCGGCGAAATTGCCATCGCCATGGGCGATGCGGTCGGCGCCGTGGCCGATGAACAGCGCGTAGAGGTCGCTGGTGTTGTATTGCTTCAGCACGTAGAAATTGGGTGTGGCGATAAAGGCCGGGCCGCTGCGCCCTGCCGGCATCAACAGAAAACCCTCGGCCTTCAGCTCACTTGCTGGAAACGGTTTGCCGCCGACGCGCTTGATGCCCATATCAGCCCATTGCGAGATTTTCTTGCCCTGGTCCGGGCCTTCCAGCGAACAGGAAACGCTTTCCGGCACCGTCACCTCGAAACCCCAGCCACGGCCCTTTACCCAACCGTAATGGACGAGATAATTGGCGATCGAGGCCAGCACGTCCGGCGTCGAGTTCCAGATGTCGGCGCGGCCGTCGCCGTCGAAATCGACGGCATGTTTCAGGAACGAGGTCGGCATGAATTGCGGCTGGCCGAGCGCTCCGGCCCAGGACGATTTCATCGCCCCGACCGGAGCCAGCCCGCGCTCGACGATCTCGAGTGCAGCAAGCAACTCGGTGCGGAAGAAGTCCTTCCTGGTCGACATGAACGCCTTGGTGCCCAGCACCTCGAAGGCGTCGTAGGGTATTTTTGCCGCGCCGAATCCGGTCTCGCGGCCCCAGATCGCCAGCAGCACTTCGCCCGGCACGCCGTAGCGCTTTTCGATTGATGCAAGTGTCCTGGCATTGGTGGCTTCGCGCGCCCGCCCGCCCGCCGTCACCGCGCGAACGGTCTTCTCGGCGAAATAGGCGCCGGGTGAGCCGAATTCGGCCTGGTGCTGCTTCCGCGGCGTGGTCGCCTTATCGCCCGGCTTGACCAGGTCGGGCAGCTTCAGATTGGGCTTGATGCCGTCAAAGGCCGCATCGAAGGTGGTTTTGGAAATGCCTTTCGCCCTTGCTTGCGGCCAAAGGTCGTTCTGCAGCCAGGCGCGGAACTGGTCGTCGATCTTTGCGGCGGAGGCGGGAGCGGAAATGAAGAGACTGGCCAGCGCGGCCAGAAGAAATGCAGAGATGACATTGCGAAGGTTGTGTTCTGCGGCAGTCATCTCAGCAAGCATCCCCGCCAACTTTGTCAAAACGCCGTCCGCGAGCGCAGCGCCGCGGCCAGCGTGCCCTCGTCGAGATAGTCGAGTTCGCCGCCGACCGGCACGCCATGCGCGAGCCGTGTCACCTTGATGTCGAAGCCGGAGAGCTGATCGGTGAGGTAATGCGCGGTCGTCTGGCCCTCCACCGTCGCATTGACGGCGAGGATGATCTCCTTGACCTCGCCACCGGCGACGCGGTCGACCAGCGACCGCATGTTGAGCTGGTCGGGGCCGATGCCGTCGAGCGGCGACAGCGTGCCGCCGAGTACGTGGTAGCGCACATTCATCGCCGCCGCGCGCTCCAGCGCCCACAGGTCGGAGACGTCCTCTACGACGATGATGGTGCCGGCGTCACGGCGCGGGTCGGTGCAGATCATGCAAGGGTCCGATGTGTCGACATTGCCGCAGGTCGAGCAGATGCGCACCTTGTCGGCCGCTTCGGCCATGGCGGCGGCCAGCGGCGACAAGAGCTGCTCCTTCTTCTTGATCAGATGAAGGGCCGCACGCCTGGCCGACCGGGGACCCAGCCCCGGCACCTTGGCCAGGAGCTGGATCAGACGTTCGATCTCGGGACCGGCGATTCGCTTCGACATCGCTCTGATCTAGGATTTTTCAGAGCGCTTTGGAACATCCGCATACGCATGACCGCCATATTGGCCTTGGCGGACCAAAATGGGCGGGGCCTATGGGGACCATGGAGAGCAGATCAGTTGGTTTCGAGCGGCCGGCCCTGGCTGACGATCATCGCGCCGACAGCGTCGGTGTTCTCAGGCGTCGACTGGAATCCCATAGACGCCTCTTGCGGCGCTTCCTCGACCGAGGAGATGACCCTTGTCCTTGTGTTCAAGGTTCCGCCAAAACGGGCGGCATCCGGTTCCTCCATCGGCTCCTGCATCGCCACCACCGTCGGCTCCGCCGAGACACGCGCGGATTTCGCGGTCGGCGCGGCGGCCGCGGTCATATAGGTCTGCTGGGCAGGGACGGACCGGACGGTCGCCGGCTTGGCCGGACGCACCGGCTCGGCGGACGCGACCATCGTCACCGGCTCCGCTGGCTTGTGCGGCGCCGCCGAGGCAATGGCGACCTGCGGCTCGTCCGGCAGCGGCTGCCAGTTGCGGCCGCGCTTCTCGTAGAAGGCATTGCCGCCGGCAACCATGGTGTAGTGCATGTTCTTGTAGGGGAAGCGTAAGCCGGCGGTGTGGAAGAACATGGTGTTCTTGAGCTTGGCCTTGCGCTCACCCTTGAGCACCGCCTCGGCAGCCTCTTCGACATCGGGCATTGCGCGTGAATTCATCGGCCTTGTCATGACGCCGGGGGCGAACTGCCCGCGCTCGCCCACCACCTGGCAGATGGTGCTGCCGTGCTTGCCGGAGCGCAGCCGGTTCATCACCACAGTGCCGACCGCGATCATGCCATCGCGGCTCGAGCGGTTGGATTCAAAGAACATCGCCCGTTCCAGGCATTCCTTGTCCTTCGGCGTGTGGCTGTAGGCCCGTGAGCTGAGGAAACCCGGCGTGATGGCGTCGGTCAGGCTGGCGACGGACATGCCGTGTGACGTGGTCTGGCTGCAGGCAGCCAAAAACAGGGGTGAAATGACGGCGCAGAGCAACAGCGGCGTCTTCCATCGCGTGGCAATCAACAGGTAACCCTCTCACTTCCATGCCCGCCCCCAGGCTGCGGCAAGAATGAGACACTTTCGGGCAAAATGATGGCCAAAACGTTATTGATGAGTCTCTGTTACCAAATTGGTACAGTTGCATGGCCTAAAAGTGAATTAGTGCCCCACTGTGATGGCCGCCGGCTGGCCGGGCTCAAGCTCCTCGACCTTCTCCGAAAACAGGCCGCGCCGGAGGAACAGCGTCCGCGCCTCCCTGGCCGTCGGCGCTATCTTTCCCGGCCAGTCGCTGTCAATGAAGTCAGCCTTGGTGAAGTCCGGATTTGTCTCGCTTGCCGCCTCCAGAAATTCGGCGATCTCCAGCACGATCGCGCGCTCGTCCTTTGAAAGCGCCGATGTGCCGGCTTCGATCGACGGGCGATGGACGAAATCCTCGAACAGGTAGAAATAACCCTTGATGCCCACGAGATCGACGCCGTCGTCACAATCGGCCAGGATTTCCAGGATCTCGTAGATCCTGTTGCGGATACGCTGCTCGATCAGTCTTTCGGAGGGCTCTTCGGTCATGGCGATCATGGGCGCGCGCGCCGAATGCTAGAAGGGCAGTTTCATTCCCGGCGGGATCGGCAGACCTGCGGTCAGCGCCTTGGTCTTTTCCTGCATGATCTGCTCGACCTTGGTTTTGGCGTCGTTGTGGGCGGCCAGCACCAGGTCTTCCAGGATCTCGACATCGTCTTCCTTGAACAGAGACGGATCGATCTTCAGCGACTTCATCTCGAATTTTCCGGTCAGCGTCACATTGACCAGGCCGCCGCCGGCCTGGCCGGACGCTTCCAGCGTGGCGATCTCGTCCTGCATAGCCTGGAACTTGGCCTGCATTTCCTTCGCCTTGCCCATCAGGCCGAGAAGATCTTTCATGGTCGGGTCCTTTGCGGATTCGTGACTGGATCAGGTTTCATCGTCGTCAGCCGGCGGCTCTACCGGCACTTCAGCCTCTGTCGTTTCGGCTTCCGGCGCGTCTGGAATGCGCACGTCGATGATCTTGGCACCGGGAAAGCGCGCCAGGATGGCGGCCACGGTGGGATCGCTCTTGGCATCGAGAAATGCCGTCTCGCGCTTGGCCGATTCCATTTCGGCGAGCGTCTGGCCGCCCTCTTCCTTCGACAGGGAGACCAGCCAGCTGCGGCCGGTCCAGGCGCGAAGCTTCGTCGTCAGGTCGTTGAGCAGCATCTTGGGCGCATCGCTGGTCAGGCCGACGTCGATGCGGCCGGGCTCGATACGCACAAACCGGATGCAGCTCTTGACCAGCACCTTGAAGGCGATGTCGCGCTGCGCATCGGCGAGCGCAATGATGTCGGCCAGCGATTTCAGCGGCGCCGATTCCATGGCCGGCTCCGGCGGAGCGACGTAGGCAACGGCAGCAGGCGAGGCTTCTACCAGCCGCATGCTCTGTGCCCCGCCGGATCCGGATGGCATGCGCGTCTGCGCCACCGCGCCGGCACCACCGCCATTGCCGGAACTTGCCGACGTCCCATTCGGGCGCGGCGCGCCATTCTGCATAGGCGCAGCGCTATCGAGCGATCTCAGCGCCTCGTCCAGCGTCGGCAGATCGGCGGCATGCGCCAGCCGGATCAGCACCATTTCGGCGGCACTCACCGGCCGGTTGGAAGACTGCACCTCGGGGATGCCCTTGAGCAGCATCTGCCATGTCCGTGATAGCACCCTGACCGACAGCGTCCTGGCGAAATCGGCGCCGCGCTGCCGCTCGTCCTCCGACAGCGAGGCATCCTCGATGGCCGTCGGCACGAAACGCAGCCGGGTGACGAGATGGTTGAATTCGGCAAGGTCGGTCAGCACGGCGGCTGGATCGGCGCCGGTGTCATACTGCGCACGGAATTCGCCAAGGGCTGCCGCCACATCGCCCTTCATCACATGTTCGAACAGGTCGACGATGCGGGCGCGGTCGGCAAGTCCCAGCATCGCCCGCACAGCCGCAGCACCGACAGTGCCGGCGCCATGGGCAATCGCCTGGTCGAGGATGGAGAGCGAATCACGGGCCGAGCCTTCGGCGGCGCGCGCGATCATCGCCAGCGCGTCGTCGTCGACAGAAATGCCTTCCTGGGCCGAGATCGAGGACAGATGCGCGACCAGAGCGCCGGCGTCGATGCGCCTCAGGTCGAAGCGTTGGCAGCGCGACAGAACGGTGATCGGAACCTTGCGGATTTCGGTGGTGGCGAAGATGAATTTGACGTGCGGCGGCGGCTCTTCCAGCGTCTTCAGCAGGCCGTTGAAGGCCTGCGTCGACAGCATGTGCACTTCGTCGATGATGTAGACCTTGTAGCGGGCCGAGACCGGCGCGTAGCGCACGCGCTCGATGATATCCCTGATGTCGTCGATGCCGGTATGCGAGGCGGCATCCATCTCGATGACGTCGACATGGCGGCCTTCCATGATCGCCTGGCAATGTTCGCCGAGGACGGCAAGGTCGACCGAAGGCTGGTCGATATCGGCGGTTTTATAATTCAGGGCCCGCGCGAGGATGCGCGCCGTCGTGGTCTTGCCGACGCCGCGCACGCCGGTCAGCATCCAGGCCTGGGCGATGCGGCCGGTGGCAAAGGCGTTGGTGAGGGTGCGCACCATCGGCTCCTGGCCGACCAACTCGGAAAAATTCGAAGGACGGTACTTGCGCGCCAGCACGCGATAGGCGGCGGCCTTGCCTATCTCCAGGCTTTTTGGTCCCGAATTTCCGGCTTCGCTCATACGCCCGTAAAGCTCCAAATGGCCGCGCCCGAAGGCGGCCGATTCCTGCGCATAGTCTCGCCCGCGCTGCAATGCGTCGTCAATGTCGCGAGAGGGGCCGATGAGGTGGGAGGCTGGAACAATGACCCGTTCCGGGCTCGTTAGGGCTGCTTCCTTCCGGACCTGACCCGGTTGGCGAGTGGATCGTCCACCACCAACCTCCCGCTTTCCATATCGGCAATTGCGCGACGAAATGCAAGTCCGCCGAAGAAATCGTTAAATGTCGAATCGGCGCACCAGACCGTGAGGGCGCAATGATTCACTTGCAGCCCCCTTGCCGCCGCTCTAGCCTTCATGTGTTGAGCAAACCAAGAAAAGCAAGGGAAACGCCGATGCTGCCGGGCCTGGAGGCCGGATTTACGCTGGACGCACGGCTGGAGGCGGACAGCGAGCAATTGATGTGGCTTGGGCTGTGCGAGCTGCGGGTGATGAACGACCGCCGCTGGCCATGGCTGCTGCTGGTGCCGCAGCGGCCCGGCGCGGAGGAAATCCATGACATGACGCCGCTCGACCAGGCGATGCTGACCTTCGAGACCAATATGGTGGCGCAGGCGCTGAAGAAGGCGACCGGCTGCACCAAGATCAACACCGGCGCGCTCGGCAACATCGTGCGCCAGCTGCACATCCATGTCATCGCGCGTTCGGAAGGTGATCCCAGCTGGCCAGGCCCTGTGTGGGGACACGGCCTGCGAGAGCCCTATCAACGTTCCGACTTGCGACGGTTTGCCGAAACGATCAAGGCGGCGCTATAAGCGTTCCCCGTGTCCATCCCTCAACATAGCCCAGAGTCCCCATGAGCTTCCGCCTGTTTGACGCGCCTTTGCGCGAGCCGAGCCAGTTCGTCGGCTTCGCCGGCAACACGATCGACCGGCAGTCCGAGAACCGCGCCGACGATTCGGTCGACAAGGCGCTGGCCGACCCGGCGACGCGGCTGCTTCTGATGCATGGCGGCCGTCTCTATCTGAAGCTCGGCGATAGCGGCGCTCTCGATCCCTGGTTCGGTGCGACCGAGAGCGAGCCCTTCAAGGTTTCCCTGGCACAAGGCATCCTGCTCGGCTTTTCCGAACGAGGACCGGTGCTGGCCGTGCCCGCCGGCGTCGAACCCGAACAGCTTCCGGAAACAGTCAAGGCCATCGACTACCGCTCGGTCTACATGCAAGGGCTAATCGACGAGGCGGCGGCTGGCGCGATGGCCCAAGGGGCTGCCCTGCTTGCCTGGCATGCCAGCCATCGCTTCTGCAGCAAATGCGGTACAGAATCGCAGGTGCGGGCCGGCGGCTACAAGCGGCATTGCCCGAATTGCGGCACAGAGCATTTTCCGCGCACCGACCCGGTGGCGATCATGCTGACGGCAACGCGGGAGAAGTGCCTGCTCGGGCGCGGCCGGCATTTCGCGCCGGGCATGTACTCGGCCCTTGCCGGCTTCATCGAGCCGGGCGAGACGATCGAGGCGGCGGTGCGCCGCGAGACGCTGGAAGAGGCCGGCATCCGGCTTGGCCGCGTCGTCTACCACGCCAGCCAGCCCTGGCCGTTTCCCTATTCGCTGATGATCGGCTGCTTCGGCGAGCCGCTCAACGACGACATCCAGGCCGACCTCAACGAGCTTGAGGACTGCCGCTGGTTTTTTCGCGACGAGGTGCGCCTGATGCTGGAAAGGACGCACAAGGACAATCTGGTCACGCCGCCGAAAGGCGCCATCGCGCATCACCTGATCCGCGCCTGGGTCGATTCAGAATGATGGCAGCGAACACTGGAAGACATTGCAGGAGCAGGACATGATCCGTCACACCGTCGTTTTCACGCTGAAGCATCCGCCGCATTCGCTGGAGGAAAAGCGGTTCCTGGTCGACGCCAAGAAAATCCTCACCGCGATCAGAGGCGTCACGCATTTCGAGCAATTGCGGCAGATCAGCCCCAAGACCGACTATCGTTTCGGCTTCTCGATGGAGTTCGCCGACCAGGCCGCCTACAACAGGTACAACGACCATCCCGACCATGTCGCCTTCGTGCGCGACCGCTGGGTGCCCGAGGTCGAGACCTTCATGGAGATCGACTATGTGCCGCTGGGCGCGGTGATTTAGGGCATGGTCCCGAAAAGTGGAAACCGGTTTTCTAGGACAAACGGTTCGTTTGTCCGGAGATCATGCCCAGCTGCGATCAGTCCGCAACCTTCCACTGCTCACGCGACTCACTGGCCGGATAGACGCCGAGAATCCGCACTTCGCGGGAGAAGAAACGAAGCTCGTCCAGCGCCAGCTTGACCAGCGGGTCGTCGGGATGGCCCTCGATGTCGGCGTAGAACAGCGTCGCCGTGAAAGCGCCCAGTTGGTAGCTCTCCAGCTTGGTCATGTTGATGCCGTTGGTGGCGAAGCCGCCCATCGCCTTGTAGAGTGCCGCCGGCACGTTGCGGACGCGGAAGATGAAGGTCGTCATCATCTTGACGTCAGGCGACGGGCGCTCGGCCCATTGCTTGTTCTTGGTCAGGACGACAAAGCGGGTGACGTTAGAGTCGGTGTCCTCGACGTTTTGCTCGATGATATCGAGCCCGTAGAGCGTCGCTGCCAGCGCGGGCGACAGCGCCGCCATGGTGCGGTCCTTGACCTCGGAGACCATCTTGGCGGCGCCGGCCGTGTCGCCGGCGACGATCGCCTTCCAGCCGTTCTTGCGGATGTATTTGCGGCACTGGCCAAGCGCGTGGATATGGCTGTGCACCGTCTTGATCTCGTCGCGCCTGACGCCCGGCAGCACCATCAGCTGGAAATGGATCGGCAGGAAATATTCGCCGATGATGTGCAGCTTCGATTCCGGCAAGAGATGATGGATATCGGCGACGCGCCCGGCAATGGTGTTCTCGATCGGGATCATGGCGAGGTCGGCCTTGTTGGTCTCGACCGCGTTGAAGGCATCCTCGAATGTCGGGCAGGGCAACGGCTCCATCGAAGGGAACATGTTGCGGCTGGCGGTGTCGGAATTGGCGCCCGGCTCGCCTTGGAAGGATATTCTGTTGGTCTTTTCAGGCATGCCGATATCTCAGGTTGAAAGGATCTGTCTGGCGCGTTCGAGGTCTTCCGGCGTGTCGACGCCGAGCGGCAGCGACTGGACGATCTCGGCGTCGATGCGCATGCCGGCTTCCAGCGCCCGCAACTGTTCCAGCCGCTCGCGCCGTTCGAGCGGCGACGGCTTCAGCGCGACGAAACGCTCAAGTGCTTCGCGGCGATAGGCGTAGAGGCCGACGTGATGGTAGAGCGGCCCCTCGCCCCAAGGCGCCGTTGCGCGGGTGAAATAGAGCGCCCTCAGCCTGGTGCCGGAAAGCGGCGAGCCGACGATCTTGACGACATTGGGATTGGTCTTTTCCTCGTCACGGACGATCTCGACGCCGAGCGTGGCGATGTCCACCGCACTGTCCTCGAAAGGCCTGAGCGACGCGGCGATGATCTGGGGATCGATCGTCGGCAGGTCGCCTTGTACATTGACGATGGTTTCGACCTTGCGCCCGGGGTCGAGCGCGATCAGCGCCTCGTGGATCCGGTCGGAGCCGGATTCGTGATCCATGCGCGTCATCACGGCCTCGAAACCGTGCGCGCGCACCGCCTGCGCCACGCTTTGCTTGTCGGTCGCCACCACCACCCGTCCAAGGCCGGCTTCGGCGGCACGGCGGGCGACATGGACGATCATCGGGGCGCCTGCGATGTCGGCCAGAGGCTTGCCCGGCAGGCGGGTCGAAGCCATGCGGGCCGGGATCAGGATCAGCGTGGACATTTCGGGTGCAAGGCGTCTCGAAAGAGGACAGGGAAAGTGGCAAAAGGTCTCACTGGAAGCGCCCTTATAGGTGTTGCAACGCCGCAGCAAAAGACCTAGTTTCCGCCCGATTTGACCGCCCTGGCAGGACGGGTCACGATACCGACGGACGGAGTGGACGGTTCTGTCCGCCGGAAAAGGGAGCAAGGGGCGTATGGATTCCAACGAAGTCAACAAACTGCTCGCCGGATTGCTCGGAACCGTTTTCGTCGTCTTCTCGGTCGGCATTGTGTCGGACGCGCTGTTTGCCTCGCCGGCGCCGGAAAAGCCCGGTTTCGCCATCGAGGCCGCCGAGCCCGCCGAAGGCGGTCCGGCCGCGCCTGCCGCCGCAGCCAAGCCGATCGCCGAACTGCTGGCGACCGCCAATGTCGAGCAAGGTGCTGCCGTCTTCAAGAAGTGCCAAGCCTGCCATTCCGGCGAAAAGGGCGGCCCCAACAAGGTCGGCCCCGACCTGTGGGACCTCATCGACCGCCCCGTTGCCGAGCATGAAGGCTTTGCCTATTCGGCCGGCATGAAGGAATTCTCCAAGGGCGGCGCCGAGAAGTGGACGTACGACAACCTCAACCACTTCATCACCTCGCCGAAGAAACTCGTGAAGGGCACCGCGATGGGCTTCGCCGGCCTGCCCAAGGACGAGGATCGCGCCAACGTCATCGCCTATCTGCGCACGCTGTCCGACAATCCCAAGCCGCTGCCGGCGCCGGGTGCCGCCGCCGATGCAGGCGCGCCCGCCGATGCAGCCGCTCCGGCAAAGCCGGCTGAGGGTGCCGCGCCGGCCGCTCCCGCCGCCCCGGCTCCGGCCGCACCGGCACCGGCGCCTGCCCAATAGCCAGATATCATCTCGACGACCTTGAAAAAGCCGGGTTCAGCCCGGCTTTTTTGTTGGGAAAACCGCATAGGCGGCGACAAAGCCGCGCACGGCGGTTTTCACGAGCGCCAAATCATCTAGATTGCCATGAACGGGCATTGCGAAGAGGATAGTGCATGACGGTTGGCCGAACGCTTCTCAAGTCGTTGCTGGCGGCAGCCCTTCTGGCGGCGGGCTTGCAGGCTGCCCGCGCCGACGAATGGCGCACCACCTCATCGCTGATCGGCGAATCCAAATACGGCGCCAATTTCCAGCACTACGACTACGTCAATCCGAACGCGCCCAAGGGCGGCACGCTGAATTCGGTGGTGCCAGGCACATTCGACAGCTTCAATCCCTACATCGTCCAGGGATCACCGGCCGCCGGCCTCGTCGGGTTCGGCGGCGGCCTGCTCTACGACACGCTGATGGAGCAGGCGACCGATGAAGGCAGCACCAGCCATCCACTGATCGCCGATGCCTACAAATATCCTGATGATTATTCCTCCGCGACCTACCGGCTCGATCCGCGCGCCAAATGGCATGACGGCCAGCCGATCACCGTCGATGACGTGATCTGGTCATTTCATGTGCTCAAGGCCAACAGCCCGCAATACAGCCGCTATTTTGAAAATGTCACCGATGCGGTGGCGATTTCGGATCGCGAGGTGGAGTTCCATTTCAACCAGAAGGGCAATCGCGAACTGCCCAAGATCATCGGCGACCTTGCAGTGCTGCCGAAACATTGGTGGGAAGGCACCGATGCCAACGGCAAGAAGCGAGACGTAACCAAGCCGACGCTGGAAATTCCGCTCGGTTCAGCCGCCTACAAGATCGCCAGCTTCAAGCCGGGTTCGGAAATCATCTGGCAGCGTGTGCCGGACTATTGGGCGGCCAAGCTGCCGGTGAAGATCGGCCGTGAGAACTTCGACACCCGACGCTACACCTATATCCTGGACGACAACGCTGCCTGGCTCGCCTTCACCAAGGGTGGGCTGGAAGACATCAACCGCGAATACAGTTCGCGCAAATGGGCGACGGCTTACAATTTCCCGGCATTCCAAGCCGGCGATGTCATCAAGAAGGATTTCCAGACCCAGGCGCCGGAACCGATGCAGGGCTTCGTCCTCAACCAGCGGCGGCCGCTGTTCCAGGACCGGCTGGTGCGTGAAGCGCTGACCATTCCGTTCGATTTCGAGAGCATGAACCGCACACTGTTCTTCGGCTTCAACACCCGCACGTCGAGCTATTTCCAAGGTACCGAACTGGCCTCGAGCGGGTTGCCGCAGGGCAAGGAACTGGAGATCCTGGAAAAATATCGCGATAAGCTGCCGCCCGAACTTTTCACCCAGGAATTCAAGCTGCCGGTCTATGACTCGCCGCAGGCGGAACGGAAGTACCTGAAACAGGCGGTCGATCTCTTCGCCAAGGCGGGCTGGGTGATCAAGGGCGGCAAGATGGTCAATGCCAAGACCGGCGCGCCGTTCAAGTTCGAAATTCTCGGCTGGAACGACACCGACCAAGTGATCGCTAGCCCCTACATCGCCAATCTGCGCAAGATCGGCGTCGACGCCACTTTGCGCATCATCGACCAGACGCAGTACATCAACCGCGTCAACAATTTCGATTTCGATGTCGTCACCGGGATGCTGCAGCAGTCGGATTCGCCGGGCAACGAGCAGCGCGACTTCTGGAGCTCTAAAGCTGCCGACTCGCCCGGCTCGCGCAATCTGATGGGCATCAAGGACCCGACAGTCGACGCGCTGGTCGATCGCATTATCTTCGCGACCGATCGCGACGATCTCGTCGCCGCCACCCATGCGCTCGACCGCATCCTGCTGTGGAACTTCTACGTGGTTCCCCAATATTACCGGTCGGCGGTGTGGCTGGCCTATTGGGACAAGTTCAAATTCCCCGACAAGCAGCCTGCCTATGCCGGAGCCGACATCGATTCCTGGTGGATCGACCCGGACAAGGAGAAGGCGCTGGCGGCCAAGTACAAGGGTGGCAATTGATGGCGGCCCTTCCCCGCCGCGACTTCCTGGCCCTGGGCAGTGCCGCGGCAGCCGCCGCCTTGCTGCCCGGCAAGGCCTTCGCCGACACTGCGACCGGCACCAAGCTGCACGGCCTGTCGGCCTTCGGCGACCTCAAATACAAACCCGATTTCGCGCATTTCGACTACGTCAATCCTGACGCCCCAAAGGGCGGCCAGATGAATTTCGCGCCGCCGAACTCGACCCTCAATCAGAGCTTCCTGACCTTCAACACCCTGAATTTCCTGGTGTTGAAGGGAGAGGCTCCGCCGCGCGCCGAACTATGTTTCGATTCCCTGATGACAAGCGCGCTCGATGAGCCGGATGCGGCCTACGGCCTGCTCGCCGAAACCGTTACCCTGTCGCCAGACCGCAACGGTTTCCGCTTCGCCCTGCGACCGCAAGCGCGTTTCCACGACGGCTCGCCGCTGACCGCGGACGACGTTGTCTTCGCGCTGAAGCTTTATAAGGACAAGGGCCATCCGAACCTTTCCCAGGCGTTGCGGTACATGACCGACGCGGTTGCGGTCGATCCCGCCACCGTAAACCTCACTTTCAACGGCGAACAGTCAGCGCAAAACATCCTGGCGATCGTGGGGATGCCGCTCGTCTCCAAGGCCTTTTATACGGCCAATGATTTCGATGCCTCGACCATGACACCGCCGCTTGGCTCGGGTCCCTACAAGATTGGACGCGTGGCGGCCGGACAGACTGTCGAATATGACCGCGTGGCCGACTATTGGGGCCGCGATCTCCCAGTGAACCGCGGCCTCTACAATTTCGACCGCATCCGCATCGACTTCTATCTTGACCGGCAGGCGGCGTTCGAAGCCTTCAAGAAAGGCGACACGCATTTCCGCGAGGAATTCACCTCGCGGGTATGGGCGACCGGATATGACTTTCCGGCGCTGAAGGACGGCAAGGTCGTCAAACGGGAATTTCCCGGCGAGAAGACGCCGGACATGCAGAGCGTCGCACTGAACCAGCGTCGTCCGCAATTCCGCGATGAGCGGGTGCGGCGGGCGATCGCCAGGTGCTTCGATTTCGAATGGATGAAGCGGGCGCTGTTTTACGGCTCCTACGAGCGTTCTCAATCGAACTTCGAACGGTCGGATTACAAGGCCGAAGGCCTGCCCTCGCCTGAGGAATTGGCCCTGCTGGAGCCGTTCCGGGCCGAATTGCCGCCAGAGGTTTTTGGTGAAGCGGTGACGCAGCCCCTTTCCGACGGTTCGGGCCATGACCGCAAGCTGCTGGGCGAGGCTTCGAGATTGCTTGCGCAGGCCGGCTGGAAGCGCGATGGCAGTTTCGTCGTCAACGACAAGGGTGAGCGGCTGCGGGTCGAAATGCTGGCGGAGGACGACGGCATCGTTCGCATCTACACCCCTTGGTCCGAGAATATGAAGGCGATCGGGATCGACGCATCGATCCGGCAAATCGATTCGGCGCAGTATGAGCAGCGGCACAGCAATTACGACTTCGATCTTGCCTTGCTGCATTGGTCGATCGGGGCGACGCCGACCGACGACAGCCTGCAGATGCTCTATGATTCCCGGATGGCGAAAATCCCGGGGCAGCGCAACTATCCGGGCACGGAAAGCAAGGCCATCGACGCCCTGATCGCGGCAGCCGGCAAGGCGAAAGACCGTATAGAACTCGTCACGGCGCTCAGAGCGCTCGACCGGGTCTTGCGCGCGCGGCTGGACTGGATTCCAACATACTATCTGGCGAATCACCGCGTCGCCTATTGGGACATGTTCGGCTTTGTCGAACAGAAGCCCGATTTCGGCTTTCCGGTCGAGACGCTGTGGTGGTTCGATAAGGGCAAGGCGGCAAAAATTGGCAAAGGCTGAGATGTTCGCTCAAGCGGGGCAGAAGGCCTGATGGGCGCCTATATCCTGCGCCGCATCCTGTTGATGATCCCGACCCTGTTCGGCATCATGGCGATATCCTTCGCCGTCATCCAGTTCGCCCCCGGCGGTCCGGTCGAACAGGTCATCGCCCGGCTGACCAATCAGGGCGGCAGCGACCGCCTCGGCGGCGGTGGCGGCGACGCGGGTGCTGGGGGCAACCTGGATGTCGCCGGTGACGTCAGTTCGAAATATCGCGGGGCGCAGGGGCTCGATCCGGAATTCATCAAGAAGCTGGAAAAGCAGTTCGGCTTCGACAAGCCGCCGCTCGAGCGCTTCGGCATGATGCTGTGGAACTATGCCCGCTTCGATTTCGGCGACAGCTATTTCCGCGACATTTCGGTGCTCGACCTGATCCTGGAAAAAATGCCGGTGTCGATCTCGATCGGACTGTGGATCACGCTTTTGTCCTACCTGATCTCGATCCCGCTCGGCATCCGCAAGGCGGTCAAGGACGGCACTCCCTTCGACGTCTGGACCAGCGGCGTCGTCATTGTCGGCTATGCCATTCCGGGCTTCCTGTTCGGCATCATGCTGATGGTGCTGTTTGCCGGCGGGTCTTTCTGGGACTGGTTTCCGCTGCGCGGCCTCACCTCGGACAATTGGGATCAATTGTCCTGGTGGGGAAAGATCGTCGACTATTTCTGGCACATGACCTTGCCGCTGACCGCGCTGGTGCTGTCGGCCTTCGCCACGACGACGCTATTGACCAAGAACTCGTTCCTCGAAGAAATCCGCAAGCAGTATGTGGTGACGGCGCGGGCCAAGGGCCTGTCGGAACGGCAGGTGCTCTACGGCCATGTCTTCCGCAACGCCATGCTGATCGTCATCGCCGGCTTCCCTGGCGCCTTCATCTCGGCCTTCTTCACCGGCTCGCTGCTGATCGAGAACATCTTCTCCCTCGATGGCCTCGGCCTGCTCGGCTTCCGGTCGGTGGTCGAGCGCGACTATCCCGTGGTGTTCGCCAATCTTTACATCTTCTCGCTGCTCGGGCTGTTCGTCGGTCTCTTGTCCGACCTGCTCTACACCTGGGTCGATCCGCGCATCGATTTCGAGCGGAGAGACGTCTGATGTCGGAGGCTATAGTCCCCGTGGACGCGGCACCCGCGCGGATAAAGCGGCCGTTTCTGTCGCCGCTCAACAAGCGGCGCCTGCAGAACTTCAGAGCCAACCGGCGCGGCTACTGGTCGCTGTGGATCTTCCTCGTCCTGTTCGTGCTGTCGCTGTTTTCCGAGTTCATCGCCAACGACAAGCCGATCATCGCCTCCTACAAGGGCGAGATCCTGTTTCCGGTGCTGGTCGCCTACCCCGAGGAAAAATTCGGCGGTTTCTATGCCGTCACCGATTATCGCGACCCGGTCATCCAGGACGAGATCAACGCCAATGGCTGGATGATCTGGCCGCCGGTGCGCTACTCCTATCAGACCGTCAACAACGCCATTCCGGAAGCAGCACCGGCCAGGCCGTCTTGGCAGTATGACGCCACGAAGCGCTGCAACCAGTACCCGCAGGGTGCCGCCGACCCCGCCTGCATCGTCGGCAACTGGAATTGGCTGGGCACCGACGACCAGGCGCGCGACGTGCTGGCGCGCGTCATCTACGGCTTCCGCATTTCGGTGCTGTTCGGCCTGATCCTGACCGCCGGCTCGGCCTTGATCGGCGTCGCGGCCGGCGCCGTGCAAGGCTATTTCGGCGGCTGGACGGATCTCTTGTTCCAGCGTTTCATCGAGATCTGGTCTGCCATCCCGGTGCTCTACCTCCTGCTCATCGTCGCCGCCATCCTGCCGCCGGGCTTCTTCATCCTGCTCGGCCTGATGCTGCTGTTCTCCTGGGTGGCGCTGGTCGGTGTGGTGCGGGCCGAGTTCCTGCGCGCCCGCAATTTCGAATATGTCAACGCGGCCCGGGCGCTCGGCGTGCCCAACCGCACCATCATGTTCCGGCACCTGCTGCCCAACGCCATGGTGGCGACATTGACCTTCATGCCCTTCCTGCTCTCAGGCTCGATCTCGACGCTGACCTCGCTCGACTACCTCGGCTTTGGCCTGCCGCCCGGCTCCGCCTCGCTCGGCGAACTGCTCAAGCAGGCGCAGCGGAACCTCAATGCGCCGTGGCTCGGCATTTCCGGCTTCGTCGTCATCTCGCTGATGCTGTCGCTGCTGGTCTTCGTCGGCGAGGCGACGCGCGATGCCTTCGATCCGCGCAAGACGTTCAGATGAGCGAAGCCCCCTTGCTCAGCGTACAGGACCTCAGCGTCGCCTTCAGCCAGGGCGGCAGCCAGTCGACGGCGGTCGACCACATCTCGTTCGACATCGCCAAGGGCGAGACGGTGGCGCTGGTCGGCGAATCCGGTTCCGGCAAATCGGTCTCGGCGCTTTCGGTGCTGAAGCTGCTACCCTATCCAAGCGCCAGCCATCCCTCGGGAAAGATCCTGTTCCAGGGCGCCGACCTGCTGGCGATGAACGAGAAGCAGTTGCGGCAGGTGCGCGGCAACAAGATCACCATGATCTTCCAGGAGCCGATGACTTCGCTCAATCCGCTGCACACGATCGAGCAGCAGATCGTCGAGATCCTGAAGCTGCATCAGGGCATGGCCGACCGCCCGGCCAAGGAACGCACACTGGCCTTGCTCAACGAGGTCGGCATCCGCGATCCGCACAAGCGCCTCGATGCCTATCCACACCAGTTGTCCGGCGGCCAGCGCCAGCGCGTGATGATCGCCATGGCGCTGGCCAACGAGCCCGAACTTCTGATCGCCGACGAGCCGACGACGGCGCTCGACGTCACCGTGCAGGCGCAGATCCTCGAACTGCTGGCCGGCTTGAAGAGCCGCAAGGGCATGTCGATGCTGTTCATCACCCATGATCTCGGCATCGTGCGCAAGATTGCCGATCGCGTCTGCGTGATGACCAAGGGCAAGATCGTCGAGACCGGGCCGACCAAGGAGATCTTCGCCAATCCGCAGCATGCCTATACGCGGCATCTGCTGGCGGCCGAGCCAAAGGGCAAGCCGCCGGCCGCCAATGCCGATGCCAAGCCTGTCATGACCGGCAAGGACATAAAGGTCTGGTTCCCGATCAAGCAGGGCTTCTTCCGCCGCACCGTCGACAATGTGAAGGCGGTCGACGGCATCGATGTCACCGTGCGCGCCGGCCAGACGCTTGGCGTGGTCGGCGAATCCGGCTCCGGCAAGACGACGCTCGGCCTGGCGCTGGCGAGAATGATCTCGTCGACCGGAACGATCCAGTTCAACGGTCGCGACATCAACCAGCTGACTTTCAACGCCATGCGGCCGCTCAGGCGCGAATTGCAGATCGTCTTCCAGGATCCGTTCGGCTCGCTCAGCCCGCGCATGTCGATCGCAGAGATCATCGAAGAAGGCCTCAAGATCCACGAGCCGAAGCTGTCGCCCGACGAGCGCGACGACAAGGTGGCCGCCGTGCTGAAGGAGGTCGGGCTCGATCCGGCGACACGCAACCGCTATCCGCACGAGTTTTCCGGCGGCCAGCGCCAGCGCGTTGCCATCGCACGCGCCATGGTGCTCAACCCGCGCTTCGTCATGCTGGACGAGCCGACGTCGGCACTCGACATGAGCGTGCAGGCGCAGGTCGTCGACCTGCTGCGCAGCCTGCAGGCCAAGCACGACCTCGCCTATCTCTTCATCAGCCATGATTTGAAAGTCATCCGGGCGCTCGCCAATGACGTCATCGTCATGCGCAACGGCAGGATCGTCGAAGCTGGTCCTTCCCAGCAGATTTTTGAAAACCCGCAAACCGACTATACTCGGGCGCTGATCTCGGCCGCCTTCAAGATCGAGACGGCACCGGTCGGCATCGTCAGCGAGTGATCTGCGTAGAGAGGGACTAAAAGACCGCAATGGAAAAAGGCCGTATCCTGCTTGCCGTCACCGGCTTTCATCCGCAGCGCTGGCGCGAGCTCCTGTCGGCCGAGCGCGAGGTGGTGCTGGAGCCCGACGGCGCCAGCGACCCGTCGATCACCTATGCCGTGGTGTGGAAGCAGAAGCCGAACCTGTTGTCGTCGCTGCCCAATCTGCGCGCCATCTTTTCGATCGGCGCCGGCGTCGATCATATCTTCGCCGATCCCGGCCTGCCCGATGTGCCGATCGTCAAGGTCGTCGCCGACAACCTCACCCAGTACATGACCGAATATGTCGTCTGGCGGGTTCTCGATCATCACCGCCAGGGCCTGCTCTACCGGTCGCAGCAGCCGAAGAAGATCTGGCACGAGCCGCAGCAGAGGCCTGCCGGTGACATTTCGGTCGGCATCATGGGCCTCGGCAGTCTCGGCCGCGCCGCGGCCTCGGTGCTTTTGCCGCTCGGCTTTGCCGTCAATGGCTGGTCGCGCACCGACAAGGTCATGGAAGGCGTCGCGACTTATTCCGGCGAGGCTGGACTGATCCCCTTCCTCAAGGCCACCGACATCCTGGTGGTGCTTTTGCCGCTGACGCCGGAGACCAAGGGCATTATCAACTACGGCGTGCTGAAGGAGCTGCGGAAACGCAACGGCCTCGGCGGTTCGGTGCTGATCAATGCCGGGCGCGGCCGTCTGCAGAAGGATGCCGACATTTTGCGGGCGCTGGATGACGGCACATTGAAGGAGGCGAGCCTCGACGTGTTCGAGGTCGAACCGCTGCCGAAGACCAGTCCGCTGTGGGGGCATCCAAAAGTGTTCGTGACGCCGCACGCGGCAGCGACCTCCGACCCGGTGCATCTGGCGCCGATCATGCTGCGCCAGATGGACGCCTTCGAACGCGGTGAAAAGCTGGACAATCTGGTGGACCGCAAGGCGGGGTATTAGCCAGGCAGAGCGAGCTTCTTCTGCTTGTCCGGCTGGCCGCAGTCGCGTCGATCGATCGACCGGTTCATGGCATCGATCTCACCGCTCGCCTTGTCGGTATCGCGTTTGGCCTTGGAGCGCATGTCAGGTGTGAACGGGCCGAAGCCCATCGCCGGATTGGAGAATGTCGGCTTGGCCTTCGCCGGAAGGTTGTATTGCTGCGCCAAGCCGTTGCGCTGCGCCAGCAACTGATCGCACGGCACGGTGTCGTATTGCAGGGAGGACTGGACGTTCGCATCCTGCTGTTCCGACATCGAGGTGCCGCCGACACAGCCGGCGGTCAGCAGGCAAGAGGCCAAGATCATCATGTTCCAGCGCATCGACTATGCTCCTCCTGATATCCAGCCCTGACTCGAGCAGATCGCAAATATCAGTCGCGCATGCAAATCGGACTTTTTCACAGCAAGATTGTTTGCGATGCGGCGAGGCCGCCCCTCCGCCGGCGCGTGGCTGACGGAGCATCAAACGAAAAACCCGCCTGCGCGGCGGGTCACTGGCGCAAATCAGCACCATGGGCGAAGATGTACCATAGCTGAGGGCAGGGTGTCAAGAAAAAATTCCTATCACGCTGCCCGGCAAAAAGGTGCCGACACCGCCGAACTGGCTGTCGTCAGCTCTTTTGCTGAGCTGAGTTCGGAGCCTTGGCCACAACGACCAACCCGTTGACGTGTTCCCCACGATCCTGCCGGATGACGGTTGGCTCCAGTGACAGGACCGAAAGCCCGTTGGCGGCCAGGACGTCGCGCACATAGTGTTGCGCATGCGCATAGCGGCGCGACGGCAGCAGCACGAAATCGCCATCGCCAGCCAGCGTCTCGACGGAAAACGCGAACAGGCCATCCGTGGCCAGCAAGTCGGCAATCGTTTTCACCACGCCGTCCAGCGCGCCAACATAGATGAAAACATCGGCCACCGTCACCAGATCGGCTTTCGGACCGGCATAGGGAAAATCCCGCAGATCGGCCTTGTCGAGGAAATCGTAGACGCCCTTGGTCCGCGCCTTTCTCAGCATTTTGGCCGAAGTGTCATACCCCTCCAGCCGGTCGACGATCGGCCGCAGCATCTGCCCCATCAGGCCGGTGCCGCAGCCGAGATCCAGAGCGAGCGGGAAGCGTCCTGGCCTTGCCGCTCGAATGGCCTGGTCGAGCATTTCAGGCAGGCGGTAACTCAGCCTGCCGACCAGGGACTCATCGAAGCTCTCGGCATAGTGGTCGAACAAGGTCTCGACGAAGGCGCTGGGGAGCGCGTCGGGCGCCGGCGCCTTGCCGATCAATTGCAGGTTCAGTGCAGCGCCTTGACGATCCGATGGATCGAGTTGCAGCGACATCGTCCAGGCCTGCGCGGCCAGCTCCGCCGCGCCCGCCGCCTGCTGCATCTCGCCGAGGCGAAACCAGCCCATCGCCCATTGCGGTGTCATTTCCAGGGCGCCGAGCAGCAATTCCGCCGCCGCCGCATGATCGCCATCCGCGTGCAGCATCTCGGCATAATCGGCACGGCGATCGGCGTTCAAGTCGCCGGACGAGGCCTGAAGCGGTTTCATGGCGATGGGTCCTGCCGGCGGATCGAGCCGGCGGTGCTCTATGCGGGAGTCAGCAGTGACTTACAACAGGCTTCCCGCCGCGGAATTATATCCTATCTTGGGGATCATGCGCGCCAGCGACCTGCTTCATCCCCGGCCCGAGGGCCTCTATTGCCCGCCGGGCGATTTCTTCATCGACCCGGTCCGGCCGGTCGACCGGGCATTGATCACGCATGGCCATTCCGACCATGCGCGTTCCGGCCACCGCTCGGTGCTGGCGACGCGGCAAACGCTCGACATTATGGGCCTGCGCTACGGTGAGAATTTCGCTGGCACGACGCAAGCGGCACAACTCGGCGAGACGATAGCACTCAACGGCATCAGCGTCAGCTTCCATCCAGCCGGCCATGTGCTGGGCTCGGCGCAGATATCCGTCGAGCATCAGGGCACGCGTATCGTCGCTTCCGGCGACTACAAGCGGCGGAGGGACGCGACCTGCGCGCCATTCGAGCCGATCCCGTGCGATGTGTTCATCACCGAAGCGACCTTCGGCCTGCCGGTGTTTCGCCATCCACCCGACACAGAAGAAATCGCCCGCCTGCTGAAATCGGCAGCGCAGTTCCCCGAGCGCTCGCATCTGGTCGGCGCCTATGCGCTGGGCAAGGCGCAACGGGTGATGCGGCTGTTGCGCGACGCCGGCTACGACAGGCCGCTCTACATCCATGGCGCGCTGGCCAAACTCAGCGAATACTACCAGAGCCAAGGCATCGATCTCGGCACCCTCGAACCGGCGACCGTCGAAAGCGGCGGCAAGGATGATTTTACCGGCGCCATCGTCGTCGGCCCGCCATCGGCCTTCGCCGACCGCTGGGCGCGGCGTTTTCCCGATCCGATCTCGTGCTTCGCGTCGGGCTGGATGCGCATTCGCCAGCGCGCCAAGCAAGGCGGCGTCGAGCTGCCGCTGATTATCTCCGATCATGCCGACTGGGATGAGTTGACCGCCACGATCAAGGAGACCGGAGCCGAGGAGATCTGGGTGACGCATGGCCGCGAGGAAGCGCTGGTGCGCTGGTGCGAGCTCGAAGGCATCGCCGCCCGGCCGCTGCATCTGGTGGGGTACGAGGACGAGGGCGATTGAAGCCATGAACCGCTTTGCCGAGCTTCTCGACCGCCTGGTGCTGACGCCGTCGCGCAACGGCAAGCTGACCTTGCTGACCGACTATTTCCGCGCTGTGGAGGATCCCGATCGCGGGCTGGCGCTGGCTGCCATCACCGGCGATCTCCACATCGCCGCGATCAAGCCGGCGATGTTGCGCATGCTGGTCACCGAACGCATGGATCCGGTGCTGTTCGGCTATTCCTACGATTATGTCGGCGATCTCGCCGAAACGGTGTCGCTGGTCTGGCCGCAAACGCCCGGGAACATCGCGAACCGCGAGCCTACGCTTGGCGAAGTCGTGGCCAAACTGCAGGCGGCAAGCCGCTCCGACGGACCGAAGGTGCTGGCCGGGCTGCTCGACAGCGCGGGCATCTCGGCGCGCTTCGCCATCATCAAGCTGGTCACCGGCGGCTTGCGCATCGGCATGTCGGCGCGGCTGGCCAAACAGGCGCTGGCCGATTTCGGCAAGGTCGACGTGGCCGAGATCGAGGAACTCTGGCACGGGTTGACGCCGCCTTACACAGCGCTGTTCGCGTGGCTGGAAGGCAAGGCCGAAAAGCCCAGGAACACGGCGTTGGCATTGTTTCGCCCGGTGATGCTGTCGAACCCGGTCGGTGACGGCGATCTCGAAAAGCTCGATCCGGCGGATTATGCCGCCGAATGGAAATGGGACGGCATCCGTGTCCAGGCGGTGGCCGAGGGCGGCATCCGCCGGCTCTATTCGCGCACCGGTGACGATGTTTCCGGCGCCTTTCCGGACCTCGCCGATGCCATGCATTTTTCCGCAACGCTGGACGGCGAACTGCTTGTCGGCGATCCCCGAGAGGCGACGGGAACCTTCTCGGATCTGCAGCAACGGCTGAATCGCAAGACGGTGACACCGAAGATGCAGCAGCAATACCCGGCCTTCATGCGCTGCTACGATCTGCTCCAGGTCGGCGGCGAGGATCTGCGCGCGCTGCCGTTTCGCGAGCGGCGCGGCCGGCTGGAAGCGTTTGTCGGAACGCTCGACCCGAGCCGTTTCGATCTTTCGCCATTCGTCGACTTCACGGATTGGCAAACGCTTGAGGAACTGCGCCGGGTGCCGCCGCATCCGATCATCGAAGGCGTCATGCTGAAGCGCTGGGACTCAGCCTATGTCGCCGGCCGGCCGAAAGGTCCATGGTTCAAATGGAAACGCGATCCGCACACGGTGGACGCGGTGCTGATGTATGCCCAGCGCGGCCACGGCAAACGCTCGAGCTTCTATTCCGACTATACGTTCGGCGTCTGGACAGGTGCCGAAGGCGAAGAGGAACTGGTGCCGGTCGGCAAGGCCTATTTCGGCTTCACCGACGAGGAGTTGAAGCAGATCGACAAATATGTCCGCGACAACACGATCGAGCGTTTCGGGCCGGTGCGCTCGGTGCGGGCTGACCGCGACAACGGCCTGGTGCTGGAAGTCGCCTTCGAAGGGCTGAACCGCTCGACCCGGCACAAATCCGGCGTTGCCATGCGCTTTCCCCGCATTTCGCGGCTGCGCTGGGACAAGCCGGCCAACGAGGCCGACCGCATCGAGACGCTGCAGGCGCTGCTCGACCGCTAGACCGTTCAGCGCTCTTACGGCTCGATCGAAACGCGGATTTCGTAGATGTCCGCGGCCTTACCCTGCTTGTCGAAGTCGGAATTGATGGCAATGGTGCCGGCCGAGCCCGGACGCTTGTCGGGAAACTGCACATCGAACAGATATTCGTTCTGCTGCTGGCCGACCGCATAGCGCTTGCGGCCGCAGTCGCCGAGTTCGCCGAAATTGCAGTCGACCGAAATCTGCGTCTCCTTGCCTTCTTCGGAGCGGGCAATGATGTCGAACACGGCATGTTTGCCGGCCAGCTTCTCCAGCACGCCTTGTCCGACGTCGAAACTGATCGCCGAACCAGACGCGCCGGAACGGATGCGCAGGAACGAACCGGTATCGTCCTTCATCACCTCGGCCCTGGCGTCAGACTGCGCGCTGACATGGGATGCATCGGCCGGCGAAAACACATTGATCCAGTCGCGCGCCTGGTCCGCGGCGCCGGGTTTTGCCGGACCGCCGTCGGCCGGTGTGAAATCGTCGTCCTCGACGGTCGGCGGCGCTTGCGGCGGGGCGGTGTCGAGTTGCGCGGATGTCTTGAACACGCCGGTCTGCACGGCGAAGAACAGGCCGATGCCAACCGCGGCGAGCAGTGTTACGGTCAGGAAGATGGCGGTCAGCGGCAGGCGACGCCCCCTTATGCGCCGTTCATCGCGGTCGGGCGCCACTTCCGTTGTCGCGCCGGCCGAGGCCGGAACCGACATGTCGATGGCCGGAGCATCGGGAAGCGTGGCCTCCGGCATGATATCGGGAACGACGGGCAGAACGCGGGAGCGCGGCGCATCGGCAGCGGATTGCACGGGTCCGTCGACGACGACATCGGGGGACGATGCCTGTCGGCCGGTTTCGACCGCGGGCGCCGGGTCCGCTCCAAATTCGACCGCCGGTGCATCGCCCTGCGGACCGACATCCGGCACCGCCGGCAGGAACTCGGATTCGATTTCGGTGATATTCGCCTGGATTGCCTTGCGGCGCTTGATGGCGACCTCAACGGTCACACCGGGATTGGCCTGGAGCGCGCGATCGAGCGCGGCAAAAGCCGAGCGATAGACCCTCTCGCGGAACGCGCGGTCCTCGGCATTGCCTTTCTCCAAGGCGTTCCGGATCGCTTTTTCGATCGCGTCCAAGCGGGTCCCTCTGTCTTTGCCAACCTTGCCGTGATCGTTAGCCGCAGGCGACCAATCAATCAACGGGCGAGCGGCGTATTCTGCCTCGCAGAGGTGTGCAAAGTCCATTCCGGCGCTGTTCCGGCAACAAAATCAGCATGTTTCGCCGATTTTCGCGCACAGGGAGCACACGCACCGTGCGCCGCATTCCCTTGGCGATTGATTGGCGGACAAGGCGGCGGCCGGCTTTCGAGGGTGCCACGACGCCGACGCAGGAATTGCCAAGTCGCATCTTGAATTCGCGCCCGGTTGCGTCTATCACCGCCGCATCCTGGAGGCCTTGGCTTCCTGGGCCGCTTTAGCTCAGTTGGTAGAGCACCGCATTCGTAATGCGGGGGTCGCGTGTTCGAGTCACGCAAGCGGCACCATTCCTCCTCCATTTTTGTCGTCTGTCTGCCCCTTCGCAGCTGGTGCAAAGGATTGCGGCGCCGGCCTGGCAGATCTGCCATTGTCGAGACACCGGTTTGGTGTGAAAATCATGGCCTCAGCATGGGAGGTCAAAAATGCCCAACAATTTCAAGACCGGAGACGTCGTCAGGCTGAAATCCGGAGGTCCCAGGATGACGATCAGCGATGGGGCAGCCTCGGGCATGTATCTGTGCCACTGGTTCAATCGCGAGGGCGAGGTGTGGACCCCGCAACATGCCGGGTTCAAGCCCGAACAACTGATTGCGGCCGACCAGTCGGACTAGAGTTCCTTCCATCCCGATCGAGCCGGGATGGGCACCCTCTTTTGTCCGGGCGTGAACGGATCAGCAGGCGCGACCGACGGATTTTCCGGGTCGCGGCGTTTAACGGTTGAAGCGCGATGGCGGCACAAGCCGTCTGCGTCGCGCCAACCTGGAGACGCACAGCATGATCCGCCGTTCGATAGCAGTCGTTGCCTTGAGTTTGCAGACCGTTGCGGCTTTCGCCCAGGCAACGACGCCGCCTGCACCGCCGACCGCCGCGCCACTTGCCGCGCCAGGCGCTTCGGGGACCAGGTCCGACATCACGCTGGCCAAATTCCAGAAGCGGCGCGAAAAGGCGATCATGGCGGCCGACACGGATGGCGACGGCAAGATCAGCCTGCTGGAATGGGAGGCCTTTCAGACGAAGCGCAACGCCAAAGGCGACGCCGCCAAATCCTTCGCGCGGATCGATTCCAACCATGACGGCTTGATCGATCGCGCCGAACTCGACGCATTCTTCGCCAGGCGCTTCGCCCGGCTGGACAAGAATGCCGACGGCATTTTGACGGCCGACGAACTGCCGGGCCACAAAACCGCTCCCAAGCAGGAGCAATGACCAAGAGGCAATGACGCGCGATGAATATCGGGAGTGCGCCGACTGATGGCTGCGGATCCGGACGAGGAGCTGGTTCGCCGTGTTGGCGCCGGCGAGCCGGCAGCCGTGCAAACCCTCGTCGCGCGCAAGCTGCCGCGTATCCTGGCGCTTGCCGCGCGCATGCTCGGCGATGCGGCGGAGGCCGAGGATGTCGCGCAGGAAACCTTCGTGCGGATTTGGCGCCATGCCGCGAGCTGGCGGCGCGGCAATGCGCGCTTCGACAGCTGGATCCACCGGGTGACGCTCAACCTTTGCTACGACCGGCTGCGTCGCAGGCGCGAGTGGGTGACCGGCGACCTGCCGGAAATGGTCGACCCCGCAGCACTTCCCGACGCCCCTCGCCAGGAGGACGCGCTTCGGGTCGAACGGGCGCTGCAAGCCATAGCGCCGCGCCAGCGCGAAGCGATCGTTTTGGTCTACTATCAGGAGATGTCCAATATCGAGGCGGCAGCGACCTTGCAGATCAGCGTCGATGCCCTGGAGAGCCTGCTTGCGCGCGGCAGGCGGTCGCTGCAGGCGATCCTGGCGGGGGATGGCGCCGATGAGTAAGCACCGGGCAAGCACCAACGCACCACGGCCATTGCGCCTTGCTGGTGCCGCCTGGCGCTCGGCGCCGACGGGCAAGGGGGCGACACATGGCTGAAGGATCCAGGAACGAACCCGCAATGGATGCCAGGCGCTTTGCCGTCTTGGCCCAGGCCTATGGCGGCGACTTGCGGCGATGGCCCGCGGCTGAGCGAATGGCCGGCACGGTCTTTGCCGCGAGCGGCGCGGGCAAGGCCATCTTGAGGCAGGCCGGGACACTTGACGCGCTGCTCGACAGCTACCGCGTCGACGCCCCGGACAAGGCACTGCACGGCAGCATTCTGCAGGCTGCCGGCCGGCACCTCGTCCAGCGCAGGCGCCAGTGGTTCTGGTGGCTGGGACTCGGACTTGCCGGCATTGGTGTGGCCGGTGCCGTGGCAGGGCTGGCCCTGGTGACCATCGTCACGCCGGAGGTCCAGCCGGACCATTATGTGCTGGATGCCAATGCGACGGCGTTTGGCGATGCCGGCCCCGATGCCGAGAACGGTGAGGAAAACCTATGAGCCCGCGCTGGATCCGTGGCCTGGTCATTGCTTCCGTGGTGCTGAACGTCTTTCTTGCAGGCGCATTCGTCGGCGGTGCGGTCTGGCTGAGAAATGCCAAAACAGGTGTCTCGCTGGAATCGGCCGGCCGACAGCTTCCCGACCAGGATCGCAAGGCGTTCCGCGAGGCGCTGCGCCAGGTTCGCGTGCAGTCCCGTCAGATCATTTTGGATGGCCAGCAGGCGAGGCAGCAGGCAGCGGACCTGTTGCAACAGCCTGTCATGGACGAGGCCGCCGTGTCGGCTGCCCTGGAGCGGGCACGCAACGCCGACGCGACGGTTCGCACCCGGCTCGAGCAGGCCATCGTCGACTTCGCGGCGAACACATCACCCGAAAACCGGAGCGTGCTGGCGCAGGCATTGCTGCGCCACATGGAACGCCGCGCTGCCGTTGCGCCAAAAAAATCGCCATGACGGCCGACGGAAAATGCTCGAGACGCCGTTTAATGAAGAGAAGGGACAAGCCTGCCCGATCGCACCGTGCCGGGCGGCCATCTTCAAACTCGAATGCACTCGGAGCCCAATTATGAGTCGCCTGAAAAACTATGCAGCAGCCGCTATCCTGGCGGTCAGTGGAACTGTCGTGACCGCCACCGCGTCCAACGCAATGCCCGTCATGTCTGTAACCCAACCGGCCGCCCCGGCATTGGTCGAGCATGTCCGCTGGGGGTGCGGCATCGGCTGGCACCCGAACCGATGGGGCCGTTGCGTGCCGAACGGCGTCGTCATCGTGCGCCCGCGCTACCACTACTGGCACGCTCCGGTCTATGGCTGGCACCCGCACCATCACTGGCGCCGCTGGCACCATTACTGATCAAAGCACCGCGGGGTCAGGCACCTGGCCCCGCGTCAGCGCCGGCGCACGGGCAATCCTGTCAGCCAGCCCGGAGTTAAGGTTAGCGCCGCTCCAATCCGTGGACGCCCGCTAGATATCTCAGCTGATTGGGTCCGGCCCCAGCGTCGCCACCGTCTTCAGCGCGCCGTCGAGCATGTCGCCCTTCTCGTCCTTCAGCGCCATCTCGCGCAGGCGGCGGATCCAGTCGGCGGCGTCGGCTCGGCCCTTGACCAGGTCGAGCGCCGACAGCACGCGGTCGAATTTCGACTGTGCCCGGACATGGGTGTCGCTGTAGCCCTTGATCAGCCGGCGGCAATTGAGGATCTCGACGGCCAGTGCGTAGTCCTGGGGCACATGGTCGAGAGCCAGCGCGTACCAGCGATCGAGATGCGCGACCTCAACCTTGTGGCGCAGCAGACTACGGCGCCAGCGGCGCAGGCCGCCGATGAACCACAAAGCGGCAAAGCCGGCAAAACTGTCGGTGCGGATGCGGCGGCCATGATTGATGCGGCGATCGAGAAAGGCGGCGAGCTTCGGGCGGTCCTCGATGTAGCTGCCCAGACCCGCCGGCAGCGTGCCGCAGAACTCCTCGATGCGCGGGTGGAAATATTCGGTCACCTGCAGGATCGAGCCATCCTTGACGCCGACCTCGCGGCGCACACGTTTGCCGCGCGTCGAGCGCGTCTTGAGATCGGCGACGCGGATCATATCGTCGTAGCACAGCGCGTTGGCCAGATGCTTGGCAGCAGCGATCGACAGGCCATAGCCCTGAAGCGGCCCGTCCAGCGCGACGGCCTTGTCCAACCGGTCGAGATACTCGCGCCCATAGGCGATGTCCTGATAGTCGACGACCTTTCTCAAGCCCCGAAGTGCCATGTCGCGTACGGCTACCGGCAACAGGTCGATGCGGGCAGCCAAGGCCTGCCAGCCCTGCAGCAGGTTTTGCGGGCCACTCACCTGTCCTGTGCCCAGGGCAGATTCGACAATCGCGGGCTCAGCCGGCTTCTGCGCCGGTGCTGCCGTACCGCGCGCGCGGTCAAACGCAGCGCCGAAGGCAGCAAGGCTGGCCTTGACGCCCCGGCCGCCGGCACCGATCGCCTGTTCGTAGCTCTCGCGGGTGAAGGGCAGCGCATCGGACCCCGCTAGCGCGCCAAGCAGGCTGGCCGAGATCATCGAGCCATTGTCGGCTGCGATCTTTTCCATGTCGAAAGCGATGAAGCGCTTCGATGCGGCTTCCGCCGTCGCATGCACCTTGGAGGACGAAGCCCGGCCATCGCCCGGTTCGATCTTTTCCGACACGGCGGCGATGCGGTGCGACGAGGCAATCAGCGTGGTGCGGTCGGGCGTGACGAAGCCGCGAATGATGGCACGGCCGGCTTCCATCAATTCGGCGGCGATCAGGATGTCGACGTCGCCCTGCGACGGCGACAGCGCGAAGACCGGCAGCCGGCCGGTGTCGCGGGCCATCTCGACATAATAGATGGTGGCGCCGGTACGCTGGGCGACACCGGCGACCGAGGTCGATTGCGCAACATAGCCGTTGCGCTCGGCGACATCGGTGATCCAGTCGGCGAGCACGCCACCGCCCTGGCCGCCGACCGCCAGCACGGCGAGCTTGGTGACACGCTCGCTATCCTGAGCGCCGGCGCGGGCGCGAAGTGGGGGGACGGCGTCAAGCATCGGCGAAGGTCAGGCGCCGGCTTTCGCGGCGGCGCTGCAACAGGCTGATGGTGGCCCGGCGCGCGGCTTCCAGGAAGCGATGCCAGCGGCTCGGATTGTGCACGACGTCGGCGCGGTAGAAGGATGGGCAGAGCACCGCCGCATCGGCGACCTCGCCACAATTGCCGCAGCCGACGCAGCTCTGGTCGATATGAGCGACCGGATCGTCGCGCAGCGGATCGTCTGTTGACTTGACCGACAGCGAGGGACAGCCGGACAGCCGCATGCAGGCATGGTCGCCCGTGCAGATGTCCTCATCGACACCGAATTTCGGTTTCACCACACGGGTCCCGCCCTTGATCGCCTTGTCGACCAGCGGCTTTTCGCGGCGCTGCCGGTTGAGCATGCATTCGGACGAGGCGACGATGACCTTCGGCCCTTTCTCGTCCGTCGTCAGCGCCTCACGCAGCGTGTCCTGCATCTTGGTCACGTCATAGGTGCGGTCGACATGGCGCAGCCATTTGACGCCCATGCCTTTCACCGCCTCGGTGATCGGATGCTTCGTCGACTTGGTCTTGTTGCCGGCGCGCGATGACAGGATGTCCTGCCCACCCGTGGCCGCCGAGTAAAAATTGTCGACGATGACGATGACGCCGTCGTTCTTGTTGAACACCGCATTGCCGATCGAGGAGGTCAGGCCATTGTGCCAGAAGCCGCCATCGCCGACGAAGGAGATCGAACGGCGCTTGGCATCGGGCGAATTGAAGGCTGAGGCAGAGGCCGGACCCAGGCCATAGCCCATGGTGGTGGCACCGAGCTCGAAGGGCGGCATGATCGAGAACAGATGGCAGCCTATGTCGGAGGCTATGTGGTGCTTGCCGAGTTCCTGCTCGACCAGCTTGGTCGCGGCAAAGATCGGCCGTTCCGGGCAGCCGATGCAGAAGCCCGGCGGACGGCCCGGCACGACGTTGATCAGGTCGGCTGCGTCGACGCCGTCGCCGACCTTGTTGGGCGCTCGCACTTCGCCGGGCAAAAGATGCGGCGCCTCGGCGCGCAGGAAGGCGCCGATGCCGTCGAGCATGACCTGGCCGGTATATTCGCCGGCCATCGGCAGATGCTCCTTGCCGACCAGCCTGGTGCCGCGACCCGCCTTGTGCAGCATCGAGGCAAAGGCCTGTTCGATGTAGTTGGGCTGGCCTTCCTCGACGACCAGCACCGACTGCTTGCCCTCGCAGAACGACAGGAACTCGTCATCGATCAAGGGATAAACGGCATTGAGCACATAGAGCGGCACATCGGTGTCGCCATAAATGTCGGCAAGGCCGAGCCGCTGCAACGCGCGGATGACCGAATTGTACATGCCACCCTGCATGACGATGCCGACCGAACCATGATCCGAGCCGAAGAACTCGTTGATCTTGTTCTTGGTGATGAAGTCCACCGCCGCCGGCCAGCGCTTCTGCACCTTCTCCTTCTCATGCAGGAAGGAGGCGGGCGGCAGCACGATGCGGCCGGTGTCGCGGCGCGGCGCGTCGAGCGCATCGGCGACCGTCATGTCAGGCCGCTTGTTGTCCTTGGCGATGAAATGGCCATGCACGTGGCAGCAGCGGATACGAACCTGCAGCATGACCGGCGTGTTGGAAATCTCCGACAGCTCGAAACCGTCCTCCACCGCCTTGACGATCGACGGCAGGTTCGGTCGCGGGTCGAGCAGCCAGACCTGGCTTTTCATGGCGAAGGCGTGGCTGCGCTCCTGCATGATCGAGGAGCCTTCGCCATAATCCTCGCCGACAATGATCAGTGCGCCGCCAGTGACGCCGCCGGAGGCGAGATTGGCCAGCGCGTCTGAGGCGACATTGGTGCCGACCGTCGACTTGAAGGTTGCGGCACCGCGGATCGGGTAGTGCACCGAGGCGGCCAGCATGGCGGTGGCGGTGGCTTCCGAAGCGCTGGCTTCGAAATGCACGCCGAGTTCGCCCAGAATGTCCTGCGCATCGGCCAGCACGTCCATTAGATGGCTGATCGGCGCGCCTTGATAGCCGCCGACATAGCCGACGCCGCATTGCAGCAGCGCCTTGGTGATGGCGAGGATGCCTTCGCCGGCAAACTCCTCGCCGGCGCCGAGCCGGAGCTTCTCGACTTCCCTGGCAAAAGACCGTTCGGCCATTTTTTCAATCCTTCCGTTACCGCCCTGCGCTGGCGGCGCGTAGGTCTATCTGCTTGACCTCTTCCGAAAACCGGGATCCACTTTTCGGGGTCATGCTAGATGTCGTGCTTGCGAATGTTCTTCAGCATCTTCAAAAGCGTGGCGATGAGTGCGGAATATTCAGCGTCGTCGATATCGTCGAACATCGCCTCGAACGCATCATGCATGGCCGGCCAGGCGCGCGCGAACTCGGCGCGGCCCTCGTCGGTCAGGAACACATGGCGGATGCGGCTGTCGGTGACACCCTGTTCGCGCCGTACGAGGCCCTGGCCCTCCAGTGAGTCGAGCGTCCGGCTCAAGGTCGATTGCTCGATGACCGTATAGACCGAGAGGTCGTTGACGGTGATGCCGTCGGTGACCGACAGCACGGCCAGCGTGCGGACCTGCGGAATGGTCAGGCCTTGCTTGCGAAAATCGTCGCGCAGGGTGGCGTTGTAGCGGCCCATGATGCGGTTCATCAGATAGGGCGCGAATTGCTGCAGGCCGATCTGCCCCAGGGTCGAAATGCGCTGGCGCTTCTCAGTGACCTTCTCTTCCATTACAGCCTCCCCGCCAGGAGAAAGCCGGAACCGCCGCCAAGGCCCGCGCCCGGGTGGGTCGAGGCGCCGATATGGTAGAGGCCCTTGATGCCGGTCTGATGGTTGCGGCTGCTCTTGAACGGCCGCCAAAGGAAGGACTGGTCGATGGTCGAGGAACCGCCATAGGGATCGCCGCCGACCAGATTGATGTTCATCGCCTCGAGATCGGCCGGCGAATAGGCGCGCCGCGCAATGACGCTGTCCTTGAAGCCCTCGATATGGCTGGCGAGGATCGCTTCAGCGCGATCGGCATAGGCTTCGCGCAGCACATCGGTCCATTGCCCGTCCGCTGGTGCCTGCAGCTTGCCGGCGGCGTCGCCCTTGATGTGGCGGGGAGCTTCGGGTAGTTGCAGCCAGAGGACCGCCTTGCCTTCCGGGCAGCGCGACGGGTCGAGCGCATGCGGCTGGCCAACACAGATGGTCGGCACCTCCGGCAGCATACCGCGCGCCGCCTCGTTGCAGGCTTTCGAGACGCCATCCAGCCCAGGCGTCAAATGCAGCAGCGCGACCTTGTCCAGGCCTTCGCCGCGCCATGCGGGCGGTTTGTCCAAGGCGTAGTGGATCTGGAAATTGCCTTTGCCGTAGCGATATTTCTGCGTCGCCTCGACATCGGCTTTGGGAGCCTCGCTGCCGAGCAACCGACCATAGAGTTGGGTCGGTGTGACCGAGCAGATGACGCTCTTGTTGGCCGTGATCGTTTCGCCCGATGCCAGTCGCACGCCGGTTGCGCGACCACCACTCTGGACAATCGAAGCGACATCGGCGTCGGTACGGATGTCGCCGCCGCGTTCCCGGATCAGGGCCTCGAAGGCCGCCAGCAGGTTTTTTGCCCCGCCCTTGACGATCGGCGCGCCCGCCGCCTCAAGCGCGAAGGCGATAACCCTGGCGATCTGGCCGGAAAAGGCGTCTTCGGGGCCGAGCCCGGCATGCAGCACCCAGGGCGCCCACAGCGCACGAATGGTTTCGGACTGGTAGGTGCTTTCCAGCCAGCCGCGCGCCGGCACGAGTGCCTCGCCGAGAAAGGCGGCAAGGCCACGCGGGCCACGCCGCCAGCCATCACCGGCCAGCAGCTTCGCTGTCGGATAGGACCACAGGCTGCCGCCGAGCAGGCCGAACAGCAGGTCGGCATTGCGCTCGATGCCGCCGACATCATCCGCGTGCCGGTCACCGTCGCCTGCCGCGATCGCATTAAGGGCGACGACGTTGGCGGCACGGTCGGTGCTGAGCACGGCATGGCTGCCGTCCGGCCGCAGCACGCCGGTCGGCGTGCCGGTGTGGCAGAACTCCAGCCCGTGGCGCGCGAGGTCGGCGCCCAGTGCCGCAAAGGCCGGCGAGGTGATGAACAGCACGAAGGTCGTCGCCATCACATCATGGATGAAGCCGGGCGCGGTGATCTCCTCGGTGCGCAGGCAGCCGCCAATGCGGTCGTTGCGCTCCAGGACGAGCACACGCGCCCCTTTGCCCCCGAGCATCGCCGCGCAGACCAGCGCGTTGATGCCGCTGCCGACGATGATGTGATCCGGCTGGGTCACGGCAAACGCTTTCGCTTAGCCCTTCGAAACCAGCGCCAGCGCGCGGATCGGGCTGCCGGTGCCGTGCTCGATCTTGAGCGGCGCCGCGATCAGGATGGCGCCCTTCGGCGGCAGCTGGTCGAGATTGCAGAGGCTGGCGAGGCCGTAGCGGTTGGCCTTGTGCATCAGCGTGTGCGCCGGGAATGGCGGCTCCATGCCGCCGGCTTTGCCGGCATCCGTGCCGATCGTCTCTGAGCCCCAGCCCTTGATGTCCTTGCTGATCAGGAACTGGATGGCTTCGGCCGTCGGGCCGGGCGTGTGCGGGCCGGTCTCGTTGGCGTTGAGGAACTCGGCTTCCGAGCCGTTGCGCTTGTACCAGTCGGTGCGCATCACCACCCATTCGCCGGCATTGATCGCGCCATGCTCGGCTTCCCAGGCCTTGATGTGGTCGACGGTGAGCAGGAAATCGTGGTCGGCGGCGGCTTCCTTCGAACAGTCGATGACATTGACCGGGCCGACGAAATTCTGCGCCGGAATGGTGTCGGTGGCGCCGTCCGGATAATCCTTGCCGGAGATCCAATGCTGCGGCGCGTCGAAATGCGTACCCGAATGCTCGCCGAGCTTCAACCAGTTCCAGGCCCACCACGGACCGTTCTTGTCGTAACGGGAAATATTGTGGATCTCGACCTTCGGCGTGTCGACGGCGAGTTCCGGCGGCAGCTTGATCAACGGCGTGTCCGGCCCGAGTGGCGCCGACAGGTCGACCACCTTGATGGCGCCTGAAAGAAGCTGGCTGGCGACTTCGCCGAGGAGTTTTTGCGTATCCATGGTCTGAAGTTCCCTCTTTCGTGTGATGATCAAGGCTCGTCTCGGCCCTTAATATCCTACTAGACGAAAACATATGCATCTGCAATTATCTTTAAGCATAAAGGAAATGGGGACGAGGCGTGAGCCAGTTCGACGCCATCTTTGTCGGGGCCGGCCACAACAGTCTGGCATGCGCCGCGCATTTGGCGCTCAAAGGCTGGAAAACCGGGATTTTCGAGGGCAGTGCAACAATCGGCGGCGCCATCCAGACGCGCGAATTCACCCTCCCCGGCTTCCGCCACGATTTCGGCGCGATGAATCTCAGCCTCTTCGCCGGCTCGGCCTTCCACCGGAAATATGCAAATGAATTGAAAGCGCAGGGGCTGGAGTTCGCCCCGGTCGCCGACTGTTTCGCCAGCGCATTCCCCGACGGACGCTGGTTCGGCGTCAGCAACGATCTGGAAAAGACCGCCGCGCGCATCGCCGCCTTCTCCGCTGCCGACGCCGCCACATGGCGCAGGCTGGTCGCCGCCTTCCCGGCGGAGGCCGAGCATCTGTTCCGGCTGCTGGGTTCGCCGATGAGTGCCCGCGCGCTTGCCGGCACGGCGTGGAACCTGTGGCGCAAGAAGGGCATTGCCGGCGCGCTCGATACGGGCCGGCTGCTGCTGTCCTCACCCCGCGCCTGGCTGGAGGAGAATTTCGAGTCGCCGCATATCAGGGCAACGCTCGCCACCTGGGGCATGCATCTCGACTTCGCGCCGGACATCGCCGGCGGTGCTGTGTTCCCTTATCTGGAATCGATGGCCAACCAGAGTTTCGGCATGGTGCTGGGCAAGGGCGGCGCCGACACCATCATCAAGGCGCTGTCGGGCATGGTAACCTCCGCCGGCGGCAGGATCGTCACCGGGGCCGAGGTAGCGGAAATCACGGTTTCAGCCGGCAAGGCTACCGGCGTGCGGCTCGCCTCGGGTGAAACGCATAGCGCCACCAAGGCGGTCATCGCCGGCGTCGCGCCCAAGGCGCTGACCGGCAAGCTGCTGGCGAACGGTTCGGGCGATGCCGGCTTCGATACGGCGATGCAAACATTCCGCCACGCGCCGGGCACCATGATGATCCACCTGGCGCTCGACGATCTGCCGGACTGGCGCGCCGGAGCGGAGCTTCGGCAGTTCGCCTATGTGCATCTGTCTCCGTCGCTCGACGCCATGTCGCGCACCTATCAGCAGGCGATGGCGGGCATGCTGCCGGACGAGCCGGTGCTGGTTGTCGGCCAGCCGACGGCGATCGACCCGTCGCGGGCGCCTCAGGGAAAGCATGTGCTGTGGGTGCAGGTGCGCATGCTGCCCGCCGAAATCCTGGGCGATGCCGCCGGCAAGATCGCGCCGGACCATTGGGACAAGGTGAAGGAAGCCTACGCCGAGCGTGTCCTCGACATCATCGAGACCTATGCTCCCGGCCTGCGCAACAAGATCCTCGGCCGTGCCGTCTTCTCGCCCATCGATCTGGAGCGCGAGAACCCCAACCTCGTCGGCGGAGACCAGGTCTGCGGCAGCCATCATCTGGCGCAGAACTTCCTGTTCCGCCCGGCCCGCGGCTATGCCGGCTGGAACACGCCGGTGGCGCATCTGCACCTCACTGGAGCCGCGACATGGCCGGGCGCCGGCACCGGTGCGGCGTCGGGCTTCATGCTCGCACAACAGCTTGGCGGGAGGTAGGAGCCGAGGATTTCCTTGAGGCTACAAGGGGCAAGGCGCTGCTGCCCAAGAAGCCTGAACCAATGAACTAAGACGCCGCGCGCAGAAACAAAACCAACAAGGGGAACGACCATGACAATCAACAGACGTGAATTGCTGGGATACAGCGCCGCGGCACTCGGGGTGGCCGCCGTCGGCCTGCCGCCGATCGCTAGGGCGGCTGCCGGCGAACTGACCATCGCCTACAACGTCAACTTGCCATCCTGGGATCCAACCACCGGCCCCTCGGCCGTCAACCCGACCATCCAGGGGCTGTACCAGTCGGTGTTCGACCAGTTCATCCCACAGAAACCCGACCTTTCCTTCGCGCCGGGCCTGCTCACCGAATGGGGCTGGAACGACGACCGCACCAAGATAATGATGACGGTGCGCGAGGGCGTGACCTGGCATGACGGCTCGCCGTTCACTGCCGAGGACGTCGTCTGGTCGCTGCAGCGGGCAGGCGACGAAAAGACCGGCAATCCGATCCAGTTCGTCTGGAAGAACGTCAACAACTTCAAGATCGACGGCAACAAAATCACGGGCGACGTCGTGCAGTTCGACCCTGTCTATTTCAAATGGATGTCGTTCCTGACCGGCTACATCATGCCGAAGGCCTACTACGAGAAGGTCGGCGCCGAAGGTTTCGAGAAGGCGCCGATCGGCACCGGCCCCTATATGGTCGAAAAGTTCGAGCGCAACGCCTTCCTGCGGCTGAAGGCAAACCCGAACTACTGGGGCGGCAAGCCGGCCTTCGAGAATGTGACGATCAAGTTCGTCGCCGACGCGGCAAGCCGCGTCGCCGAGATTGAATCCGGCTCCTCGCAGGTGACGCTCGAAATCCCCTACGAGGAGTACGACCGGCTGATCGCCAAGGAAGGGCTTGCCGGCTCGTGCAAGAACGTCTCCGACATCGGCATGATCTTCTTCAACGACATCGAGGCGATGCTGGACAAGAACGTCCGCCAGGCCGCCGTGATGGCCGTCGACAAGAAGCTTCTGGTCGATCGCCTGCTGCGCGGCTACGGCCAGCCGATCGATACGCTGGAAACGCCGGAATACGCATCCTACGACGCGTCGATCAAGGTCGAGCACAATCCGGAAAAGGCCAAGGAATTGCTAGCCGCTTCCGGCTATTCGCCGGAAAAGCCGGTCAAGTTCACCATCCAGACGACCAAGGGCTTCAAGCCCAAGGACTATGAGATGATCCAGGCGATCGTCGGCATGTGGCGCAAGGTCGGCATCGAGGCGACGATCGAAGTCTACGAGATCGCCAAGCACTACGAACTGCGCGCCGCCGACAAGCTTGCGCCGGCCGCCTTCTACAATTGGGGCAATGCCATCGGCGATCCGACCACCTCGACCGGCTTTGCCATGTACGGCCCGAGCCCGCATTCGGTGTGGGACAGCCAGGATTTGATCGACATGATCAACCCGCTGTGGGGCGAAAAGGACGAGGCCAAGCGCATCGCCGGCTGGAAGGCTGTCGACAAATACATCGCCGAGCAGGCCTATGTGCTGCCGCTGATCCAGTATGCGCAGCCGATCGTGCATGCCAAGGGCGTCAATGTGGTGCAGCATGTGTCCGGCGCGCTGCTGCCGGCCCTGATGACCCCGGCCTGACCAATATGGGAAGGCGCCCCGTCGCGAGACGGCGTGTCTTCTCCCAACTTGCGCAGGGCCCCTCATCCGGCCCTTCGGCCACCTTCTCCCCGCTGGGGAGAAGAGACTGGCTCAGCCGTCAGCGACCTCTTCTCCCCTCGGGGAGAAGGTGGCCGCAAGCGGCCGGATGAGGGGGCTGTTCGTCCGATTAATCACTGAAACGCATTAGGCCTGCGCCAGAATGCTCCTGCAACGATTCCTGATCCGTCTTCTGACGATGCTGATCACGCTGTTCGGCGTGGCCGTCGTCGTCTTTGTCGTGATCCGCGTCGCGCCCGGCGATCCGATCGCCATGATGCTGCCGCCCGGCGCGACGGATGCCGACATTGCCCGGCTGCGCGCGCTCTACGGCCTCGACAAGACCATCGTCCAGCAATTCTTCATCTGGCTGTCGGGCGTGGCCCGGGGCGATTTCGGCACTTCGATTTCGCTGCGGCAGGATGTGCTGGGCCTCGTCTTCAACCGGCTGCCGGCGACGCTGGAACTCGCCATCGTCGCACTTGTGATGGCGGTGGCGATCGGCGGCACGACGGCGATCATCGGCGCGCGCGAACGCGGCACGGCGGTCGAGGCCGGCATCGACATCGCCAGCGGCGCGGCGCTTTCGATTCCCGATTTCCTGTGGGGCCTGGTGCTGATCCTGCTGTTCGGCGTGCTGGTGCCGATCTTCGACATTTCCGGGCGGGTGTCGCCGCAACTGGACCTGCCCTTCGTCACCCAGTTCTATCTGTTCGAGAGCCTGTTGCGCCTGCGCCTCGACCTCACTTGGGATCTGCTGAAGCACATGCTGATGCCGGCCGTGGCGCTGGCGCTGCCGCTGGCAGCAATCATCTCGCAGCTGCTGAAACAGTCGCTGAAGGAAGTGCTCGACCTCGACTACGTCGTGCTGGCACGGGTGAAGGGTTTTTCGGAAACGCAGGTCATCCTGCGCGAGGCCTTGAAGAATGCCGCTTTGCCGACGCTGACACTGGTCGGCGTGCAGTTCACCTTCCTGATCGGCGGCACCGTCATCGTCGAACGGCTGTTCTCCTATGAGGGCCTCGGCAATATGGCGATCGACGCGGTCATCAACCGCGACCTGCCTTTGATTCAAGGCATCGTGCTGGTCTTCGCGCTGCTGTTCGTGCTGATCAACCTCAGCGTCGACATGATGTATGCGCTGCTCAATCCGAGGCTGCGCCATGGATGAGGGCCGTGCTCGAAGGCGAGGTGTGTCGCCACGCCTGTGGCTGGCCGGCGGCTGGCTGCTGCTGGCGCTGTTGGCCGCGATCTTCGGTCCGCTTGTCGCGCCGCAGGATCCGCTGGCACAGGATTTGATGCTGGAACGACTGCCGCCATTCTGGATGAATGGAGCCGAACCCGGCTATTGGCTCGGCACCGACAGCCTCGGCCGCGATCTGTTGTCGAGGCTGATCTTCGGCGGCCGCATCGCCTTCATCGTCGCATTCGCCGCAGCCATCGCCGCCTGCGTGGTCGGTTCGACGCTAGGCCTGATCGCAGGCTATTTCGGCGGTTGGGCCGACCGCATCATCTCGCGCGTCGTCGATGTCTGGATGGCCTTTCCGCCGGTGCTGTTCGCCATATTGCTGGTGGCGGTGCTCGGCACGGGCTTGAGTTCCGTCATCCTGGCCATCGCCATCATCGACTGGACGCGTTTCTGCCGGGTGATCCGTGCCGAGACAATGGGTCAGTCGCGCATGGACTATGTCGAGAATGCCCGCATTGCCGGCTACGGCCGCATCGGCATCATGCTGCGCGAAGTGCTGCCCAATGTGGTGCCGTCGATCGTCGCATTGCTGTCGCTGGAAATGGGCATCGCCGTTATCGTCGAGGCGATCCTGTCCTTCGTCAATCTGTCGATCTCGACCGACGATCCGACCTGGGGAGGCATCATCGCCGAGGGCCGGCTGTCGATCCACCAGGCGTGGTGGGTGCTGGTGTTCCCGCTGATCACGCTGATCCTGACCGTGCTGTCGTTCAGCCAGTTCGGCGAGGCGCTGAAGACGCGTTTCGATCCGGTGCTGCGATGAGCGCCTGCCTCGACATCAGGGGTTTGAGCGCGGTGCTGCCCAACGGCCAGCGCGTATTGCGCTCGGTGTCGCTTGCCGTTCAGCCCGGCGAAGTGCGCGCGCTGGTCGGCGAAAGCGGCGCCGGCAAGACGATGATCGGCAAGGCGGTGCTCGGTGTGCTGCCGTCGAGCGTGCGCATTGTCGAAGGCGACATGCTGCTCGAGGGTGAAGACCTCGGCAAATTGCAACCCAAGGCACGACGCACGCTGATCGGGGCGCGCACGGCGCTGATCCCGCAGGACCCGCTGACCGCGCTCAACCCGTCGCGGCGCATCGGCTCGCAGATGACCGACCGGCTGGTGCGCATCCTCGGCTGGAGTGGCGAGAAGGCCGATACCCGCATCCGGCAATTGCTGGACGAGGTGCAGATCCGCGATCCCGACCGCGTGCTGAAGAGCTATCCGCACGAACTTTCCGGCGGCATGCGCCAGCGCGTGCTGATCGCTGCCGCCTTCGCCGCAGAGCCAAGGCTGATCGTCGCCGACGAGCCGACCACGGCGCTTGATGTGACCGTGCAAAAACAAATCCTGCGGCTGATCGTGCAGTTGCAGCGCGAGCATGGCACGGCGATCCTGTTCGTCACCCATGATCTCGGCGTCGTCGCCAAGATCAGCCAGAGGGTCTCGGTGCTTTATGCCGGCAAGGTGGTGGAGGAGGCCGACACGGCTGCCCTCTTCGCAGCACCGCAGCATCCCTACACGCGAGCGCTGATGGCGGCGACGCCACGCTACACCGATCCTTTCGCCTCGCTGAAGCCGGTGGACGAGGCGGTGCTGGCCGGGCTTGCTTCGGAGATCGCTGCCGCCGACCAAGCCTGGAGGCGGCCGCATGGTTGAACCGTTGTTCTCCGTGCGCGGGCTGAAGGTCGCGCTGCCCGACATGACGCGCAAGCCACTGATCGGCCGCGCGCCATTGGTCGAAATCCTGAAGGGCCTGGATTTTGACCTGCCCAGGGGCTCGGTGACCGGCATCGTCGGCGAATCCGGTTCCGGCAAGTCGACGCTCGGCCGCGCTTTGGTGCGCCTGCTGGAACCCAGCGCAGGCAACATTACTTTCGACGGCCGCAACATCACGCATCTGCCGGAGGCGGAACTGCGGCCACTGCGGCGCAATCTGCAGATGATTTTTCAAGATCCGATGTCGTCGCTCAACCCGCGCCGCACCATTGCCAGCATCATCGCCGCGCCACTCAAGCAAAATGGCCTCGGCGACAATCTCAAGGCGCGCGTTGCCGAGGCGCTGCAGCGCGTCGGCCTGCCGCAAAGCTTCGCCAACCGCTATCGCCACGAATTGTCCGGCGGCCAGCGCCAGCGCGTCGGCATTGCGCGTGCGCTGGCGCTGTCGCCTAAATTCGTGCTGGCCGACGAGATCGTCTCAGGGCTCGACGTGTCGACGCAAGCGCAAATCCTGACGCTGCTGGAAAAGCTGGCGGCGGAAATGGGGCTGACCGTCGCTTTCATCAGCCACGATCTGTCTGTCATCCGGCGGCTGTGCCGGCAAGTGATCGTCATGCGCGAAGGCGTGATCGTCGAGGCCAGCGCCACCGATGCCTTGTTCGACAAGCCGCGACAAAGCTACACGCGCGATCTCATCGCGGCCATTCCGCTGCCCGAGATCGATGCGAGCTGGCTGGACATTCCTTCCGCCGCCAAGGCACCGACATGAATGCATACGCACGCCGACGAGCGGGCCTCGGACGTGCGACCACAAAGACCCAAGTCCCGCCAAATGGAGAGGACTGACATGAAGACCACAATCGCAATTGCAACGCTCGCCGCCGCGATGCTCGGCAGCGCCAGCATTGCCTCGGCGGATTCGATCCCGGGCATGCGCGGCCACGACCACACCGGCATCACCGTTCCCGACATGAAGCAGGCGGTCGACTTCTTCACCGAAGTGGTCGGCTGCAAGAAGGCGATGTCGTTCGGTCCGTTCGCCGACGACAAGGGCACCTTCATGCAGGATCTCCTGGGCGTCGACCCGAAGGCGGTGATCGAAGAGGTCACCATGGTGCGCTGCGGCTATGGTTCGAACATCGAGCTGTTCAAATACACAGCACCGGACCAGAAGGACCTGACGCCGAAGAACAGCGACATTGGCGGCTTCCACATCGCGTTCTATGTCGACGACGTGACTGCTGCCAAAACCTATCTCGAAGCCAAGGGCGTCAAGACAAGGATGGGACCATTGCCGGTCAAGGAAGGGCCCGCCGCCGGCCAGACCATCCTCTACTTCCAGGCGCCGTGGGGTCTGCAACTGGAGGCGATCAGCTATCCCGATGGCATGGCCTATGAGAAGGGCGCCGAGACGGTGCTGTGGAGCCCGAAGAACCCGGAAAAGTGATCCAGCAGCGCGCTTGCGCGATGACACGCAGGCGCGCTTTCGCCATGTCAGGACAATCGTTTTGATATAAAACTTTAAGCTTGAAATATCGTGTCGCCGGCGCGATACTGAACTCCAGCAAGCGAAGAGGAGATCGCAGACATGAAGGTTGCGGTTCTCGGCGGCGGACCAGCCGGCCTCTACTTTGCCATTTCGATGAAGCTGAGGGACGCCGCGCACGATGTGACGGTGTTCGAGCGCAACCGCGCCGACGACACATTCGGCTGGGGCGTCGTGCTGTCGGCAGAGACGCTCGACAATCTGTCGAAAAACGACCCGGTCAGCGCTGTCTGGATCAAGAAGCACTTTGCCTACTGGGACGACATCGCCGTCATCCATGACGGCGTGCGCACGGTCTCGTCAGGTCACGGTTTCTGCGGCATCGGCCGTAAGCGGCTGCTGGTCCTGCTGCAGCGCCGGGCGCGCGAACTCGGCGTCAAGCTGATGTTCGAGACCGACATTGCAGATCCCAAGCCCTACATGGAGACGCATGATCTGGTCGTCGCGGCCGACGGCCTGAACTCCAGGGCGCGCAACGCTTTCGTCGACATCTTCAAGCCCGACATCGACACCCGCAAATGCAAGTTCGTCTGGCTCGGCACCAACCAGAAGTTCGACGACGCCTTCACCTTTATCTTCGAGAAGACCGAGCATGGCTGGGTGTGGGCGCACGCCTACCAGTTCGACAGCGACACCGCGACCTTCATCGTCGAGTGCAGCGAACAAACCTGGGCTGCCTTCGGCTTCGGCGCGATGTCGCAGCAGGAATCGATCGCTGTCTGTGAGCGGATCTTCGAAAAACATCTCGGCGGCCACGCGCTGATGACCAATGCCAACCACATCCGAGGTTCGGCCTGGATCAATTTCCCGCGCGTGCTGTGCGAGCGCTGGTCCTACAAGAACCTGGCGCTGATGGGCGATGCGGCGGCATCGGCGCATTTCTCGATCGGCTCCGGCACCAAACTCGCATTGGAAAGCGCCGTGGCGCTGGCCGAGTATGTCGAAACCGAGCCGGATCTGGATGCCGCCTTCCGCAGATATGAGGATGCCCGCCGCACCGAGGTGTTGAAGCTGCAATCGGCGGCGCGCAATTCGCTGGAATGGTTCGAGGAGGTCGAGCGCTATCTCGGCCTCGATCCGGTGCAGTTCAACTATTCGCTTTTGACCCGCTCGCAGCGTATCAGTCACGAGAATCTGCGGCTGCGCGATGCCAAATGGCTTGAAAGCGCCGAAGAATGGTTCCAACGCCAGGCGGGTGCCGGCGGCAACAGCCTGCGCCGCGCGCCGATGTTCGCGCCGTTCAAGCTGCGCGACATGAGGCTGCAGAACCGCGTCGTCGTGTCGCCGATGGCGCAGTACAAGGCCGTCGACGGCTGTCCGACCGACTGGCATTTCACCCATTATGCCGAGCGGGCCAAGGGCGGCGCCGGGCTCCTCTATATTGAGATGACCTGCGTCAGCCCGGAAGGCCGTATCACGCCCGGTTGTCCGGGATTCTATGCGCCCGAGCATGAGGTGGCGTGGAAGCGGCTGGTCGATTTCGTCCACACCGAAACCAAAGCCAAGATCTGCGCCCAGATCGGCCATTCCGGCGCCAAGGGCTCGACCCGGCTTGGCTGGGAAGGCACCGACGTGCCGCTGGTCTCCGGCAACTGGCCGGTGATCGCCGCCTCGGCCGTGGCGTGGTCGCCGCAGAATCAGGTGCCGAAGGCGATGGATCGCGCCGACATGGACCGCGTGCGCGACGAATTCGTGGCTTCGGCCGAGATGGCCGATCGTTGCGGCTTCGACATGCTCGAGATCCACGCCGCGCATGGCTATCTTTTGTCGTCCTTCATCACGCCGGTCACCAACCGGCGCACGGATAACTATGGCGGTTCGCTGGACAATCGCATGCGCTATCCCCTCGAAATCTTCCGCGCGGTGCGCGCCGCCTGGCCGACGGAGAAGCCGATCTCGATGCGCATTTCGGCCAATGACTGGGTCGGCATCGAAGGTGTCACACCGGCCGACGCGGTGGAGATCGCACGGCTGCTGCACGAGGCCGGCGTCGACATCTGCGACGTCTCGGCCGGCCAGACCTCGGCACTGGCCAAGCCTGTCTATGGCCGCATGTTCCAGACGCCGTTTTCCGACCGCATCCGCAACGAAGTCGGTATGGCGACGATGGCGGTCGGCAACATCTACGAGCCGGACCATGTCAATTCGATCCTGATGGCCGGCCGCGCCGACCTCGTCGCACTGGCACGGCCGCATCTCGCCGACCCCTACTGGACGCTACATGCCGCCGTGACGCTCGGCGACCGTGGTGTCAAATGGCCGGATCCCTATCTGCCCGGGCGCGACCAGCTCTACCGTCTGGCTGAGCGCGACGCCGCAGCGGGGCTGAAAGTATGACGGCCGCCGCGACGATACCCGGCAAGCATGCGCTGGTCACTGGCGGCGGCTCCGGCGTCGGGCGGGCCATCGCGCTGGCGCTGGCTGCTGCCGGCATCGACGTCACCATCTGCGGCCGCCGGGAAGCGGGACTCACTGAGGTGGCCGGGGAAAACGACCGCATCTACGGCATCCCCGCGGACGTCACCGATGAGGCGGCGATGGCATCGCTTTACGAGAGGGCGCAAGCCGCGCGCGGACCCTTCGACATTGTCGTCGCCAATGCCGGTATGTCCGGCAGCGCGCCGGCGCACAAAACCGCGCTCAGCGACTGGCAGCGGACGCTCGACGTCAATCTGACTGGCGCCTTCCTGACGGTGAAACTGGCGCTGGCCGGGATGGCCGCGCGCAAGGCGGGGCGGATCGTCTTCATCGCCTCCACGGCCGGACTGAAAGGCTACGCCTATGTTGCGCCTTACGTCGCCGCCAAGCATGGCGTCGTCGGCCTGATGCGAGCTCTTGCCGCCGAAACGGCGAAATCGGGCGTCACCGTCAACGCGGTGTGCCCAGGCTTTGTGGAAACCGAAATGCTGGAAGAGTCCATCCAGCGCATCATCGAGAAGACCGGCCGCTCGGTCGAGCAAGCGCGGTCAAGCCTCGCCTCGACCAACCCGCAAGGCCGCTTCATCCAGCCGCAGGAGGTCGCCGCCGCCGTGCTGTGGCTCTGCGGCGACGCCGCCCAGTCGATAACCGGACAGGCGATTTCCATCTCAGGAGGCGAAACATGGTAGCCGGCCCCCTGCCCGCGCCGTCGGGACCCGGCAAGGACCGCTTGCGGCTGTGGATCAGGCTGCTGCGAGCCTCGCGCACGATCGAGGCCGAGCTGCGCGAGCGGCTGAAGAAGGAGTTCAACACGACGCTGCCGCGCTTCGACGTGATGGCAGCCCTCTATCGCGCGCCGGAAGGCATGCTGATGAGCGACCTGTCGCGCTTCCTGCTGGTCTCCAACGGCAATGTCACGGGCATCGTCGACCGGCTGGTTTCGGAAGGACTTGTCGCCCGCGCGAGGCGCAATGGCGACCGCCGCACGTCGATGGTGCGGCTGACCGAGGAAGGCACGCAAGCCTTTGCCACAATCGCCGCGGCGCATGAAGGCTGGATCGGTGAATTGCTGGGCAAGGTCAGCGAGGACGACGCGCGCCGGCTGACCGGCATGCTGACCTCGTTTCGCAGCAACTGGGAGGGACGCGAATGACCGCAATGGCCGGGCGCAAGCCGAAGCATTTCCTCTGGGAGGTCGAGGGCAGGATCGCAAAGGTCCGGCTCGACCGGCCGGAGCGCAAGAACCCGCTGACCTTCGACAGCTATGCGGAACTCCGCGACACGTTCCGCGACCTCGTCTATGCCGACGATGTCGACGCCGTGGTGTTCCTCTCCAATGGCGGCAATTTCTGCTCCGGCGGCGATGTCCACGACATTATCGGCCCGCTGGTCAAGATGGACATGAAGCAGCTTCTCGCCTTCACCCGCATGACCGGCGATTTCGTCAAGGCGATGCTGAATTGCGGCAAGCCAATCATTGCGGCGGTCGACGGCGTCGCGGTCGGCGCCGGCGCCATCATTGCGATGAGCTCCGATATCCGCATCGCCACGCCGGAAGCCAAGACCGCGTTCCTGTTCACCCGCGTCGGCCTCGCCGGCTGCGACATGGGCGCCTGCGCGATCCTGCCGCGCATCGTCGGCCAGGGCCGCGCCGCAGAACTGCTCTACACAGGCCGCACCATGACGGCGGCGGAAGGCGAACGCTGGGGTTTCTACAACCGGCTGGTCGATGCCGCCTCGCTGGAGGCCGACGCGCTCGATATGGCGGCGCGCATCGTCTCCGGCCCGACCTTTGCGCACGGCATCACCAAGACGCAGCTCAACCAGGAATGGTCGATGGGTCTCGACCAGGCGATCGAGGCGGAAGCCCAGGCACAAGCGATCTGCATGCAGACCCGCGACTTCGAGCGCGCCTACAAGGCGTTCGTGGCCAAGGAAAAGCCGGTGTTCGAGGGGGATTGAGGATGATGCATTCCGTGGAGATGTTGGCGGGACAGCGCCCCCCTCTGTCCTGCCGGACATCTCCCCCTCTAGGGGGGAGATTGGATGTTGCGTCGGTTTTCGCCAACCACCAGCGTGGCAGGATGAGCCGTGGCGGCGAAGCTGCCAATCTCCCCCCTAGAGGGGGAGATGTCCGGCAGGACAGAGGGGGGCGCCGTAGAGCGCAA
>NZ_RZTE01000019.1:95228-116685 GCF_003997415.1 Mesorhizobium sp. M7A.F.Ca.MR.245.00.0.0 | reverse complement strand
GCGACGGCGCCGAGCGTCGAGCTCTTGCCGGCGCCGTTGGCGCCGACCAGCGCGATGATCTCGCCGCTGCCGACGGTGAGGTCAACGCGGCGTACCGCCTCGACCTCGCCGTACCGGATTTTCAGGGCTTCGACGCTCAGCATGACATCACGGCGCGGGAACGTCGGCAGCGTCGGGGATCAGGGTCTGGACATGCTTGCCCTCGCCGCCCTCGTAGCGCATCAGCGCCACCGGCCTCAGCGGCATGCGATCGGTGCCGGCATAGGTGATCTTGCCGGTGATGCCTTCGAAATCCTTAAGGCCGGCGATGGCGTCGCGGATCGCTTTCGGCTCGTCGGAGCCGGCCGTCTTGACCGCCTGGTCGAGGATCAGGCCGATCTCATAGCCATTGACTTCATAGGTCGATTCCGGTGCGTGGCCTGCATATTTGGTGAAGGCGGTATTGAAGGCCTCGAGCTTGCTGCCCGGCTCGGCATAGCCGGCCGCGGTGTAGACGACGCCGTCGACCAATTTGCCGAGCGCCTTGATGGTCGGCGTGCCGATGGCATCGGCGCCATAGACCGGGATGGTGACGCCGGCGCCACGCAATTGCTGGATGAAGGCCGGGAAATCCGGCTCATAGGCCGCCGTCATGATCAGGTCGGGCTTGTCGGCCAGGCCCTTGATATTGGTGATCTCGGCGGAAAAATCGGGCTGGCCCATGCTGAAGGTGCCGCGGCCGACAATGGCGCCGCCCTTCTTCTCGAACACCTTGCCGAAATATTCCGGCAGATTGGCGGTGTAGGTGGAGTCCGGCGAAGTCAGCAGGAACACCTTCTTCTTGCCTTCCGAGACGGCGAAGTCGGCGACCGCCGTCGCCTGCACATTGTCGGCCGGATAGGTGCCGAACATGACGTCGCCGACCGCGCCGGTGAGCACGGGGGCGGAGCCGCACAGCGTCAGGGTCGGAATGCCGAGCGGCTGGGTGAGCTGGCCGGCGGAAATCGAGGGATCGGCATCGCACGGCGTGATCATGATCTTGGCGCCGACGTCGATCAGTTCCTGGGCGACGGTGGCGGTCTGCGCGGTATCGGAGCGCGTGTCCTTGATCAGCAGCTTGACGGTGTATTTGCCGCCGAGGCCACCCTTGGCGTTGAGCTCGTCGAGCGACATGCGCAAGCCGGCAAGTGCCGGCTGGTCGTAGGGAGCGAGGCCACCGGTCTGCGCGGTCGCGGCACCGATGATGATCTCCTCGGCGCTGGCCGTCGAAATGGCGGCGATGCCGAACACGGCCGCGCACAGGGCGGCGCGATGGAGGCGATAGAGGCTTGGCATGTCGGTTCTCCTTCTGGATTTCTTATCGTTGGCTGTCGTTGCGGGTCATGCGGTCTGGTTTTCAGGCGTTTCGGTCTTGGCGCGCGCCGTGCGGCTGCCGAGATAGGCTGCGATCACGGCGGGGTTCTTCTGAACGTCGCCCGGCGTGCCGTCGGCGATGACGCGGCCATGATCGATGACGACGATGCGCTCGCACAGGTTCATCACCAGCCGCATGTCGTGTTCGATCAGCACAATGCCGATGCGGCGCTCGGTGCGGACCGTCGAGAGGATCGAAACCAGTTCGGCGGTCTCGACGGCGTTCATGCCGGCGGCCGGCTCGTCGAGCAGCAGGAAGCGCGGCTTCAACGCCAGTGCACGTGCCACTTCGAGCCGACGGCGCTGGCCGTAGGCAAGTCTGGCGGCCGGTTGATCGGCAAATCTCTCCAGCCCCATGCGCGCAAGTTCACCCATTGCCGCCGCCTCGGCATGGCCAAGATCCGGCTCCACTTGGCGGGCGGCGACGACGACATTTTCGAGCACGGTCATGTGCGGGAAGACGCGGATGTTCTGGAAGGTGCGGGCAACGCCGGAGCGGGCGAAGCGGAAGGCCGAAGCCTGCCGGACCACGCCACCCACCGACACGGTGCCGGCACTCGGCTTGATATCACCGGCCAGCATGTTGAGCAGCGTCGTCTTGCCGGCGCCATTGGGGCCGATGATGCCGGTGATGCTGTCGGTCTCGAAATCCAGGCTGACGTCGTCGACGGCGACGACGCCGGCATAGCGGCGCGACAGATGGACGGCGGTGAGCCGGTCACTCTCGACATGCCGCGGTGGCGCCGTTGAAGCCATCACGGCCTGGCGTCCGGGTCGGCGCAGCAGGTTCAGTTCACGTTCGCCGAACAGACCGGTCGGGCGTCGCCAGATGACCAGGATCATGGCAATGGCCAGCACGCCCTGGGTCAGGCCGAACAGGACAGGCAGATGCAGCCCGAGCACTTCGCCGCCGCCTTCGAAGCGGCGCACCACTTCGATCAGGACGATGGTGACGATGACGCCGGCGAAAGCGCCGAGCGACGAGGTCATGCCGCCGACGATCAGCATGGCAAGCATGGTGAAGCCTAGGTCGAAATAGAAATCGCGTGGCGAGAACGCACCCAGAAACTGCGCCATCATGGCGCCGGCGGCCATGGCGGCGACGACACCCGCCACCCAGGCGGCCAGACGCGCCGTGCGCTGGTCGACGCCGACGGCGGCGGCACCGCGCTCGTCATTGGCGGCGGCGCGGGCGGCAAGGCCGAAGGAGGTTTCGCGAAACAGCCTCGCCGCCACCAGCGCCATCGAAGCGACAGCGGCAGCCGTCCACAGCCCGACCTCGCGCGGCACGCCATAGAATGGCTGACTGCCGCGCGTGATCTCGCGCCCGGCCACCAGCAGCGTGTAGACGATGATCAGCATGGCAAGCGTTGCGATCGAAGCGCTCGATCCGGAAAGCCTGAGCAGTGGCGTGCCGGTCAACAGGCCGACGATGACCGCGAGAGCAAGGACGACGGCCAGCGCCGCGAAAAAGGAGAGTTGATACCCGGCGAGGAATTGCGGCAGGTCGCGCAGCGCCGTTCGCTGCAATGCGGTCGGCATGGTGAGGATGCCGGTGGCGTAGGCGCCAAGGCCGACAAAGGCGGCCTGACCGAACGAGACGATGCCGCTGTTGCCAGAGAATATCTGCAGGCCGAGCACCGCCGTCAGCATGATCGCGGCATAGGTGACCACACGTTGCATGGCGGCGCTGCCAAAGATGAAGGCGGCAAGCGCCACCAGCAGCAGCACCGCGACCATGCACAGGGCATCGGCAGTGGCGTTGCGAAACGCGGCCGGCATGAAGCCACTGGGCTTGCTCTCGCTCATCGTCACCGACGCCATTACGCGGCCCTGAAGCGATCGGGTGAAAACGGCGCCAGGATCGGTTGCGCGCCTTCGGTGACCAGCCTGGCCACCGCCTCGCCGACTGCCGGCCCGGTCTTGAAGCCGTGGCCGGAGGATCCCGCCGAAACGACCAGCCCTTCGACGTCAGGCATGGCGCCGATGACCGGCAGATCGTCGGGGCTCATGTCGTAGAGTCCGGCATAGCCGGGCCGGATGCCAAGCTCGGCCATGGCAGGGACTCTGCCAGCGAAGGTCTCCAGAATCTCGACCGATTCCTGCTCCTCGACACCTTCCATGTAATCATCAGGATTTTCGACCAAACGCGGGCGGCCCGCATGTTCGTGGCGCAGGCCGGTGCCGCCACCAGCCCAGGTGCCGGCCAGGATGACGCCGTCATTGTCAGGCCGTGCATAGTTGCAGGAAATGTCGTCGCACCAGGCGAAAGGCATGACCTGCCTTGCCTTGCCGGCTGCGTCGAGGACGGCCATCGGATGGCGCTCGACATGCAGCGGCAGATCGAGGCCGACCGTCGCCAGCAGGCGGCTCGTCCACGGCCCGGCGGCCAGGACGACGGTACCGGCTTCCAGCACCGTTCCATCGGTCAAGGTGACGCCGGTGATGCGGTCGCCCTGCCGTTGAAGGCTCTCGACCAGCGTGTTCTGCATGATCCTGGCACCGTTGGCGCGGGCGGCACGGGCGATGGCGTTGGTGGCGCCGAAGGCATCGGCGTAGCCATATTCCGGCTCCCACAGCGCCATTGCGACATTGTCCAGGGCAAAGCCGGGTGCCGCGTCGGCAAAGGCCTGCGGCGACAATGTCTCGATGCGCGCGCCCTCGCCGCGGATGCGTTCGGCCGCCGACGTCCAGCTCGCCTTGTTGTCGTTGCCGCAGACCCACATCATGCCGATTTCGGTGACGAAAGAACCTTCGCCTGCGATCTCCGGCAAGGACACCAATATCTCACGGCCACGGATGGAAAGCTGCGACAGTTCCGGCATCAGGTAGAAGGCGTGCAGCAGCGCCGACGATTTGCCCGACGGGCCGCCCGCTGGATGGGTCTGCTCGACCAGCGTGACCTTCACGCCGGCCTTGGCCAGATGATAGGCGGTGCTCGATCCGACAATACCCGCACCGACGACGATGACGTCGCTTCCGTTTCGCATGGCTGTTCCCCACAGTCTCTTGGCTGCTTTCCGACAAGGTAGGGCCAGCAATCACGCAATGTCAACATCTCTTCATTGTTGACCAAGATTTAAATCTCTGTAATAAACTCGACAAAACAAGAGAACACGGATTTCGGGGAGGCCCATGGCGATACGCGATGTTCTGATGCGCGGGGATCTTGCGCTGACTCCGTCGGAAGAAAAGATCGTCCGACTGCTGTTGACGGACTATCCGACCTCCGGCCTCGGCACCGCCTCATCGCTCGCCCGGCGCGCTGGCGTCAGCGATCCGACCGTGGTGAGACTGGTCGTCAAGCTCGGCTATGAAGGGTTTCCGGATTTCCAGGCGAAGCTTCTGGCCGAAGTCGAGGCAAGACTGCACTCGCCGCTGCTGATGATGGAGGCCAAGCGGCAGAGCGGTTCCAACGACAGCGCCGTGCTGGCCTATCTCGATAGCGTCACCACGGCCTTGCAGAAAGCCACCGCCGCGACACCCATCCAGACATACGAGCGGGCGGCCCGCCTGCTGATGGAGGTCAAGGGCGAGATTGTCATGGTAGGCGGCCGTTTCAGCCGTCACATCGCCGGCATGCTGGCCGGCTATCTCGTACAGTTTCGCTCCGGGGTTCGCGATCTCGGCGTGCTTTCTCCGCAGACCTTCGACACGCTCGCCGACCTCGACCGGCGCGACGTGCTCGTCGTGTTCGACTACCGCCGCTACCAGCTCGACGTCATGGCCTATGCGAGCCAAGCGGCGGCGCTCGATGTGCGCATCGTCCTGTTCACCGACCAATGGCTGTCGCCGATATCAGACCTCGCCGAAGTCACCATCGTCAGCCCGCTCGAAGTCGCCTCGCCCTACGACACGCTGGCGCCGGCGATCGCCCAGATGGAGGCGCTGGTCGCCCATATCGTTTCGACGCTGGGCGACGACGCGCGCGCCCGCATCGAGCGGCTCGAAAGGGTGCGACATGCCAATGCCGTGACACTCGACAGCGACCCGCAAGAGAACGGCGCGCGCAAGATACCCGGACCCCGCAAGACGCCGGGACCCAAATCAGCAAAGCAGGACGACAAAGCATGACCCAGGCCCTACCCAAACGAGACGAAGCCTTCCGGGCCGGCGAAACGGCCCTGCTGCTCGTCGACATGCAGCGCATCTGGCTGGAGCCGGGCGCAGATCCGTCGCATCCGGAGCGTGGGCCCGATCACTATTTCTACCGGCAGACATCGTCACAGACGATCCCCAACCAGGAGCGCCTGCTGGCCGCTGCGCGGGCCAATGGCGTCGAGGTGCTGCACACCATCATCCAGAGCCTGACCGAAGACGGCCGTGACCGCTCGCTCGACCACAAGCTGACGCCGATCCATGTCGCGCCCAGCCTCCCCGAGGGACTGCCGGTGCCCGCGCTGGCGCCGGTTGGCGACGAGATCATGCTGCCGAAGACGTCGTCGGGCATCTTCAATTCGACCAATGTCGACTATCTCCTCAAGAACCTCGGCATCCGCTATCTCGTCGTGGTCGGCGTGCTGACCGATCAATGCGTCGACATGACGGTGCGCGACGGCGCCGACCGCGGCTATCTCGTCACCTGCGTATCGGATGCCTGCGCCACCATTACGCAGGAACGCCACGACATCGCGCTCAAGGCCTTCGGCGGCTACTGCTGGGTGGCCGATACCGACACGGTCGTCGGCCGCTTCAACGCTTTGGGAAAACCGGCATGACATCGACTGTCGAGCCTCTGGTTGCCGTCGTCACCACGGATCTCTCCGCCGTCACGCGGGGCCGCTTCGTTGCCGAAAGCAAGTTGCAGAAGACCGCCACGACCGGCGTCGGTTGGCTGCAGGCCAATCTGTCGCTGACGCCGTTCAACTCGATCGTCGATCCCAACCCCTGGGGCTCGTCGGGCGACCTACGGCTGATCCCCGATCTCAAGGCGCGCTTTCGCACGACACGTACCGGATCGGCGACGCCGTTCGACATGGTCGCCGGCGACATCGTCGAGCTCGATGGCAGCCCATGGCTCGGCTGCACCCGCACGATGCTGAAAGAGGCGCTGGCCGATTTGAAAGCCGCAACCGGCCTGTCGGTCATCGCCGCCTTCGAGCATGAGTTCAATGTCGCCGACGGTGGCTTCGCGCCGGCGCATTCGATGTCTTTCGCCGCATTGCGCCGCACGGACCCCTTCGCGCCCAACCTGATGGCGGCGCTCGAGGAAGCCGGAGTCGCTCCCGAGGTGGTCATCGCCGAATTCGGCGACGAGCAGTTCGAGGTGACGCACGAGCCGGCGGACGCGCTGACGGCGGCGGACCGCGCCGTCGCCATCCGCGAAATCACGCGCGAATTGGCGCGCAATGCCGGCTGGCGTGCGAGCTTCGCGCCCAAAACCGCGCCAACTGCCGTCGGCAACGGCGTCCACATCCATTTCAGCTTTGTCGACGAGGCCGGCAAGCCGGTGACATACGATCCAACGCAGCCCGGAGGTCTTTCCGCCAAAGCCGGCGCCTTCTGTGCCGGCGTGCTGCGCCATCTGCCTGGAATGACCGCGATGACGGCGTCGAGCGTGTCGTCCTTCTACCGGCTGAAGCCGCACAGCTGGAGTTCGTCCTATACCTGGCTTGCCGACCGCGACCGCGAGGCGTCGCTGCGCATCTGCCCGACTGTGACGATCGGCGGACGCGATCCGGCGCGGCAGTACAATATCGAGTACCGGGCGGCGGACGCCACCGGCAATCCCTATCTGTCGCTGGCGGCGATCATCCGCGCCGGGCTGGAAGGGCTGAAGGCGGGCCTGCCGTCGCCGCCTTTGGTCACCGGCGACCCGACACTGATGAGCGAGGCTGAGCGGGCGAGTCTCGGTCTGGTGCGCCTGCCCGAAACCCTGCCCGCGGCACTGGACGCGTTGCTGGCCGACGGCACCGTGACGGGATGGTTCGCGCCTGTCTTCATCGAAACCTTCGTCGGCCTCAAGCGACATGAAGCCGAGCGTCTTGCCGGTCTCGATCCGGCCTCCATCTGCGATCTCTACCGGACACTCTATTGATGACCGCACAGGCCGGAAAAGATTGGCCCGAGGCCGTCGAGGTCCTCAACGAGCACGGCCGCTCCGATATCGTGCTGTTGTGTGAGCATGCGTCCAACCACATGCCGGCCGAGTATCGGCAGCTCGGCCTCGATGCCGGCCATCTGCAGCGCCACATCGCCTGGGATATCGGCGCCGCCGAAGTGACCCGCCTGCTGTCGTCGAAGCTCGATGCACCGGCCTTCCTCAGCGGTTACTCGCGGCTGCTGATCGACCTCAACCGGCCACTGGGCACGTCAGGCAGCATTCCGGTGCTGTCGGAAGATACCGACATTCCCGGCAATGTCGGCATCGATGCGACGGAGCGGACCCGACGCGCCGAGATCATCTTTTCGCCGTTTCATGACCGGGTGACCGCGTATCTTGACCACCGGGCGCAAGCAGGCCGGCAGACGCGGATCGTGACGATCCATTCCTTCACGCCGGTCTTCCTCGGTGTCAGCAGACCCTGGCATGCCGGCGTGCTGCACGACCAAGCAAGAGATCTCGCAGAAACGATCCTTTCGGGCCTGCGCACCGACGCCGGGCTCAATGTCGCGGCCAACGTGCCCTATGTGATCAGCCGCGACGCCGATTACGCCGTGCCCATTCATGGCGATGATCGCGGCATCCCCGCCGTCCTCGTCGAGATCCGGCAGGACCTTTTGTCGACACGGTCCGGCATCGAGGAATGGGCGGACCGGCTGGCGGCGGCACTGCCGGCGCTCGAAACGGAATCCGTGTCGTGAGCAATCTCAGCCTGCGCGAACGTGATGCCGCGACCATCGCCCAGATCGGCAAGCTGCGTTTCTCCCCGCTCAGCGTCATCGGCGGCCGGGGCAACCGGCTGATCGAGGAAGGCGGCCGCTCCTTGCTCGACCTGTCGGGATCGGCCGGTCCGGCGGTGCTCGGCTACGGCCATCCGGCAATCGTCGAAGCGGTCGAGACGTCGATCCGCGACATGGCGGGCGCCAGCCTGCTGCTCTACCCGAACGAGCCGGCCGTGTCGCTGGCGGAGCGGCTGCTGGCGATTACGCCCGGAGAAGGCGAACGGCGCGTCTGGTTCGGCCATTCCGGGTCGGACGCCAACGACTGCGCGGTGCGCGTGCTGCAGGCAGCCACCGGCCGCTCGCGCTTCATCTCGTTCATCGGTTCCTATCACGGCAATCTCTCCGGCTCGATGGGCATCAGCGGCCATACCGCCATGACCCACACGCTGCCCCGGCCGGGCGTGCTTCTGCTGCCCTATCCCGATCCGTACCGCCCGAATTTCAGCAGCGAGGACGTGCTTGCCCTGCTCGACTACCAGTTCGGGACCACCTGCCCGCCGCATCAGGTCGCGGCGGTGTTCATCGAGCCGTTGATGTCGGATGGCGGGCTGATCGTGCCGCCGCCCGGCTTTCTCAAGGCATTGCAGGAGCGTTGCCGCAAGCACGGCATCAAGATTGTCGTTGACGAGGTCAAGGTCGGGCTCGCTCGCAGCGGCATGATGCACTGCTTCCAGCATGAAGGACTGACGCCGGACCTCGTCGTCTTCCGCAAAGGCATCGGCGGTGGCTTGCCGTTATCGGCCGTGATCGGCCCTAAGGAGATCATGGACCATGCGCCGGCCTTCGCGCTGCAGACGACCGCAGGCAACCCGGTGGCGACATCGGCCGGCAACGCGGTGCTGAAGACGATCGAGACGGACGGCCTGGTCGAGCGCTCGGCGCGGATCGGCATGCTGTTTTCCGACGCGCTGCGAGCCCTTGCCGCCAGGCATGAGATCATCGGCGACGTGCGCGGGCGCGGCCTTGCCATCGGCGTCGACCTAGTCAAGGACCGCACGACACGTGAGCCGGTTGCGGCGGCGACCACGGCCAAGATCATCTATCGCGGCTATGAGCTGGGTGCAGCCTTCACCTATGTCGGGTTGAGGGCCAATGTGCTGGAGTTCATGCCACCGCTGACGCTGACGGAAGACGAGATGACCGAGGGCGTCGCGATCGTCGACCAGGCAATCGCTGACGTGAATGCCGGCAAGGTCTCGGATGCGGACGTCGCCTCCTTCATGATGTGGTGAACAAAAAAGGCGCCGCGCCGGGCTGCGACAGCGATTGTCTCGGCAGCCCCGGCTCATCGTTGTGCAACAATTATTCCGCGATACGCACGATCAGCTTGCCGAAATTCCTGCCTTCGAGAAGGCCGAGAAAGGCCTGAGGCGCATTTTCGATGCCGTCCACGATATCTTCCCTGTAGCGGACGCGGCCGGACGCTATCCATTCGGCCATCTCGCGATAGAAGGCCGGGCGCTGGTCGACAAATTCGCGCTGGATAAAACCCCTTATCGTCAGGCTGCGGTGCAGCACTTGCTGCATCAATGTCGGCAACCGGTCGGTGCCGGCATCCGCGATGACGTTGTACTGCGCGATCAGCCCGCAGACCGGCACACGCGCAAATTCGTTCAGCAGCGGAAACACCGCGTCCCAGACAGGACCGCCGACATTCTCGAAATAGATGTCGATGCCGCCGGGGCAAGCTGCCTTCAACTGCTCTGCAAAATCGTCGGCCCGGTGATCTACGACCGCGTCAAAGCCCAGCTCGTCTCGCACGAAAGCACATTTATCGGCACCGCCGGCGATGCCGACGGCACGCGCCCCCTTGATGCGCGCGATCTGGCCGACGGCCGACCCGACCGCACCGCTGGCGGCCGCGACGACGACCGTCTCGCCAGGCTTCGGCTGCCCGATGGTGAGCAGACCGGCATAGGCCGTGAAGCCCGGCATGCCGAGCACGCCGAGCGCGGTTGTTATGGGTGCAGCCGCGGGATCTAGCTTGCGCAGCCCGACACCGTCGGACAGGGCGAAACTCTGCCATCCGGAGTGGGACAGGACGATGTCGCCTTCAGCAAATTCCGGATGGCGAGAGATCATCACACGCGCGACGGTGCCGCCTTCCATCACGCCGTCGACATCGACCGGCTTGGCATAGGATTTCGTGGCGTTCATACGACCGCGCATATAGGGATCGAGCGACAGATAAAGGATCTGCAACAGCAGTTCGCCCTCTCCCGGCTGGTCAAGGTCAACCGTCTCGATGCGGAAATCATCCGGCTTCGGCCGGCCTTGCGGTCGCGCCGCGAGCACGATGCGGGTGTTGGACTGGATTGACATGGAGACCTCTCCGCGAAGGGCGTTCTATTCGAAAAACTGGTTGGAGGGCCGCTTCAAGCCGAGATTCTCGCGCAGTGTCGACCCCTCATATTGCCGCCTGAAGATGCCTCGCCGTTGCAATTCCGGCACCACTTTCTCGGCAAAATCATCGAGCCCGGCCGGCAGATAGGGAAACATGATGTTGAACCCGTCGGAGCCCTCGGCAACCAGCCATTCCTCCATCTCGTCGGCGATTGTTTCAGGCGTGCCGACAAAAGCAAGGCCGGAATAGCCGCCCAGCCTTTGCGCAAGCTGCCTGACGGTCAGGTTCTCCTCGCGTGCCAGTTCGATGATGCGCTCGCGGCCACTCCTGCTCGCATTGGTCTCGGGGATTTCGGGCAAGGGCGCGTCCGGGTCAAATCCGGACGCATCGTGTCCGATCGCGATCGACAGCGAGGCGATGCCGCTCTCGTAGTAGACGAGGCTGTCGAGCTTCGCCCGCCTGGCCTGCGCGTCCTCGACGCTGTCGCCGACAACGACAAAGGCGCCAGGCAGGATCTTGATGTCGTCACGCGAGCGGCCGAGTTTCTCCGCACGGCCTTTGACGTCGGCAAAGAAACGCTGTCCCGCCGCGATATCCGCATGGGCGGCGAAAATGACCTCCGCTGTCTCCGCCGCCAGTTGGCGTCCAGCCTCCGACGCGCCGGCCTGGACGACGACCGGCCAACCCTGGATTGGCCGGGCGATGTTGAGCGGCCCACGCACCGAGAGATGTTCGCCCTTGTGGTCGAGCACATGCAGCCTGGCCGGATCGAAATAGAACCCGCTTTCGGCGTCGCGGATGAAGGCATCGTCGGCAAAGCTGTCCCACAGGCCGGTGACGACATCGTAGAATTCCCGCGCCCGCCGGTAGCGCTCATCATGCTCGACATGCTCGTCGAGGCCGAAGTTCAGCGCCGCGTCAGGGTTGGACGTGGTGACGATGTTCCAGCCGGCGCGTCCACCGCTGATATGGTCCAGCGAGGCGAAGCGGCGAGCAACATGATAGGGCGCGTCGAACGTCGTCGATGCGGTGGCGACCAGCCCGATATGGTCAGTGACGGCGGCGAGCGCCGACAGCAGCGTGAACGGCTCGAACGAGGTGACCGTGTGGCTGCGCCGCAACGCCTCGATCGGCATGTTGAGAACGGCCAGATGGTCGGCCATGAAGAAGGCGTCGAACTTCGCCGCCTCCAGGGTCTGGGCGAAGCGCTTCAGATGCGCGAAATTGAAATTGGCGTCGGGATAGGCACCCGGATAGCGCCAGGCGCCGGTGTGCAGGCTGACGGGGCGCATGAAGGCGCCGAGGCGCAGTTGTTTTCGTGTCATGAAAGATGTTCCGGCCGATCGATACAGTCGAGCACAGTGCTCGAATCCTTCTCAGGATCGGACGGTCAGCCCAACTCGGGAAGGTATTCTGTTCCGCTGCGCCGGGCTTTTGCAGCATTTCAGTTTTGCGCCTGATACCCCAGGACAAAAAAATGGCCGGGCTCGAATACGGCCCGGCCAAAAAGAAGGTCAAAACCTTCAGAGGGGAACACCGTTCGGCAAAATGGGAGGAAACCGCCGAACGATTTTACCTTTTTGAGCTTATTTCCAAGCCTTTTCGACGAATGGCATTCCAAAAAACATGCCAAACGGCAAAAATTCGTGCCAGGCGACCGTCACGAACCCACCGTTCCAGTCTCCAGAAGATCGGCATAGTGGCGGCGTGCCACGTCGGGATGGGAACGCAGCCGGCTTTTGAGCACATTGATTCCGACGTCGCGGAACAACGGGTTGTCGGGATCGCTTGCCGGTCCGCGCGCCTGCGCCGCCAGTTCCTCGGAAAGGCCGAGAAGCGGGATGGTCGCATCGAGCCGCGCGCTGAAGAAGAAGGGAACGGAAATCCTTTCGACGCCGGCAAGCGGCGTCACGACTCGGTGCACGGTGGCCCGCAGATATCCATTCGATGCGAGTTCGAGCAGTTCGCCGATGTTGACGACCAGCGTTCCGGGCAGCGGATCCACATTCACCCAGCTTCCGTCATATTCGACCTGCAGCCCCTTGTTGTCGTCCTGCAGCAGCAGGGTCAGGAAGCCGCCATCCTTGTGCGCGCCGACGCCCTGGTCGCCTTCGGTCGCGTCACGGCCGGGATAACGAACGATCTTCATACGATGGTTGGGCGAGTCCCGGTAGATCGCGTCGAAGGCGTCCTCGGGCTGATCGAGCGATAGTGCGAAGGCTTTCAACAGCCGAATCGCCACAGCGGTCGCCTTGGCCTGCCATGCAAGCAGTGCGGGCTTGAGTTCCGGCAGTGCAGACGGCCACTGGTTGGGTCCTTGCAACCTTGTCCACGGCGCAATTCCAGGTCCCTGCGCTATGGGCTGGCGCTCGACGCCGATGTCGAGTTGCTCACGCCAATCGGCCGCGCCCTTGGTCAGTTCGCCACCAGCGCGGGTGTAGCCGCGGAACTGCTGGGATTTGACCATTTCGATCGCCAGCTTGTCGGACTCCGGCAGCGCGAAGAACCGGCGTGAGGCATCGAGCACGTCGTCGATCTCCGAGGTCGAAATTCCGTGGCCGCTGAGGTAGAAGAAGCCGACGTCCCGCGCCGCCGTGCGCAGGTCCAGGAGAAAGGTACGATACTCGGAGGCACCTTGTTCGAGACGGCTCAGATCGAGCACCGGCACAATTCTGGGCATGGTCAGGTTCCTTCTTTTCTCTGCCTTGGCTTAGGAGAAGTAGAAGCGACCACCGGCAAGAGCTTCGAGAATGAATGCATCTCAAAGTGACACGCAAGGCGTGCCGATCAAAGCAACAAGAAGTCCAATCTGGCCCGAATGGAAGAACGTCAGCGCTGCATATTGTGAACTGCCGGCAAATAATTTCCCGACACGTGCTTTACCCGCCATGCCTCTCGTAGGCCGCACTTTCCAGTGCGACATCGTATAAGTCACAGCGGAAGCGCAACCGCGCGTGATCGTCTGTAAACCCTGCCAGCCGACCGGCCGGAGCGCATTCAAGCCAGCTCGAACCGCTCGATGGCGCGCATGATGCCACGCAGCTCGGCGAGGCCTTTCAGCCGGCCGATCAGCGAATAGCCGGGATTGATCCTGGTCTTGCCGATGTCGTCGGCGAGCAGATGGCCATGGTCGGGCCGCATCGGAATACGCCAGTCGGCACGGCCTTCCCGACGGCGGCGTGCCTCTTCCTGCATCAGAGCGAGGATGACATGCGCCATGTCCGTGCCGCCCTCGAGATGCTCGGCCTCATAGAAGGAGCCGTCATCCTCGATGGTGATGTTGCGCAGATGGGCGAAATGGATGCGGTCCGCGAACTCCTTGACCATGGCGACGATGTCGTTGTCGGCGCGCGTGCCATAGGAGCCGGTGCAGAACGTCAGGCCGTTGGCAGTGCTGTCGACGGCGCTGAGGATGAAACGCGCATCCTCGGCGGTCGAAACGATGCGCGGCAGGCCATAGAGCGAGAAGGGCGGGTCGTCGGGATGGATGCACATACGCACCCCCTCCTCTTCGGCCACCGGAATGATCTCGCGCAGGAACCAGGCAAGGTTGTCGCGCAGCTCCTTCGGTCCGATCGCATCATAGTCCGCCAGGGCCTCGCGAAAACTGTCCCTGTCATAGCTGCGCTCGGTCGCAGGCAGGCCGGCGATCAGGTTGCGCTCGATCCTGTCGATCGCTTCGCTGCTCAATTCCTTCAGCCGCGCTTCCGCCTCGGCAATGCGGGCGGGGGTATAGCCGGCCTCGGCATTGACGCGCTTCAGCACAAACAAATCGTAGGCCGCGAAATCGATGGCGTCGAAGCGCAGTGCATAGCCCGTCGTCGGCAGCCGATAGGCGAGATCCGTGCGCGTCCAGTCGACCACCGGCATGAAATTGTAGCAGACCGTCGCAATGCCGGCCTTGGCGAGCGCGCGAATTGAGTCACGATAGTAGCCGGCATAGCGCTCGCGTTCCGGCGCGCCGATCTTGAATGAATTGTGGACCGGAATGCTCTCGACCACCGACCATGTCAGGCCGGCGGCCTCGATGACACGCTTGCGCCCCAGAATGCTCTCGAGCGGCCAGGCGCGCCCGTCATAGATATCGTGCAAGGCGCTCACCACGCCGGTCGCACCGGCCTGCCTGACATGATCGAGCGTTACCGGGTCGTTCGGTCCATACCAGCGCCAGCACTGTTCCATTGCCGCTTCCTTCTGCGAGAGAACGGCAACCTATTGTTGGACCACAATGGGTGTCAAACTAGGAACGGTTTCGGACAGCGAATGAAGGAGTTTTCCCAATGAAGGATTTCGACGGCAAGGTGGCTTTGGTGACGGGGACGACCGGGATTGGCCTCGCAACCGCCAGACGCCTCGCTGCGGGAGGTGCTGCGATCGTCGCCTGCGGCATCGACCGCACGGCCAACGCTGCGCTGCAAGCGGAACTGGAAAGCTCCGCAGCCGGGGCGCTGGTCATAGGCGCCGACGTCTCCGTGCCCGATCAGGTTCGCGACGCGGTCGCGGCCGGCGTGGAGCGGTTCGGCGGCCTTGATATCATCGTCAATTCGGCGGCGGTGCATCCGTACGGAACCGCGACCAGCACCGATTTCGAGACCTGGAACAGGGCGATGTCGGTCAATGTCGGGTCCATCTATCTGACCGCGCATTTCGGCATTCCGGAAATGGTCCGCAGGGGCGGCGGCGCCATCGTCAACGTCGCTTCGGTGCAGGGCTTTGCCTGCCAGCAAAACGTCGCCGCCTATGCCACCACCAAGGGCGCCATCCACACGCTGACGCGTGCCCCGGCCCTCGACCATGCGCGCTCCGGCATCCGCGTCAATTCCGTCAGCCCCGGCTCGATCCGCACCCCGATCCTGGAGAAGGCCGCCCGCGGCGAGAACGGCACGGATGCCGATGTCGAGGCCGCCTACAAGCGCTTCGGCGAAGCGCACCCCATCGGGCGCATCGGCGAGCCGGAGGAAGTGGCCGAACTCATCGCTTTCCTGTGTTCGTCGAAGGCCGGCTTCTGCACTGGCGCGGACTACAAGATCGATGGCGGCCTGACCGCCGGCATCGGCGTGAAGTAGATCGCGAAGATTGGGGCTTGTCCGTTACCGGGAGCAGCCAGCATCCGACCATTGGTTTGCCGATCTTCTTGCAGATCAATGCCCAAGCAAATTGAACACCGCACGGGCCACGCCGACATGAAAGGGGCGTTCGATCGATGAATCGATAGGCATTGTTGCCGATTGACAAAAACATCAACAGGCGACCAAGATCATATGACCATCAACGATATTGGTCCCGAGGTTGCCCCTCGACATTGGCGTAAAGGAGAGCCAGATGCCCCTTCAGCAGAGAGTGACCCACCGTCCGAAACAATGTCCCGCCGCTCCCATCCTTGCCACCGCACTGCTAGGCCTCGGCCTGATCACACTGCCCGGCATCGGCCACGCCGAAGGGATCACGCTCAAGATTTTCGGCGGCTCGGCGCTCGACGAACTCGCGCCGCGTCAACCGCCGGACGAGCAGAAGAAAATCCAGCAACAGGTCATCGACGGTTTCCTCAAGGCCAACCCCGACGTCGCCGCCGTCGAGTGGGATGCCCAAGGGCCGCAAACCGATTCCATTCAACGCGTGATGACAGCCAAGCTTGCAAACCAGGAAATGGATCTGATCGCCTGCCCGGCCTTCTACACCAATGGCGCCTATGTCAGGCGCAAACTGGTGATGCCGATTACCGACAAGATCAAGCCGTTCCAGGACAGGATCGACGCCGCCGCACTTGGCGCCTTCACGGTCAACGGCCAAGTCTACGGCGTGCCGATCTCGACGCTGTCGACATCGACGATCTTCTACAATGTCGATCTCTTTCAGAAGCTCGCCATTCCTGTCCCGCCGACCTATGACGACCTGAAGGCAGCCGTGCCGAAGTTCAAGACCGCGGGCGTGATCCCTCTGCTGCATCAGGGCTCTAACACCGTGATGTGGCCGATGTGGTACTTCGAGACCTTTTCGCAGGCATCGGGCGACCCGGTCGGCAAGACGCAGAAGAACCTCGAGGGCACGGCGAAGTTCACCGACGCGCCCGATGTCGAGGGCTTCAGGCTGATCAAGCAATGGGTCGATGATGGCATCCTTTCCAAGGATTCGCTTTCCGTCGACCAGGACGGCATGCGTGCGGCCTTCGCCGCCGGCAAGAGCGCCATGTATTATGGCGGCACCTGGGAAATCCCGTCGCTGCAGTCGAGCGTCAAGGACTTCAAATGGGGCGTCTTCGCCTTTCCGAAAATGGACGGAACGCCGGGCGCCCCTGGCCATGGCGGCGGTGCCGACAACGGCATGTGCGTCGCCTCCTCGATCCCGCCCGAGAAGCTCGATGCCGCGGTCAAGTTCATCGAATATCTGACAAGGCCCGAGGTCGCGACGCTCTACCTCGCGCCGGAACAGCCGATCGCGGCCTCGATCAAGGGCGTACCGCAGGTCGACGATGCCTATGCCGTCGAACTGCGCAAGCAAGCCTTCCCGAACACGATCAAGTTCCTCGACTGGATCTGGCCCTCGGAGGTCGCGAGCGCCACGTCTTCGGCAATCGCCGGCATCGTCGGCGGCACCACCACGCCCGAAGACGCCGCCGCATCGATCCAGACCATCTTCGATGACCTCAAGGCCCAGGGCAACTGGCCGCCCAAATGAGGCCCTGAAGTAGCGCCTGCAAGCGAGCGCCCATCCAGCCGGGCTGATGTGCCAGGCAAGAAAAACAGAGGCTGCCTGCTTCGGGCAGCCTCGCCCATCGGAGAGAACACATGATGTCACATCGCGCCGAACGGCAGCGCTTCTCGATCGGCTATCATCTGAACAGCTGGGACCTGACCGGCCTTCCGCTCAGGCCGGCCATCAAGTTTCTCGCCGACCAGGGCTTCGGCTGGTTCGAGATCCTCGCCTTCACCAGCCTGTCGGACCAGTACGCCCGCAAATACATGCAGCTCGGCAACCAGGCGCCGATGGGGGTGACCACCGACACCGACATCTTGCGGCGCTATGCGCTGCTGTCGGAAGGCCAGAGCGAGTATGGCATCAAGCTCTCCTCCTTCTACGTCAATGCGATCTTCACCAACCCTGTCGCCTGGAGCTATGAACGGGACGTTCTCGTCGCGCTGGCCAGGCTGCTGAAGGGGTTCGGCTCACCGGTGCTGGTTCTCGGCGGCGGTCCATCGGAAGCCGCTGCCGGGGCGCACACGGCCGACGACTACCGGGCCTTTTGCCGGGCGCTCGAGGACATCGGCAAGCGGACGAAGGACCTTGGCATCGAGACGGTCTATCACCCGCATCTCGACACCTTCATCGAGCGTCGCGACCAGCTCGATCGCATGATGGATGAACTGGATACCGGTCTGGCCGGCCTGTGCATCGATCCGGCGCATCTTGCCCACACCAATTCCGATCCGGTCGACGCGGTCAAGACCTACATTTCAGCCGTGCGCTACATGCATTTCAAGGACACCAGGGTCGATCCGGCGCTGAAGGGCTATGACCGCTATGGCGCCTTTTGCGAGCTCGGCGCCGGGGTCGTCGATCTCGCCGGCATCGTCGACGTCCTGCTGGATGCAAACTACGATGGGCTCGCCATCATCGAGCTGGATGCGTCCAAGAAAACGGCAGAGCAAAGCACGCTCGAGAGCATCGCCTATGTCAGGGACACGCTCGGGCTGGTGCTGACCCCGCAAGGCGCGAAGGCCACATGAGCACGCGACCGCAAGAGGCGGCTCCTGTTTCGAGCCGATCCGGCACCTGGCGCTTCAATGCCGGGGACGGGGCGGTCGCATTCGTCATGATCCTGCCCGCCGCGATCCTCTTCGGTCTTTTCTACCTCTGGCCGTTCGTCAACGGCTTCTGGCTCAGCCTGCACAATTGGGACGGGTTTTCCGACCCGACCTGGGCAGGTATTTCCAACTACAAGCGCCTCGTGCACGATCGCATTTTCCTCGGTGCGCTGCGCAACAATTTGATTTTCGTCGTTGCCGTCGTCGTCCTGAAGAACGTGCTCGGCCTCGGGCTGGCGCTGCTTCTGAACCGGGCGCTGCTCGGCCGCGCCTTCTTCCGCGCCGCCGCCTTCATCCCGGTGACGATGTCCTTCGTCGCCGTCGGCCTGCTCTGGTCCTGGATCTACAATCCGGTCTTCGGCCTGCTCAACAGCGGGCTCGATCTCATTGGCCTCGCCGGGTTGAAACGATCATGGCTTGGCGACGCCGACATCGCGCTCTACTCGATCATCGTCGTCGATGTCTGGAAATGGCTTGGCTTCCATGCCGTCATCTATCTGGCCGGGCTGCAGACGATTCCCTCGGAGCTTTATGAATCGGCGAAGATGGACGGCGCCGGCCCCTTGCAGCGCTTCCGGCACGTCACCGTTCCGATGATGATGCCGATCATCTTCATCAACACCATCCTCGGCCTTTCCGGCGCCTTCGTGCGCAATTTCGACATCGTCTATGTCCTGACCAAGGGCGGCCCGAACCACGCCACCGAAGTGGTGCTCACCTACATGATGAGCAAGGCCTTCCAGGACGGCGCCATGAGCTACGCCGCGGCGATCGGCTATGTGCTGTTCATGATCGTCGGGCTGGCCAGTGTCGGCCTGCTGGCCCTGATGCGCAGGCAAAGGCTCGACGTCTGATGAGAGCAGCCGCCAACCCTCCAATTTCGCTGGGCGATGGCGCCGCCGGCTCTCGCCGCCGCGGGCTCATGCAGCGCCTCGGCATGCGCGGCATCCTCGAACTCGCCGGCATCTATGCCGCGCTCATCCTCGTGCTCTTCGAGACGCTTTATCCGCTGCTTTGGGTGCTGTTCGGTTCGCTCAAGACCAAGCAGGAAATGCTCAGCAATGTCTGGGATCCGCCATCGAGCCTGGTGCTGCAGAACTATGCCGATGCCTGGCGGATCGCCGGCATGGGATCGCGCATCGTCAACAGCATCTTCGTCACCGGCTCGGCATTGATCATCCTGGTGGCCGTCGCGACGCCGTGCGCCTATGCGGTGGCGCGTCTTCGTTTCCCCGGACGCGGTCTTGTGGTCGCAGTCGCGGTTGCGGCCATGCTGGTGCCGCCGCAGGTGATGGCCATTCCGCTGTTCCTGGTGGCGCGCGATCTCGGCCTGATAAACAGCCGGCTCGGCATTGCCTTCATCTATGCCGCGACGTCGCTGCCGCTTTCGGTCTTCATCCTGCGCAGCTTCTTCATCACATTGCCGGCCGACCTCGAAGATGCCGCGCGCATCGATGGCGCCAGCCGGCTCGAGATCCTGATCCACATCATGCTGCCCCTGGTGCGGCCGGGCGTGGCGCTGATCCTCATCTTCGGCTTCATCGAGATCTGGAACGATTTCTTCCTGGCCTTCCTGCTGTTGCGCGACCCTTTGGTGCAGACCATCCCGCTAGGACTGGTCAGCTTCTTCCAGCAATACGACTCGCTCTGGACGCTCTATTTCGCCGCGTTGACGATCACGACACTGCCGGTGATCGTCGTCTTTGTCGCCATGCAACGGCAGTTCATCGCCGGCCTGACAGCCGGCGCCGTGAAGGGTTGACATGCAGGATCGCGTTATTGGCGTCGGCGTCATCGGCTGCGGCGAGATCGCCCAGCTGATGCACTTGCCTTATCTCATGGAATTACCGGCGTTTCGCATCGCCGCCTTGGGCGACATCTCTCCCGGCACGGTCGACAAGGTCGCGGAACATTATGGCGTTACTGCCAGATATACCGACCATCGCGCGCTGCTTGCCGACCCGAATGTCGATGCGGTCGTGATCTGCACCTACGATCATGGCGAGATGGTCGCCGATGCAATCCGAGCCGGCAAACACCTGATCGTCGAGAAGCCGCTTGCCTTCACGCCGCAGGAGGCGCGCCCGCTTGTCGAGCAGGCCGAGCGGAGCGGCCTCGTCGCCCTTGTCGGCTACATGAAATTCTATGATCCCGGCTATGAGACCGGGCTGGAGCGCATAGCCGCTATCGGCCGGCCGAAGTCGATCCATGTCCACGATTTCGCAGGCCGCTTCGACCGTTATGGCCAACTCTACACGCAGACCAGGGTCACCGACGTGCCGGCCGATGTGTTGGCGGCGGGGCGCGAAACGGTCGCTCGGCGCATCGAGGCGGCGCTCGGTGTGGACCATGCCGGCTATCGCGATCTCTATCTTGTACTGCTCAGCCTCGCCAGCCACGACCTTGCCGTCATGCGCGGTGCTTTCGGCACGCCCGACCGCGTCGTCCATGCGCAACAGACCGGCCCGAACCAGTTGCTGGCCGTGCTCGACTATGGCGGCGTCCCTTGCCTCTTCGACATGGCACTTGCCCAGTATGAATGGTGGGACGAGTGGATCCATGTGCATGGCGAGCGCGACGAGGTGCGGATCGAATTCCAGAACCCCTATTTCCGCAATGCCTCGGCGACTGTCCGGCTACGTGAAACGACAGGCGAGGCTGCATCCGAACGCGTTCTGCCTGGCGTTCCTGATACGTCGTTCCGCCGCGAGTGGCTGCATTTCGCCGATTGCATCCTTGCCGGTGTTAAGCCGCGCACGCCGCTTTCGGGCGGGCTCGCCGATCTCGATCTTGCCGTTCGGATCATCCAGGCAATGCCGCCGAAAAGACTTTAGCGAAATTTCGGAAACGCGCCGCCGGCCGGCGCGTTGGCCCAGCTCTGCAAGGTCTGGCCGCCGTCGATCAGCCAATCCACGCCTGTGACGTGCTTCGCCTCGTCGGAGGCCAGGAAAGCCACGGCGGCCGCGACATCGTCCGGCTGACCGATGCGGCGCAACGGAATGCGGTCGGCGAAATGCTGGACGCTGCTGTTGAA
>NZ_RZTE01000019.1:0-95218 GCF_003997415.1 Mesorhizobium sp. M7A.F.Ca.MR.245.00.0.0 | reverse complement strand
GCTGTTGAATTCGCCGTTGCCGGAAGCCGGCACGCCAAGCGTCGTCTCGATCACGCCGGGGCAGATCGCATTGACGCGTATGCCGTAGGGCGCGGCATCGAGCGCCGCGACCCGCGTCAGGCCGACCACGCCGTGTTTGGAAGCGACATAGCCGGCACCACCCGAAAGGACGTCCCAACCGGCCATGGACGAGCCCATGTTGACGATCGAGCCACCGGTCCCGGCCTTGATCATCGCCCGAAGCGAAGCCTGCAGCACGAGGAAGATGCCGCGCAGATTGATGCGGATGGTCGTATCCCAGTCCTCGACCGGCAGGTCGTGAACGGGAGCGACGACGCCGGAAATGCCGGCATTGTTGAACACCACGTCGAGGCCGCCGAACGTCTCGACGGTCGCCTCGACGGCGCGCCGCACACCCGCTTCGTCGGTGACGTCAGCCTCGATCGCCAGGACGCCGCCGCCGAGGGAGCGAGCCAGTTGCTGCGCCGCCGCGCCATGGCGGTCGACAATGGCGACCCGTGCGCCTTCGTCAAGGAAACGCCGCACCGCTGCGCTGCCGATCGCGCCGGCGCCGCCGGTGACGAGGACCTTTTTCTGGTCGAACCGTTTCATCCCAGGGTCTCCGGCTTTGGATAGGAACGCCATGAATACTGTGGTTCGAAGCCGATCGTTTCGCGCGCATGGACCGTGTCGAGCACGGCGCCGAAACCGGCGATCGACCGTGACAGGGGGACATCAGGATAGACCCGGCGCAAAAGCGCTTCGGTTTCCTCTTCCATGAATGTGTCGGCGGCGCTCAGGAGGACGCGCAGATGGCTATCGCCTTGCCACTCAAGCGCCCGCAGGAAGCCCTGCCCGGCGTCGCGCGCATCCAGATAGGCCCACAGGTCGCGGGCACTGTCGGCAGTGGCGCGGCGCGGCCCGACGCCGTCGAAAAAAGAACCCGGCGTCTGGATCCACGGCATGCGGACACTGACCGCCGAGAAGGCACCGCGGCGCACCGCCGCGTCGACGATTTCCTCGCCCAGCCATTTCGACAGGCCGTACGGGTCCTGCGCGCCGACCGGATGGTTCAAGTCGACCGGCAGATAGGGCGGCCGCACAGGTTTCTCGAAAAAGGGATAGCCGAAAACGCTGAAGGACGAGGCATAGACGAAGCGCCTGGCGCCGGCCATGGCAGCTGCCTCGACCACATTGTAGGCGGTCGCGATGTTGGTCTTGAACACCTCGCCGCCGGCCCGGCCGGTCGGCCGCGGAATGGCCGCGACATGCACAACGGCATCGCAATCGCGCACCAGTTGCAGTGTCGATCCCAGATCGGTCAAATCGGCGGTTGCGTGGCGCCATGCGACCTCACCCGGCACCACGGCATCGACACCAAGCACATCGTGGCCGGCCGCAACCAGAGCCTCGGCCACATGGCGGCCAAGCAGGCCACTGGCTCCGGTGACGATGGTTTTCATATCTCGGCCTCGGCTCTGCAATTCAGCGGCTTGGATATCATTGATGGTCATACAAATCGAGCACATGCCTGACAAGCGTTGTCAAGGCCATTTCGCGATGGACAAATAGCGCATACGCTTGTCGGAGCGCGGTGCGCAAGGCCGACCGGCACGCTTTGCGTCGAACGGGATTGACTTGGCATCCGCTAGGGTTTTTTGTATGAGCATCAACGATCGGTCAAAGGAGCTCGCCATGTCCGTGGACAGTTTTTCCTCACATCGGCACGATGACGCGGTGCGCCTCGATCCACGCCGTGCAGCCGTTATCGTCATCGATATGGTCAATGAGTTCTGCAAGCCCGGCGGGGCCATGGTCCTGCCTGGGTACGAGACGCTGGTCGCGCCGCAACTGGCCGTGATCGAGGCCGCGCGCGCCGCCGGCGTGCCGGTGATCTGGGTCCATGACAGCCACCGGCCGGGCATGCGACGCGAGCGCGAATGGCTGAAGCGCACACCGCATTGCCTGGATGGAAGCTGGGGGCCGGAGATCATCGAGGATCTCGGCGCCCGCGACGATGAGATCCATGTGATCAAGCGGCGCTACTCTGCCTTCTTTCAAACCGACCTCGACCTGACGTTGAAAGACATGCAGACCGACCAGTTGGTCATCTTCGGCGTGGTCACCAACATCTGCGTGCGCTCGACCGTCCATGACGCCTTTTTCCAGGGCTATGAGGTGGTGGTGCCCAGCGACTGCTGCGCGGCGACGGGACCGCGCGAGCAGGAAAGCTCGCTCTATGACATAGCGACCCATTTCGGCGTGGTCAGCGATTCGGCTGATGTCGTCGCAGCCCTCCGCGACGGGACGTCGCTTCAACCAGCGGAGGTTGCGGCTTGAGCTTTTTCCAAACCGGCGACATCCAAGACAGCGGCGATAGGAGTCCGGTGTGACGACTGAATCCGAAAAAGGCGCGGCGCCGAAAACGCCGAGCGGCGATGCACCCCCGAGCCGCGAGCAGGTGCTGCAGCAGTACGCCGGGACCGGCTATGAACTGGACCGCCACCCGGCGCACGTCATCCGCCGGGCGCATCAGCGCGCGACGTTGCGCTTCCAGCAGGTCATGGCCGGCGAAGACCTTTCGCCAACGCAATTCGCGGCGCTCGCCACGATCCTCAAGCATGGCGAAGTTTCGCAGAACCATCTCGGCCGGCTGACGGCGATGGACCCATCGACCATCAGCATCGTCATGCGCAAACTGCTCAAACACGGGCTGATCACGCGCAGCGCCTCCGAAACCGACCAGCGCCTGACGATGATCGCGCTGACCAGCAAAGGGACCGACTACACGCTGGAGCGGCTCGAACGCAGCGTCGAGGTCGGGCGGCGGTTCCTGTCGCCGCTCTCACCGGCCGAGCAGGCGACGCTGCTTCGCCTGCTCCAGCGCATCAACGACGACGACCCATCGAATGGCGACGGCGGCAAATAAGCCGCGTCCAGTCCTTTTTTCCATAACAGCAAAAGTGAGAACCGATGTCGTCCGACCTCCAGTCGTCTGCCAACACGCTCGTCGTCCGCAATATCGGTCTCATGCTGAGTGGCGATCTAGCACAACCGATCATCGACGCCGACACCATCGTCGTGACCGATGGACGTATCACCGGCATTGGCAAGGCAGGCGACATTGATGGCGGCAGCGCGGCGACGGTCATCGATGCGATGGGCTGCGCGCTCGCGCCGGGTCTTATCGACAACCACGCCCATCCGGTGGCCGGCGACTGGACGCCTCGGCAGAACCAGATCGGCTGGATGGATTCGACCGTGCATGGCGGCGTCACCACCATGATCTCGGCGGGGGAAGTCCACACGCCGGGCCGACCGCGCGACCTGGTCGGGCTGAAGGCGCTGGCGATCGCTGCCCAACGCACCTTCTCCAACTTCCGTCCGAACGGCATGAAGATCCTGGCCGGGGCACCGATCCTGGAACCCGGCCTTACCGAGGAAGACTTCCGCAGTCTCGCCGAGGCCGGCGTGACGCTTGTCGGCGAGGTCGGGCTTGGCGGCGTCAAGGATGGGCCGACCGGCCGGCAGATGATCGCCTGGGCGCGCAAATACGGCATGACCTCGATGACCCACACGGGCGGCCCGTCGCTGCCCGGCTCCGGCCGCATCGGCGCGGATGTCGTGCTGGAGGTCGACGCCGACATTGTCGCCCACGTCAATGGCGGGCCAACCGCCCTGCCCGACGCGGAAATACGGCAGATCTGCGAGAAGGGCTCGAGGGCGCTTGAAATCGTCCATAACGGCAATTTGCGCACCGGACTGTTCGTGCTCGATCTGGCAAGGCAGCGCGGCGAACTTTCGCGCGTCATCCTCGGCACCGACAGCCCGGCCGGATCCGGCGTGCAGCCGCTCGGCATCCTGCGGACGCTCACCATGCTGGCTTCGCTGGGCGGCATCGCGCCGGAAGTGGCGTTCTGTCTTGCCAGCGGCAACACGGCGCGCGTGCGCGGACTGGACGATCGCGGTTTGATCGAGGTCGGTCGCGCCGCCGACCTGATCTTCATGGATCAGGCGATCGGCGGCGCCGGCGACGGGCTGCTCGACAGCGTGGCGCTGGGCAATCTTCCAGGCATTGGAATGGTCGTCATCGACGGCGTGGTGCGGACCGGCCGGAGCAGAAATACGCCTCCGGCGATGCGCGTGCCGGAAGTCCTGGCGGCCTGACGGTCAGCCGACGCCGTCAATCCCGACAATCTTGTCCTTGGTCAGCCCGCCGACGCGCGGGTGCGGCCTGCCGGAATCGGTGACGGCGATTGCGACGACGATCTCGTCGGCACGCGGTGCGTCGGGAACACGAACCTCCATGCCGTCGAAATGGCTGCGCACCCGCGCCGCATCCTTGTGACCGAGCGGAATATCGAGCGACACGCCGAGGCCGCCGCGCTTCTTCGATGAAGGAATGAGCGCGGCGCCCTTGCCAAGCACATCGCGGAACGGGGCGCCGAGCTTTGGATGAAGGATGGCGGCGGCATGTTCGAGCTCGCCATCGGCGCCGACGGCGGCGGCCTTGCCGAAGCTCTCGACCCGGTCGCCGGCAATGCCCAGAGCAGCGACCGCGCGCCTGGGCAAGATATCGCCCAGGGCTTCGCCTATGGCGCTCAGTGCCGACAGGTCCTCGACATAGGTACCCGCATAGGGGTTGCGGATCACCGCGATGGCTGCGGCACGCCGCGTCGGCGGATCGACGGGCCGTCCGCCTTCGATCCGGGTTTCCTCGACGATGGTGATGATGCGGCGAATTTCCGGGCTCATCGCAATCCGTCCTCGCCCTTGATGTCGGCGGCAGCAAGGCCGCCGACCCGTGCATGGACGCGTGCGCCGGTGGTCATCGCCAGGATGACCGCCATTTCGTCGCCGCGCGGCGCATCGGCAATGCCTATCTCGATCGCATCGAAATGGCTGCGCACATAGGAGGCGTTTATGTGCGTGATCGGGATGTCGATGCGCGTTCCGGGGCCGCCGACCTTCTTGGTCGAAGGCACGATCGCCTTGGCATTGCCGAGCAGTTCGCGCATCGCATAGCCGCCCGGATTGTGCCAGAGCGCGCCATGTTCAAGCTCGCCGGCGGCGCCGACTATGGCACCCTTGCCATAGCCTTCGATGGCCTGGCCGCCTTCACCAATGGCGTCGATCAGGCGCCGGGCCATATCGAGACCGAGCGGCTTCAGGTCTTCCATGAAGCCGGTGATCTCCTCGACATAGCGTCCGGCAAAAGGGTTGGCAATGACCGCGACGACCGCGCCTCGCTTGAGCGGGCGTGCCGCGTGGGGTCCGCCCTCATGGAATATCTCTTCGACCTGAACCAGAAATTTCCTGACCACCACAGCCGGCATTGTTTCGCTTCCTTCATCCCGTCGTTCATGAAAACTCATTAGAGTATCAACAATTATGCCCGTCGACATTTGTCAAGCGCAGACGTCGAGCACGTGGGCGAAGGGCCAAGAAAACTGCATCGGATGACGATTGACAGCCTGTTAAGCCGCTCCTAAACTCATATGACCATCAACGAACTCGCCGTTGTTACGGCGATATGTGGGGATGGTCAAAGCGTGGCTTCAAAAGCTGGAAAAAGCTGAAGGGGAATGACATGAAAAGGGCGCTCAAGAGTTTATTTCTGGCCGGCACGATGCTTGCCATTTCGTTCGGACCGGCCGCCGCACAGAACAAGGTTTCCGTAGCCGCGATCTCGGGATATTTCGCACAGGGTTTTGGCGTTTCGATCGTCAACGGCCTCAACAAGGCCAAGACCGATTTCGGCATCGACCTCAAGCTGGTCGACACCGGCAATCGCGCGCTCGACTACCAGCAGCAGTTCGAGAATCTTGCCAAGGGCAAGCAGTACGACCTCATCTTCGTGATGGGCTGGGAGCTGGTGGACTCGCTGCAAAAGGTCAGCGCCGAATATCCCGACCAGCGCTTCGTGTTCATCGATGGCGTCCTCGACAACCCCAAGATGATCTACGCCAATTTCGCCGAGGAGCAGGGATCCTTCGTGGCCGGTGCACTTGCCGGCATGATCGAAGCCAAGGGCACCGCCTTCGACAAGATCGGCGACGGCAAGGCGATCGGCTTTGTCGGCGGCCGCGATATCCCGGTGATCCGCAACTTCCTGGGCGGCTACGAGCAAGGCGCCAAATATGCCGCGCCCGACGTCAAGGTAAACTCCGTCTTCGCCGGAACCTTCGACGACCCGGCCAAGGGAAGCGAACTTGCCCAGGCGCTTTACGGCCAGGGCTCCGACATTGTCTACAACGTCGCCGGCCCGACGGGTGAAGGCGTGATGCAGGCAAGTGCCGCGGTCGACAAATATTCGATCGGCGTCGACATCGACATGTGCGGCTCGGCTCCCGGAAATGTGCTCGCCAGCATGCTGAAGCGCGGCGACATCGCCGTCTACACGCTGATCAAGGACGAGGTCGAGGGCCGCAAGATCACCGCCGGCACCCGCACTTTCGACCTCGCCTCGGGCGGTGTCGAGGTCAAGGTCTGCAATGATATTGCCCCAAAGATCCCCGCTGACGTGACCGCCAAGCTGGACGAGATCAAAAAGGGCATCGTCGACGGCAAGATCGTGATCGCCAAGGCAAAGTAAGCCAACAACAGCGCCTCCCTCCCAAGAAAGCGCTACACTGATCCGCCGCGGCTTGCCGCGGCGGATCAGTGTCCAATCTGCGAGAGCCACGTTGTCGAACACGCCGGGGTCGCCGACCCTCCACAGCAATGCCGCGATGGCCGTCGAGTTGACTGGCATCACCAAGCGTTTTGGCGCATTCGTCGCCAATGACGGCATCGACCTTGCGGTCCGCCGCGGCGAGATCCACGCCATCATCGGCGAGAATGGTGCCGGCAAGACGACGCTGATGAACATCCTGTTCGGCCTCTTGCAGCCGGACGAAGGCTCGATCCGGCTGAACGGTGAAGAGATCGTGATCGCCGATCCGTCCGTGGCGATAAAGGCCGGCCTCGGCATGGTTCACCAGCATTTCAAGCTGGTTCCCTCGCTCTCGGTTGCCGACAACGTCTTTCTCGGTATGGAAATCCGTCGCCATGGGCTGATCGACCACGCCGCACAGGTTGCGCGCACGCGCGACCTGTCGAAGCGCTTCGGCCTGCAGGTCGATCCGACCGAGCGCGTCGGGCTGCTCTCGGTCGGCATAGAGCAACGCATCGAAATCCTTAAGGTTCTGGTGCGCGGCGCGCGCACCATCATCCTCGATGAACCGACCGCCGTGCTGACGCCGCAGGAAAGCCGTGAACTGTTCCAGACACTGCGCAGCTTCGTGGCCGAAGGCATGACGGTGATCTTCATTTCGCATCACCTGGAAGAGGTGATGGAAGTGTCCGACACGGTGACAATGCTGCGCAACGGCAGGAAGGTGGCGACCCGGCCGACGGCCGAGCTCAGCAAGGACGAGTTGGTGCACATGATGGTCGGCCGCGAGGTGAGCTTCGACCGCCGGCCGCGCGCTTCGCTGCACGGCGACGTGGTGCTCGAAGTCAAGGATCTGTGGGCGCGCGACGATCGCCTGCTGCCGGCTCTTCGCGATGCCAGTTTCACCGTCCGCTCCGGCGAGGTGGTGGGGATCGCGGGTGTGGCCGGCAATGGACAGACGGAGCTGGCGGAAGTGCTTTCGGGCTTGCGACCGGCAAGCCATGGCGGGGCGTGGCTGAAGGGCCGGAATCTCACCGCGCTCTCCCCCGCCGCGATCCGCCAGGCAGGCCTCGCCCATGTTCCAGGCGACCGCATGGTGCGCGGGGTCGATCGCAATGCTTCGATAGCAGCCAACACCCTGATGGGCCGCCAGCATCGCGCCCCATGGAGCCGCGCCGGCATGCTCAACTGGAATGCCATAAATCAAAACGCCGAAACGCTGATCAAGAGCTTCGATATTCGCGCGCGCGGACCGGGCGATGCGGTCAAGCGGCTTTCGGGGGGAAACATCCAGAAGGTCGTTCTGGCGCGCGAATTCACCAACGGCGCCGATTTCCTGCTGATCGACCAGCCGACGCGCGGCGTCGACATCGGCGCCCAGGAGGCCATTCATGACGAGATCATGCGCCAGCGCGCCGCCGGCCGCGCAATCCTGCTGATTTCCGTGCAGCTCGACGAACTGGCCGCCCTTGCCGACCGCGTCCTGGTGATGTTCAACGGGCGGATCATGGGCGAGGTCGCCGGCGACGATGCCGACGAGGAGCGCATCGGCATGATGATGGCAGGCGTGGCCGTGCCGGAATTCGCCGCGGAGACCGCATCATGACAGACCATTTGCGTGCCGTTTCCGGCCAGGTGATCGCCATCGGCGTGGCGCTGCTGATGGGCGCGATCATCATCCTCATGGTCGGCGAAAGCCCGGTGCGTGTGTTCATGACGCTGTTGCGCGGCGCCTTCGGCGATCAGGAGAAGATCGCCGGGACCTTGCTGCAGACGACGCCGATCCTGATCTGCGGTGTCGCCGCCTGCATCGGCCTGCGCGGTGGCATGTTCAACGTCGGCATCGAGGGCCAGCTGTTCCTCGGCGGCTTCGCCGCCGCGTGGGTCGGCTTTGCCATGCCCCTGCCCGCGGGCATTCACACGCTGGCCGCGCTGGCGCTCGCGGTCGTGGCAGGCGCGGCCTGGGTCGCCATCCCCGCCTACTTCCGCGCCCGCTACAACACCAACGAAGTCGTCTCGACGATCCTGTCGAACTACGTGGCGGTGCTGCTCACGTCCTACTTCACCATCTTCCTGTTCAAGCGGCCGGGCGGCTGGTCGGAGACGCCGCCGATCCTGGCGACATCCTATCTGCCGGAGATCTTCACCTTTTCGCGGTTGAACTGGGGCCTGGTCATTGGCCTGGTGCTGGCGGTCGGCGCAGCCCTTGTCTTCCGCTACACCAAATGGGGTTACAGCGTCACGATGGTCGGTTCGGCGCCCAAATTCGCCGAATATGGCGGCGTCAACGTGAAACGGCAGGGTTTCCTGGTCCTGCTGCTTTCGGGGGCCGTCGGCGGGCTGGCCGGCGGCGTCGAGACGCTCGGCGTCCATCACCGCTTCATGGAAGGATTTGCTCCCGGTTTCGGCTTCGACGGGCTGATCGCCGCCCTGCTCGCCAATGGTTCGCCGGTCGCCACCATCTTCACCGCACTGTTCTTCGGCGCGCTGCGCAACGGATCGTTGCTGCTCGAGGTCGATACCAGCGCGTCGCGCGAAATCATCACCGTGATCCAGGCGCTGATCATCCTCAGCGTGTCGGCCCAGGTGCTTGTGAGAAAGCGTGGCGACAGCCAGGCAGGGGAGCGGCGATGGAAATTCTAGACAAGCTCATCAACGTCGCGCTGATCGCGGCGACGCTTCGCACCACCGCGCCCATCCTTCTGGTCGCGCTTGGCGGCTCGTTCACCACCAAGGCCGGCATCTTCAACATCGGCCTCGAGGGGCAGATGCTGATCGGCGCCTTCTTCGCCGTCCTCGGGTCGATCTGGACCGGTTCCGCGCTGGCGGGGGTCGCCTGCGGCGTCGCGGCGGCGCTCGTCTTCGCCCTGGTTTTTGCTGTCCTGGTGGTGAGCTTCAAGGCCAATGAAGTGGTCGTCGGGCTGGCCCTCAACATCCTGGCCGGCGGCATGACAATCTCGCTGATGAAAGCGATCTTCGGCACGCGCGGCTCGATCGTCGGTCACGGCATCGTCGGCCTGCCGAAAGTCCAGCTGCCCGGTGCCCGCGACCTTCTCGGCTCGTGGGCGCCGCTGATCTCCGGCTTCACGCCGCTCGTCTATGTCGCCTTCATCGCCGTGCCGCTGCTGGTCGTCTGCTACAACCGGACACGGCTCGGCCTCTATATCCGTGTCGTCGGCGAAAAGCCGGAAGCCGCCGAGGCGCTTGGCATCTCGATCACCCGCGTCCGCTACATCGCGTCGCTGCTGTGCGGATTGCTGGCGGGCCTCGCCGGCGCTCATCTGTCGCTCGGCTACATCACCATGTTCACCGAAAACATGTCGTCGGGCCGCGGTTTCATGGCGGTGGCGATCCTGATCTTTTCCAACGGCGATCCGCTGAAGGTGCTGGCCGGCTGCCTGCTGTTCGGCTTCGCCGATGCCTTTTCGCTGCGCCTGCAGACGTTCGGCTATCCGTCCTACCTGGTTCTAACCGTGCCCTATGTCGTCGCGCTGATCGCATTGTTCGCGCTGTCCTACCGGGCGCGTCCGAGGATTATCGCCGAGACGCTGGAATCGATGCGTAAGCTGCTGTCGGTAGACAAGAACACTGAAGCCGGCGGCAAAAATCCCCAGTGAAGGAAGCCTCTATGGAACGCATAATCCTCGACGTGGATTCGGCCGGCGACGATATTCTCGCCGTGCTGTTTGCAGCGGTCAATCCGAAGCTGCGGCTCGAGGGCGTGACCACTGTGACCGGTGCCGCCGGCCCGATCGAGCAGGTCACCAACGTCGTCCTCAACACGCTGACGCTCGCCGGGCGTGACGATATCCCGGTTCACGCCGGCGCGTGGCGGCCGATCGTCGGCAACGCCAAGGCCGACATGGAGGCGCCGGTGCATTTCGAAAAGCGGCTCGTTGCCCGTTTCGGCGATCGCCTGAAGAAGTTCAACCCGCCGGCGCCGACGCCGATGCGGCAGGCCACGTCGGGACATGCGGTCGATTTCATCATCGGCACGGTCATGGCCAATCCGGGCGAGATCACGCTGGTGACGACCGGTCCGCTGACCAACGCGGCGATGGCGCTGTTGCAGGAGCCGCGATTGACCGGTGCACTCAAGCGGCTGATCGTGCTCGGCGGCAATTTCCAGACGCCGGGCAACATCACACCCCTGTCGGAATACAACATCTGGGCCGATCCGGAGGCCTCGCGCATCGTGCTGAACGCCGATGTCGAGAAGATCCTCGTGCCGCTCGACATCTGCGAGGACAACCGCGTCGCCGATTCGATGCTGACACGCGACGACATCGCCGACATGCAGGCCGTCGCGAGGGACAATCCCGTCCTTGAGATGATCGCCGACAGCTTCCCGATCTACATCGACATCTGGCGCGAGTTCTTCGACCTCGTCGGGTTCCCGATGGACGACGTGATCACCGTGGCGCTGGCTTACGATCCCGGCCTGGCGACGATGACCGAGCCGCTGTTCGCCGACGTCGTGCTCGACGGCAGGCTGGCGCGCGGCCAGACCGTCGCCTATCGCGGCCGGCAATTGCTGCCCGGCGGCGGGCCCAAGACCACCCGCATCTGCACCGGCCTGGACGGCCGGCGTTTCCTCGACGGCTTCAAGAAAACCATAGCGCGCTACGAGCGGGCGGCGTGAAAGACGGCATGATGACCAAGCCAACCCCTATCCTGTTCGACTGCGACCCCGGCCACGACGACGCCATTGCGCTGGTCATGGCGCACCGCTCGCCGGCCATCGAACTCATCGGCGTCACCACGACCTGCGGCAATGCGGAAGTCGAGAAGACGACCGCCAATGCCTTGCGCATCCTGGAATATATCGGCGCTGGCGACGTGCCTGTCGCGCGGGGCTGTCACCGTCCGCTGGCGCGCCCGCTGGTGCTCGGCACCGCCGACGGCCCGAGCGGGCTCGAGGGCTCGCCCTACCTGCCGCAGGCGACGATCAAGCCGGTTGACCAGCACGCCGTCGATTTCCTGGCCGACAAACTGCGCGCCGCGCCCGAACCGATCCTGGTCGTCGCCACCGGCCCGCTCAGCAATATCGGCCTGATGATCCTCAAGCATCGCGATGTGCTGCCCAAGATCAAGGAGTTGATCTGGATGGGCGGCGTGTTCTACCGCAAGAGCGAGATCATCACGCCGACCGAGTTCAACGCGTTCTGCGACCCCGAAGCACTGAAGATCGTGCTGGACAGCGGCGTGCCGATCCTGATGGTCGGCCTCGACGTCACCATGCAGGTGCTGATCGAGGCGCCGCAATATGCCGAACTCGCCACCATCGACACGCCGCTCGGCCGGCTCGTCAACGACTGGCTGCTGTTCTACGAGAAGCTGCATCGCAACTCGATGGGCGTCGGCGGCGCCATGCACGATCCGCTGGCGCTGGCGCTGGCCATCGACCGGACTTTGGTGCGCACGCGCCCTGCCCATATCGGCGTCGACCTGTCCGGCACCTACGCCTTCGGCGCGACCATCGCCGATTATTGGGGCGAGCGCGGCGAGAAGGACAATGCCCGCATCGCCCATGAGGTCGACGCGGACCGCTTCTTCAAGCTGATGTTCGATCTGCTGCGGGACTGACGGAGCGCCGGCAGCTTTTCACGATAGGAATCTTTTCTTGACTAGCTGCACTCAGCTATGGTACATTTTTGCCTATGGTGCTGATTTGCGCCAGTGACCCGCCGCACAGGCGGGTTTTTCGTTTGCTCCATCAGCCAACGCGCCGGCGAAGGCTCCGAAGAAGCGTCGATCGCAGTTCGTTCAGCCGCGCGAACTGTCGGGGTCAGTTGGGCTGATTGAGGATTCCGGAACTGCTCGCCAGCACCAAACTTTTGTAGATCGCGGCCAACGAGATTGGCACGCCGAAGGGCAGCGCGCCCATTAATCTCTCGGCAAGCATGACCTTGCTGGGTGAGCCTATTGGTGGTTGACTAAATTAACGTGGGAGCTAGGGGAACTCCAATGATGGACACTGTAGCCGCCAGGCCCCGGTTTGGTGTGCAAGGAAGACTGGGGTTAGCTGCCCTGACTTATACTGCCGTCGCGGCGTCGCTTTCATGGCACGCGTTCGTTGCGCTGCTGGGTAAGTACATGATTACACAGTTCTTCGCTTTGCCGCTGATGCTGCTCTTCGGGCTTAGCGTGGCTTCGGTGATAGCGCGTCCTTCCGCTCCAATGTCGTATTTGTGGGACCTCATCCGAAAGCGAGGGATCGGGGCTGCTTGGGTGATTGGCATATTCTGCGCGGCGATTGCAGCTTTCTCGACGTTTAAATATCTTATTCCTGCGTGGGTTCCGTTCTTTGCCGACCGAACGCTGGCTGACTTGGATGAGGTTTTGCATCTCGGTCAGCCTTGGCGACACCTTCACGCCATCACGCCCTCGTGGATCTCACCAGCCCTCGGTTTACTGTATGGGCCAATATGGTTTGCTCAATTCTTCGGCTTCGTCTTGTTTGCAGCATTCCTGCCAAACACGCCAATAAGGGTTCGATATCTCCTGTCGTTCGCTGCAACGCTCCTGTTGCTAGGAACAGTCCTGAGGGCTCTTGGATCGTCGGCAGGCCCGATCTTCTATGACCGAATGTACCATGGCGACCGGTTTGCAGACCTATTGGCTGCCCTTGCTTCCGTCCCGCTGGGTACGGTGACGCTGAGCACATCCGACTATCTATATGCATCGTACATTGACGATAGCGCGGTCTTCGGCGTCGGTATCTCGGCGATGCCGAGCATCCATGTCGCCATAGCCTTTCTCAATGCCTTGTTTCTCTCCAAACTCAACAAACGGCTGGGCATTGTCGGCTGGATGTATGCGGCCGCGATCTTGTATGGATCAGTGTATTTTGGATGGCACTATGCTCTGGATGGCTATGTCTCGATCATTGGCGTGCTGTTGATTTGGCGACACGCGGGCCGTAACAACATACCTGCGACAATCAACTGCCGCGCAGGGACGCCTCTGCCTCCCGAGGCACTATAAACAGTTCTAGCTCCTGAATGTCGAAGCCCGCGAAGATTCGTCGTGTGTGGGGCACGTCATTGATCGCGGCCGGTGCATCCACCGAAAGGTGAAGTGCCATCCACGGAGAAAAACGACTGCAGGCCCACTCAAATTGGACAAGCGCTGGCCGCTACGTGAGGCGCCACTTTCGCATGTATTTCTTCTTGATAATCGGGAGCGGTGGGGGTTCGGCACTGATAATCGTTGGTGAAGTCGGTCTGTCGACAATTGCGGCAAACGGGACTGCCACTGCGCCAACGATCAATCCAGCCGCCAGCCAATTCATTGCCAATCGATAATTGGGTATCATTTTCAAGCGCCCCATTTGCGCATAGAATGCCTGCCGCCCCGTTAAGCAAAGCTTACATCGTTGTGATTGCGTTTCTGACGATGCAACGGCTGTCGAGGTCAATTGAGCTGATTCAGAATTCCGGAACCGCTCGCCAGCATCAGATTTTGATAGATCAGGACCGCCATCGTACAGATCGCGGCCAGTGAGATCGGCACGCCGAATGGCACCACGCCCTTGCGATCCAGATGCTGGACAATGAGCCGAAAGGCACCCGCGGGCAGCAGGAACGGCTTTTTCACGATCGCCGCGGTGGCCAAAGCGAGGACCAGAAGCAGCACCGAAAACATCGCGAAATCGCGTCCGCCAATCAGGAATGGCACCACCGCCAGCAGCTTGACATCGCCGGCTCCGATCTTGCGCAGGGCCCAGAATGGGAGCAGTGCGACAAACAGCAGAAGCCCGGCACCGGCACTTAGCCCCATGTCCAACCACGATCCGGATTGGATCGACAGCAGTATCAGGCTCCCGGCCCCCAAACAGAGAAGCAACAGCACGTCGCGGTTGGCGATCTTCTGGGTGGTGAAATCGATCCAGGCAATCCTTGCCAGCAGAGGGATTGCGAGCGCCTTCAGCAGCAGTGCTTCGACGAGCAGCATGCTAGCGCTCGACGTTCTGCACGCTGGACGACAAAAGCTTCAGATTGTTGGCGACGGTCGGGTCGTTGGGCGCCAGCTCGTAAGCCTTGAGGAAGTTCGAGCGGGCATCCTGCAGCTTGCCGCGCAGCAGGTAGGAATAGCCGACATTGTTGTAATATTCGGGCGTCGCGCCGACCAACTTGAAGGCCCTGGCATAGGCCTTGTCGGAAAGGTCGAAACGGTGGATCCGGTCGGTGCAGGCGGCCAGTCCCATCCAGGCGTTGCCATCATTGGGCGCCAGCTGCGTCGCCTTGAAGAACAGCGCGCCGGCATTGCCGTAATTCTCGGCGCGGAACTGGTTCTTGGCTTCGGCAACGGCCTGGTCCGAGGCATAATATTCGACGTCGCTGACCGTTTTCAGCCCATCGAAAGCATCGCCAAAAGACGTCACGTCGCCCTTCGACGGCTCGTTGGTGCGAACGACCCCGTCGGTTGTGTCCGCCGTCTGGCAGCCGGCAAGCACCGCCATGAGCAGACAGGCCGCAGCCGCGATAGACCTATTCATCAATGTGTCCCCTTGGGGTCCCCGACTCACATTAGGACCGAATGATATACCAAACTAGAAGAAAATGCCCTTCATGCGAATGATGACCGGCAACATGATGACCATCAGCACGACCGGGAAGATGCAGAGGCCCAGCGGGATCATCATCTTGACGGGCAGTGAGTTGGCTTTCTCTTCTGCTGTCAGAATTCTCTGTCCTCGCATTTCTTCGCTGTAGACGCGCAACGCATCCGTCAAGCTGGTGCCCAACTCTTCGGATTGGCGGAACAGCACGGCCAGCGCCCTTGCTTCTTCAAGCCCAATGCGATCTGCGAGTTCACGCAGCGCCTCGCGCAAAGGCTTTCCCGCGCGCAGTTGCAGGTTCATGATGGCAAGCTGAATGCCAAGCCATTTGTGCGTAGCGGCCAGTTCCGAACCAACGCGCTCGACTGCAGCCTCAAGGCTCATGCCTGCGTCGGCGCAAGTGATCATCATGTCCATGAAGTCCGGGAACCCACGGCGATAGGTTTCTTTTTGAGCATTTTCGAAACGGTCGAGGAGAATACTCGGAATCACAATGCATCCCAACCCCAGCAGGACTGAACCGGCAAGCGCGAAGAAACCCGGCAGATGCGGTGGCAACACTCGTGGCAGAAACGCGTATGCAGCTAAAAATCCCACACATACCGCGCCAAGTCGCGATAGGGTGTAGATCAATGGAGCGTTCGTCTGATAGAAGCCGGCGCGAAATAGCTTCGCTTCAAGTGCGCTCGGCTCTTCCCGCTCCTTCTCCATCGTTCGAAAGTATGCATCTACCGGGCGCTGCGCCGCGATCTTGGCCAACTGTTCCTGCCCCGCCAGTGAGCGAGGGTCGACCACACCTTCGGCTATGAGGCTTTGCGCGACCAGCTTTCGCGTCTGCAAGGCTGGCAAGAAGACCAGCGCGCCAAACAGGAAAAGGGCCACCGCTGCCACGAAAACGGCGGTGGAAACCAGAAAGCTTAGGTCGTTGGTAATGGAAAGCAAATTGATCGTACGCTCCTCAAAAGTCGAAGTTGACCATTCGATACATGATGTAGTCGCCTAGCAGAGCCCATAGGCCAAAGCCCAAAAATACCGGCATAATCATCGGATCGTGCCAAACCTTGCCGTAGTAGGTTGGAGCCGTGATCTGAAGGATCAAGAACATTACGATTGGAAACAAGGAGATGATCCAGGCCGAGACACGCCCCTCGGACGAAAGGGCTCTGATCTTCATACGCAACTTCTGCCGCTCACGTAGAACCGAGGAAAGATTGGCCAGGATTTCTGTGAGATTGCCGCCGGTCTTGGACTGTATGGAGAGCGATATAGAAAGCAGGTGAAGGCCCTCGAACCCCACACGCTGAGACAGTTTCCGCACGGCTTGTTCGATACTGAGACCAAAGGTGATTTCATCGGAGACGATGCCGAATTCCGTTCCCAGGGGATCAGGCATCTCGCGCGCAACTAGCCCAACCGCCACCGAGGCTGGATGGCCGGCGCGCAGCGAGCGCACGATCATGTCGAGGGCATTCGGGAGTTGCTTGGCGAATTTCTGGATCCGCTTATTGCGAGCGCGGCGCAGCAAAACAAGAGGCAACACAAACCCTACAATCAAAAATACAATGAGCGCCAGCACAGCAGAGAAGCTCAGCAGAAGCGACAGCAGCAGCGCTAGCACTAACCCGGCACAGACGAATATGCCGGCAAAAGTGAGCGGGTTTCCTGTGATGCCGGACTGGGTATAGAGCCTGTTCAGCCCGATCATCCCAGAAATAAAGTCACCGGATTCCGTCAGACCTCGCTCGCGCAGCAGGTTTTGTAAAGTTCGCTCAGCCGGAACTTCATCGGACAGCCGCTTCAGGCGGCGATTGATGGCGCCAACCGCCGCTCGCCGCCCGGCAAAGGAAAGATACAGCGCCTCGCCAGCGAGAATGACCGACGCTGCCGCAAGTGCATAGATAAAATAGAGCAGTTCCTGGCCGGTGAGCATCAGAGGGCAACCTGCGGGTTGAAGGCGTCCTTGGCGAAATGGTGCCCTAGCGTTGCCGCCTCCGTTGCAAATCTCGGCCTCACGCCTGTGGCACGAAAATCGCCGATAATCGTACCGTCTGCGGCGACGTCGCGCCGGACGAAATGGTAGATCTCCTGGAGTTGCACGACATTGCCCTCCATTCCGGTGATTTCCGAGATCGATGTCACCCGCCTGCCGCCGTCCGAGAGCCGTTGTGTCTGAACGATGATATCGATGGCCGAGGCGATCTGCGCCCGAATGGACTCATGTGTCATCGGCAGGCCGGCCATGCCGACCATCTGCTCCAGCCGCGAGATCGCATCGCGCGGCGTGTTGGCGTGGATGGTGGTCATTGAGCCCTCGTGACCTGTGTTCATTGCCTGCAGCATGTCGAAGGCTTCCTCGCCGCGCACCTCGCCGACGATGATGCGGTCGGGACGCATGCGCAGCGCGTTCTTGACCAGCTCACGCTGGCGAACCTCACCTTTCCCTTCGACACTGGGCGGGCGTGTCTCCAGCCTGCCGACATGCGGCTGCTGCAATTGCAGTTCCGCCGCATCCTCGATGGTAATCAGGCGTTCCCTGGAGGGGATGTAACTCGACAGCGCATTGAGCAGGGTGGTCTTGCCGCTGCCGGTGCCGCCGGAAACCAGGATCGACTTGCGCGCCTGCACAGCTATGCGCAGCATGTCGATCATCGGCTGCTTGATCGAGTTCATTGCCATCAGGCGTTCGAGCGAATAGGGATTTTTGGAGAACTTGCGGATCGAGACCAGCGGGCCGTCAACCGATATCGGCCGAACCGCGATATTGACGCGTGACCCGTCTTCCAACCGGGCATCGACCATCGGCGACGATTCATCGACGCGGCGACCAATGGCGGAGACGATCTTGTTGATGATGCGCAGCAGATGCGCCTCGTCACGAAAACGGATTGCAGTCTCTTCAACCAGGCCACGTCGCTCGATGAAGACGCGCTTGTGGGTGTTGATGAGGATGTCGGTAATGGTGTCGTCCTTGAGCAACGGTTCGATCGGACCAAGGCCCAGCATCTCGTCGGCGGTGTCGCCGGTCAGTTGATCCAGCTCGCGTGCATTCAGAGGCACGTTCCGATTGCGAACGAATTCGCGCACGATCGGACGGATCTCATTCAGGATCTCATCCTTGGAGGCACTTTCAAGAGCGGTCAGGTTAAACCGATCGATCAAATGACGATGAAGCTCGACCTTAAGCGTCAGGAAATCGTCGCCATGCGATTCAATGTCAGCGGCTGGCGAGAGGGCCGGAGCAACAGGTAGCACAGCCAGCGGCTCGACCTTTGGCGCTGCCTGCTGCTCGCTTGGACCCTTGATGAACCGCCCCAGCATAGTCGCTTATACTCCCCTTAGTCCCTCATTAGCGGAAACTAACTGTTAACCACGGGAGGCACAAGCGTCCAGGTGGCTGTCGTACCCTCAATACTTTCTACATAGTTAAGATCAGAAGCCTGTAATAACGGCCTTATTTGGTGCGGCTGCCGGTTCGCGATCAGGGCGTCGGCATCGCTTCCCAGACTCGTCCGACTTTGGGGACACAACCGCCCGGAAGACACCGCTAAACCCTTAGATATAAAGGAATATGCATTCTTACTAATGCTTCCTCAATCCTGCCACATCCGCGGCCAAATTGTGAACGAATGGTTAAGGCGCTTGAAAAATGAAAGGAATCAAGCTGTTGATTACATCCGGAACTGTAATATTCTTTCCGAATCATGTACATGAAAGTTAAGGGACCCTTAATCTCGTTTGACTCTGCGTTTTCTCGAGACCTAGGATCGAGATGACGGGGGATGCTTGGGTATGGAGTTCATCACCTAGCTCTGTCTCGTCGGGTTCAAACCTCCAAAGGGAGAAATTGACATGAAGAAGCTCATGACGATGACCCGGCAGTTCCGCGACGACGAAAACGGCGCTGCTATGGTCGAATACTCTATCCTGGTCGGCATTATCGCTGCGGCATCGCTGCTGGCAATCCTCGCGATCGGCGGTTGGGTTGGCGCTCAGTTCACCGGTCTCTGCGCCAATCTGGACGGCTCCGGCGTCAGTGCGACTGGCTCCGGCACGGGCGCTTGCTCTCCGTAACCATACTCCTGGGTCGAGATCACTCGGTCTCGACCCAGTTTTCTGCATTGAGAAGAAACTAGCATCGCCCTTGGGGGGGCGATTTGGGGTGGGAAGATGCGCGCCAATACTCTCATCATGATTGTCCTCGCCGGCGTGTTCGGCGTGCTTGCGGTAGTGCTTGCCAACATCTGGCTGGCCAGTCAGCGCAATGCGATGGCGCAGTCGAATGGCACGCAGCGCGACACGGTCGTGGTGGCGGCGGTGCCACTGAAATTCGGCGACACGCTGAGCGCCGACAAGCTGCGGGAAATTCCCTGGCCGGCAGGCGCCATACCGGCAGGCGCGTTCAAGACGACGAAGGATGCCCTGGCCGGCGAAGGCACCAGGCAGGCGCTGCAGGCGATCAGTGTCAATGAACCGATCCTTGCCGCCAAGATCACGGGCCCTGGCCAGCGCGCCACGCTTTCGGCAGTGCTCGGCGACGGAATGAAAGCTGTTTCCATCCGGGTCAATGATGTTCTCGGCGTTGCCGGCTTCGTCTTCCCGGGCGACCGGGTAGACATACTTCTAACGCGTACCGCGCGCGGCGACGATGGGGCGGACAGGAGTTTTGTCGATGTGCTGCTGCAGAGCATGAAGGTGCTCGCCATCGACCAGGTGGCCGATGTGAGCAAGGACAGCCCCACTGTCGTCAAATCAGTGACGCTCGAAGCCAGTACCAAGGATGCGCAGAAGCTGACGCTGGCGGCAGGGGCGGGCCAGTTGTCGCTGGCGCTGCGCCAGGCCGCCGCCAGCAAGGGCGAGATGACCGAACGGGTGACACTTTCCGACCTGACCAGCGAAACGCCAGCCGATGTCGCCGCCAGGCAGGCGGAGCTCGACAAGAAGGCAGCAGCGGAAGCCGAGGCTGCCGCCGAGCGAAAGCGCGCCGAGGACAGGATCGCCGGTTTGACCCAGGCCGTGGAAAAAGTGGGAAGCCGCCTCGACGAGCTGGGCAAGGTAAAGCCGGCTCCAGCCGTGGTGGCGGCACCGCAGCCGGTCGTCAAGGAAGAGGTCAAATACGTGCCCCCCGCGCCACCGGCGCGGGCAACGGTCGGTGTATTCCGGGGCGTCAAGCTCGAGACATATGACGTGCCGCGACAACCATGATAAGGTGCGGCTAATAAAACGGGGCTGCCACCGGCAGTAACTGGGGAGACGGGGATGCAGGGGTCTTGGTTGAGGATGGCGGTGGCGGCCGCGTTGCCTTGTCTGGCAGCGCTGCTGCTGTCCGGCCTGGCGGCCGATGCGGCCGACCGTTTCATCGACGTGTCGACCCCTAGCGTCCATCGCGTTTTCCTGCCGATGTCGCAATCGGTGACAATCCAGGTGAGTGCAAATCTGGGCGATATCGTCGTCGGCGACGAGAAGATCGCCGATGCACAGCCAATGACCGACCGTACGCTCTATGTCATCGGCAAGGGCGCCGGCACCACCACTGTCAATCTGTTTTCCACGGACAAGCGTTCGCTTGGCGCCCTCCAGATCGAGGTCGGCGTCGATGTCAGCGACATGGCGCAGGCGATCCGCCAGGTGGCGCCGAAGTCGCGCATCGAAATCGGCTCAGTCAATGGCAAGGTCAGGCTTGGCGGCCATGTCAAGGATGGCGCCACGCTGGCAGCGATCCTGGAAGTGGCACAGCAGTATGGGCCCGACGCAATCATCAACTCCGTCATCGTCGACGACAGCCAGCAGGTCAATCTCGAAGTGCGCGTGCTGGAAGCCAAGCGGAATGCCGGCCGCGATCTCGGCGTGTCGATCAGGAGCACCAACGGCAATGGCACAACCCGTACCGGTACCGGGGTTGCTGCCGTTGACGAGGACAATGTCGTGCTCGGACCGGGGGGGCTGCTTAGTGGCCTGCTGTCGAACACCAATCCTTTCGCAGCGCTGATCACGCGCGTCATCGACAGCAACATCAAGGTCGACCTGATCATCGAAGCGCTGGAAGCCAAGGGCGTTGTGCGCACCCTGGCGAACCCAAATCTCACGACCTTGTCCGGGGAGCCGGCCAGCTTCAACGCCGGCGGCGAAGTGCCCATCCGTGTCGTCGGCAATGATGGTCAGGTAACCGTCACGTACAAGCAATTCGGCGTCAATCTGCTGTTCACGCCGGTCGTACTCGACGACGGCAAGATTCATATGAAGCTGGCGCCGGAGGTCAGCGACCTGACCGGCTTCACCACCGCGGGCGACCCGATCTTCACCAACCGCAAACTCGACACCGTCGTCGAATTGCGCGACGGCCAGAGCTTCGCTGTCGGCGGGCTTCTGTCCAGCAAGACCACCAAGCTGCAGGAGCAGGTGCCGTGGCTTGGCCAGGTGCCGGTTATCGGCACGCTGTTCCGGAATTCGAGCAACCAGAAGGAAGAGACCGAGCTGGTGGTCATCGTCACACCGCACATCGTGCGGCCGGTGAAGCCCGGCGAGCAGCTGGCGACGCCGTTCGACAAGACACGGCCTGCCAACGATCCTGAATTCTTCGTGCTCGGCCAGCTTGAAGTGACCAAGGACATGGTTCGCAAATATGAACTGGGCGAAGGCGTAACCGGCCCCTATGGCCACATGCTCGACTTCAAATCGAAGGACAAGATGCTCTATGTCAAGAAATAGCGCCTTGATCCTCCTCCTGTGCGCCAGCGCGCTGTCGGGCTGCGCCGCGGACTATCTGAACCACTATGATTCGGTGACCCTGGCCGCCGGCGACTCGCAGAAATTCAATTCGATGCTGCAGACGGTCGATCCGCTCAATCCGAACGCAAGGAATACGAAGATCGAAGGCGACGGCGCGCGCGCCGCCGCCGTTGCTCAGGGGTACAAATATCCACCGCCACCACCACCGCCACCGGCCATCACGGTCAATGTCGGCGGTGCAAAAACGCAGTGAACTGAACGGAAGGATGCGGAGGGCGCCGGGCATGCGAGGGGCTCTGGCGCAGGAAAGCAGAGAGTAAGGTCATGTTGGGGACCATTCGTGCCTTCTGGAACGATCAACGCGGCGTCGCGATGATTCTCGTGGCTATCATGCTGCCGGTGCTTATCGGCTTCGCCGTTCTGGCCATCGATATGAGCCGGGCCAACGGACTGCACAACGATCTGCAGAAAGGTGTCGATGCGCTTGCGCTCGCGACCGCTGCGGAACTGGATGGTAGAGCAGATTCGATCACGCGCGCCAACTTGGCGAAGACCACCCTACTCACCAACAAAACCAAGTTTTCGACATCTGACGATCCTACCTCTCACGACCACACGCTCGCAGTGGCTGATGTGACCGTCACATATCTGACCGGAATACCTGCCGACGACAGCATCACTTTGAGTGCCGCCGGTGTCGACGCCAATGGTGTCAACTGGGCAAGCACCGACCCTAAAGCGGTGACATTCTCCCTGGTGACAGTGAACGCTTCTGGCTTGGCGGACGGTGCCGGTGCTTTTGCGACAATCTTTCCGGCTAGCTTTATCGGCAGTAAGGACACCTTCGATATCCAGCCACAGGCTGTGGCAGGGTTCGTTCAGTCGATCTGCGAAACCGTGCCGCTTTTCATGTGCAACCCGTTCGAAACGACCGACCCGTTGACCAGCAAGACGATCCAGCAGGCCTTTGCATCAGGGGATACTTACAGCCGCGAGGTTCAGATCCTGAAGGTCAATGCCGGTGAAAACCCAGGCCCTGGGAACTTTGGACTGCTCGACAACAATCTAACCTCGCTGCGTGACGCCATAGCGATGGGAACGGCAGGCACTTGCTACAACCGAAACGCCATCACTACGAAAACCGGCGTCACCTTGGGTCAGGTCAATACTGGGCTAAACACCCGGTTCGCCATCTACAGCGGTTCACTGAACAGCCAGGACAAGAATTTCGCGTATCGGCCCTCGACGAATGTTCGGAAGGGGCAAAAGAGCAACATGTGCAACAAGTATTCTCCCGTCTCCGATGGGTCGGCGTTACCTCTTCCTCCCGGTGCCAATTATACAAAAGGAAAGTCGGACAAGATCACCAGCCAGGGCTTTTGGAGCGCATACTGGCTTGCCAACCACAAAACCAATTACGTGAACGTCCCTTCGAAAACCAACCCCACTGGGGTTACGAGTGAGCCAGCCTCCCGCTACGACGTGTACAGATACGAAATCGACCACCCCGGTCTGGTAGAAGACCAGTCGAACAATCCGACCAAGGAGGTCGGCACACCACAATGCTATAAGGGCAGCCAGGCTCCGACCGATAGCCCAGACCGGCGTCTCCTAAACATGGCGATCATCGACTGCATCGCGAACACTGCCAAGATCAATGGTCATGTCCAGATTAAACCGGACGGCTATGCCAGCGTGTTCGTCAACACTCCGATTGCGAAGCAGGACAACAGCAAGGACGATGAGGATTCCACGGCCGGCGAAAAGCCTATCAGCCTGGAGATCGTCGACGTCGACGGAGGGTTTGCCAACAACACCCTTGTAGACAAAGCATTTCGAAACGAAGCCCAATTGTATCGGTAGAGTCGACATGACCAGATTGGGTAGAATCATCCAGCGGTTCCAGAGCGACCAAGGTGGCGCCGCCTTGGTAGAAGTCGCCATCACCGTTCCCTTGGTGCTGCTGCTGTCAGCGGGAGTCTTTGAATTCTCAAACATCTTGAATACGCGCCTACTGCTCTCGGCGGGTGTGGAAGATGCGGCGCGCTATATGGCGCGCTGCAGCGACAGCACCTGGAACAATTGTGTCGCGTTGGGAAAGAACCTCGCAGTGAATGGCGCCGTCACCGGCGGCAGCGCCAGGGTCACCGGATGGACCACGGCAGAAATCACTGTAGGCAAGACCTCCACTGCGGCGGTCGACGGCAGTGGAACACAGCTTTACCTGAGCAGCACCGGCACGGTTGATGTCGTTCAAGTCAGCACTGCGCTGCCTTACAGCGGCGTCGTTTTTTGGGATTTCCTAGGTTTTGGAACGATCGACATCACCGCATCGCATCAGGAGCGTGTCGTCGGATGGTGATGGCAAGGAAATTCGGCTCGGACCTGTCTGGGACAACAATGGTCGAAATGGCCATTGCAATGCCACTGCTATTAACGCTTCTGCTCGGGTTCGTCGATTTCGGCTACGCCTTCTATCAATGGAACGCTGGAAACAAGGCGGTGCAAGCCGGCGCAAGACTTGCGCAGATTTCTACTCCTGTCGCTATCGGGCTTCCCTCTGAGGCGCTGACGCAGAGCGATGTCACTAAAGTGGGGACTGCGGTGCCGGCCGGCACGTATGATTATCTATGCACGGCAAGTGCAGCAGGCGTCGCTTGCTGCAGTATCGGTGGAGGCCTTTGCAAGCCCGAGAACGCGAACCAGGCCGCGTTCGATGCGATCTATGACGGCACCGCCCACCGAGCCGGAATGCTTGACTTCCTGCCTATGCTGGAGAAATCGCAGGTGCGGATCGAATACGCCGCGTCAGGTCTCGGCTATTGGACGCGGCCCGAGGGGCCGGTGCCGACCATTACAGTCAGCATCACCAATCATCCCTTCCAGTTCTTCTTTCTGGCCGGATTTCTCGGATTCGGAACCATCACCATGCCCTCCATGCTGAGCACGGTCACGGGCGAAGACATGAAAAGCACGTACACGCCATGAATGCCATCAGCACCAAGGTTACCCCGACCAAGCGCAAGCAGGTGGCGCTGTTTTCGTCGGATCCGAATTTCAAGCGCGAGGTGGCGACGCGGCTCGATGCGCTGGCGATCTATGATGTCAGGGTTTCCGAGACGAGCGACTTCCTCAAGGGGCCGCCGGCCGATACGCGGCCGGGCATCGTCATCCTCGATCTCGGCAATGGCGAGCTGCTCGGCAGGGCCGGCATCGTCGAGGCGCGCGCGCTGTGGGCCAGCGTGCCGCTGATCGCGGTTTCCGACGAGCTGAGCTCGGAGCAGACGCGCGTTTTGGTGCGCATGAACGCCTCGGACTGGCTGCACAAGCCGCTCGACGGCAAGGAGCTGCTCAATGCGGTGACCTTCCACGACACCGGCAACCAGGGAACGAAGAGCCGGATAATCACCTTCATCAGCGCCAGCGGCGGCGCCGGCGCCACGACGCTGGCGCTGTCGGCGGCCGAATTCCTGGCGTCGAAATCGGCGGAGCGCGCGGCGTCCACCTGTCTCGTCGACCTCGATTTCCAGAGCGCCAATTGCGGCGCCTATCTCAATCTGTTCAACCAGTTCGACCTTGCCGGCATCATCGGCCAGCCGGAGCGGCTCGATGTCGAGCTGATGGACGTCATCAAGCTGTCGCGCCCGTCCGGCCTCACCCTCTACGCATTCGAGCGGCCGCAACTGCCGTTCGAGCCGCATGGCAGCGATTTCGTCTTCCGGCTGCTCGACCTCGTCGCCTACCGCTTCGACGACATCGTCATCGACCTGCCCAATCTGGAAACGCCCTGGCACAATTCCGTGCTGTCGACGAGCGACGAGATCTTCATCGTCTTCGAACTCAATGTCGCGTCGCTGCGGCAAGGCAAGCGGCTCTACAAGAAAATCCGCGAGCTGCGCGGCAATGCGGTCAGCATCACGCTGGTCGCCAACAAGCACAAGCGCAAATGGTTCGGGAACCATTTTTCGCGCAGCGAGCTCGAAAAGATCTTCAAGGCGCCGCACATCAAGTCGGTCGCGCTCGACAACGCGCTCCTGACCGACGCGCTGAACAGGGCCATCCCGCCTTCCGAAGTGGATGGGCGGGCGCGCTTCAACAAGGATCTGAAGCGGATGTTCAAAGAGCGGCTCGATGACGCTGCCCGATAGATATCGGACCCCGAAGCTCGCCGGCGCCTGCGTGCTGGGCATGGCGCTGGCGCTGTCCGTCCACGACTTCGCCGAGGCGCGATCGGCGCTTTCCGAGCGGCCGCCGCTGCCGGCGATGGGACCCAGCCTGCGCAAGGCCGTTGCCTTTAGAACCGCCGAGCAGCCGGGCACGATCGTCATCCGCAAGGACGAGAAGGCGCTTTACTTGGTGACCCGCCAGGGCCAGGCGCTGCGCTACCAGATCAGCGTCGGGCGCGACGGGTTCGGCTGGACGGGCATCGTCAAGGTCGGGGCGAAGACCGAATGGCCGGAGTGGCGCCCGCCGCAGGAAATGCGCGCCCGCCAGCCGGAGCTGCCGAAAATGGTGCCCGCCGGCCCCTACAATCCGCTCGGCGCAAGGGCGCTCTACCTGTCGCGGGACGGGCGCGACACGCTCTACCGCATACACGGCACCAACGACCCGTCGGGTGTCGGCTTCGATGGGACGTCGGGCTGTTTTCGTCTCACCAACACGGATGTGATCGATCTTTTCGAACGCGTCGCGGTCGGCGCAAAGGTGGTGGTCCAATGACGATGATCAGCGAACCGGACATGCCGGCGATCGATATCGGAAACCAGGAACAGCGCGAACCGGTTGCCACCGAGAAATTCAGCAAGGCAAAGACGATCGGCGTCATCGTCGCCGGTGGCGCGCTTCTGATCACCGCGGTCAACATGGCGGCCGCGGTCTATCTCTATCGGGGCATGAGCGACCTGCGTTTCGTCGAGGCGCGGCTGGAGCAGCTCGGCGCGTTCGAGCAGCGGATCGCGGCCCGGCTCGACACGGTCAACAACGGTTTTCAGAGCCGGTTCGAGAAACTGGACAGCCAGTTGCAAGGCAGCTTCAACGAGATCGATGCCGGCATTGCCCGGCTGGGGCAGACTATGCCGGTTGCTGGCGGCGAGGCCATGCCGGGTGCGGAAGAACCGTCCGAGATCGCCACCAGCACGCTGACGCAAGCACCCGAAGCGCTCGACGGCGAGAGCGAACCCGGCGTCATCGAAGCGCCCGCACCCAGGAGGAGAATCGCGTCGGCCTCGCCCCCTGCCCCAAGCTCCAACTACCAGCGCATCCAGCAGCCCGACGGCAAGGTCTATTATCGCCGGATCAACTAGACGCCATTGCTCTAGAGATCGCGCTGCAGCGCCAGGATGCGGATGGCCCGGACGGACCGCTCCCGCGCCTCGGTGAGGAAGGCGATGTGGCAGTAGGCACAGGCCACGATGCCCAAAAGCAGCACCAGGCTGTTCTTCAAGGTGAAATCGACGGCCAGCGAATACGGAAGACCCTTGGGCGAGGTGAATTCGGCAATCGTGCTTGCCGTTTCCGAATGGCTGCCGACGGCGATCATCAGGCCAGCGAAAATCAAGGCGACATGGTTGGCGAGGAACGAGGATGCCGACCTTTTGGCGTGGCACGCCACCCAGCAGACGATCGCTGCCGCGGCAAGAATGACGGCGTCGATAACCATGGAGCCGCCCAGCCAGACATCGACCTGCTGCCAAAGCACCGTCGACAGTGGGCGCAGTTCAAGCCATAGCCACCATGCGGTGGGGCTGGCCGGATAGGCGCCCAGCAACAAGGTCGCCATGCGCTCCCCTGCCAGGACCGCCAGAATGAGAAACGGAAAGGCGAAAAGCAGAAGCGGCTTGCGTTTCATGTTCCCTCGACAATCTGCAAGCCAGGATAGGCCGTATAGATTGCTCAAGGCTTAACGGCCCTACTTCCGGCCCTCTCCCGATTGCGAGCGTTCGAGGACGGCAAAGAAGATCACGGTGAGCAGAAGGACGATCAGCAGCAGCACGAAGGCGGCTGCCGCGCCTTCGTTGAGCGAAAGGCCGAGAAAGGCACGGCGATAGGCAAAGAAGCTCAGGACTTCGGTCGCGTTGCCTGGCCCACCCTTGGTCAAGACATAAGGCAGATCGTAGGTCCGGAACTCGTTGATCAGCTGGATGATGATGGTGATCGCCGCGACCGGCCGAAGCATCGGCAGGGTGATGTAGAAGAATTGCTGCCAGCCGCGTGCGCCATCCACTTCAGCCGCCTCATAGGGATCTCGCGGCAAAGCGGCGAGCCCCGCGGCGAGGATCAGCACGACGAAGGACATTTGCTGCCAGATGTCGATCGCCGCCATCGTCCAGAGCGCCATGCCTGGCGTGCCTAGCCAGTCGAGGCGCGGCAGGCCGAACGTTTCCATCAGATGATTGGCGATGCCGAGATTGGGCTGGAGCAGCATGCGCCAGATCAAAGCGACGCTGATCGGCGACATCGCCATGGGAATGGTCAGAACCGCGAAATAGACCGGCTTCATCCGGACCGTCCGGTTGAGCATCAGGGCGATGCCGAGCCCGATCACGAATTCGCCGACCACCGTCACCGCCGAATAGCGCACGGTGAGCCAGAGCGCGTTCCAGAACAGATCATCGCCGATCATCGAGGCGAAATTCTTGAACCCGACAAGCGGCAGAAGCTGCGGCTTGATCAAGGTCATCGAGGAGATCGAGAGGATGCAGGCATAGGCCAGCGGAAAGCCCATCACGATCGCCAGCAGCAGCAGGCCGGGCAAGGCAAAGGCCCAGCCGGTCCGCCACTCGCGGCCACGGGCAGCCCATCCTTTCTTGATCGCATTGTGCATCGTGGCCGAGCCTTGGTCGGGGTGGCGTTGCTGATCTCGTCAATATCCGGGGTCTGGACAAGATCCGGCGCGGCTGACACCGCCGCGCCGAATCTCCTTGCCAAGCCGGACCGCTATTTGTCGAGGAGCCCCTGCAGGCCGTCGGAAGCCGCCTTCAGCGCTGCCTCCGAAGTCGCCTGGCCGCCAGCCGCCAGCGACAGCTGGGTACCGAGCAGATCCTCGTATTGCGCCGAATAGGTGAAGATCGGGAACGACTTGCCGGTCGCCACCACATCCTCGGCGGTCTTGTAGAAGGGATATTTCGCCAGCACCGCCGCATCGGCATAGACATCGCTGCGCACGGGTGCGTGGCCCTCGAGCGCGCGCTTCACCGAAACTTCCTTGCTCTGCACCCACTGGATGAAGGTCCAGGCGGCTTCCTGCTCTTCCGGCGTCGTGTTCTTGGGAATGCCCCAGCCCCAACCGCCGCTTTCGCCATGGCCACCCGGCATCACCGACAGGCCGACCTTGCCGGCGACCGTCGGACACTTCACGGCATCGTCCATCTGCGGCAGCATCCACCAATAGGTGACCATGCTGAAGGCGGAACCGCTGCACATCAGGCGCATGGTGTCATCGAGTGTCGCCGATATGGCACCCTGCTGGGCGCCATGCTGGATGTTGTCGACATACAGATCGAGCGCCTTCTTGGCCTCTGCCGTGTCGAGGCTCGCCTTGCCGTCGGCATTGAGATAGCTGCCGCCGGCGGAGAACAGGTAGTTGGAGAATTCCATGCTGTTGGGATCGCCGCGCTGGCCCTGCATCGCGGCTCCGGCGACGCCGGCATTGGCCTTCATGAATTTGGAAATCGCCACATAGTCTTCGAGCGTCGTCGGCAAAGCGAGTTCCTTGCCGGTTGCCGTCTTGTAGGCGGCCTTGAGCTTCTCGTCGCCGATCAGGTCCGTGCGGTAGAGGAGGCCCATCGAGTAGTTGTACATGGGCACCAGGAACAGCTGGTCCTTGGTCCGGCCGAGCAGGTCAAGCGTCGAGGGGATGAAGGGGCTCAGATCGTATTTGGATTTCTCGACGAAAGGTTTCAGATCGGCGAGCCAGCCGGCCGCCGGAAATTCGCCGGCCCACAGGAAGTCGACCTCGAGCACATTGTAGTAGCTCTGCGGCGCGGTCAGCTGCGACACCAGCTTGTCGTGCATGTCGGGATAGCCGATCTTCTCGAACTCGACCTTGATGCCGGTCTGCTTCTCGAATTCGGGCAACAGCGCTTCGATGATCTTGGTTTCCGGCACGTCCTCCATCAAGGCGTGCAAGGTGATGGGCTCAGCCGCCCTGGCCGGAAGCGATGCGCTGACAACAGCTGCCCCGCTCAAGGCCGTCATCAGCATTTTGATCAAGGTCTGCTTGTTCCAAGTCATAACTCTCTACTCCTCTTTCCCTCTGGACGCGGCGGTGATCCCGCCACGATTTCATAACCGGCTAGCGAGCCATGTCGGCTCTCGGAGCGGCCGGCCTATTTCACGCTGCCGAACGTCAAGCCCTGGACGATGAAACGCTGGATGAAGCGAGACGCCACGACCAGCGGCAGGATGGCAAGGACGACGCCGGCAGAAACCTTGGCGATCTGAACGCCGTTCGAGGTCTGCAACGCGGCGAGCGCAACCGGTATGGTCGCCGTCTTCGGCCCGCTCAAAACCAGGGCAAACAAAAACTCATTCCACGCCAGGATGAAACCGAGCACGCCGGCGGCCGCGATACCGGGCATCGACACCGGCAGCACAATGCGCCAGAAGGCGCCCCAGGCGGTCGCGCCGTCGGTCATCGCCGCCCACTCCAGATCGACTGGAATGCCTTCGAAGAAGCCCATCAGGATCCAGGTCAGGAAAGGCAGGTTGAGCGCGGCATAGACGATGATCAGCCCGGTCAGCGAATTGCTGAGCTCCAGGCTTCGGAACAGCGTGAAGGTCGGCAGCACCAGCGCCACGGGCGGCAGCATTTGCGTCGCCAGAACGGCAAAACGCGCCCACCGACCGCCCGTACGGAAGCGGGCGAAGGCATAACCGGTGGTGGCGGCAAAAGGCAATGCGAGCAGAACCGAGCCGAGCGCGACGATCAGGCTGTTGAGGTAGGACTGACCGAAGCGGCTCGACAGGAGCGCCGAATAATTATCCGTCGTAAAGGCCGGCATTAGCTCGTTGCTGTAGGATAGCTGCTCGGGCACGAAGCTCGTCCGCAGCACCCAGAGCGGCGGCAGCAGCACGATGGCGCAAACGACAATCAGCCCGAAATGCAGGCCGAAGCGGCGGCGAAAGGCAGGCCGTTCGTTTCTGTCCATGCTGGTCATTGAGCGGCCCTCATGAGGCTCGGCCGCGCGATGACCAGTTCGGTTTCGGGATCAAACAGGTGCATCGGCAGCGGGTCGATGTAGAGTTCGACGATCGAGCCGACGGGCGCCGTGAAATAACGGCTCAGGCGGGCGGCGATCTCCAACGGCTTGTCGCCCCCGGCGGGGTGGGCATCGTCCGTGCCGGTGGCCTGACCGGCAATCTGGCCGATCAGGACGTTCTCGGCGCCGAGAGCCTCGACGGCCACGACCCGTACGGCAATCTTCTGCCAGTCCGGCTTGTCGGGGCTTTCATGGAAATCCTCAGCCCGCACGCCCAGAATGACGCGGCGCCCGACACGCTCGCCATAAGCGTTGCGGTGGCAGGCGGGGACGGCAAGCACGGCACCACTATCGGTCAGGACGGAGAGCCCTTCGCCAGGTGCGGCCTGAAGCGTGGCCGGAATGAGGTTCATCGGCGGCGTCGCTAGGAAGCGCGCGACGAAGGTGTTGACCGGGTCGGCATAGACTTCAAGCGGCCGGCCGGCCTGGACCAGGCGACCATCGCGCATGATGCATATGCGATCGCCCATGGTCATGGCCTCGACCTGGTCGTGCGTGACATGGACGATGGTGCGGCCGAGGCGTCGGTGCAGCTTGACGAGTTCGAGCCGCATCTCGGCACGCAGCTGCGCATCGAGGTTGGACAGCGGTTCGTCAAGCAGGAAGGCCTCCGGTTCGCGAACGATCGCCCGGCCGAGCGCGACACGCTGACGCTGGCCGCCCGAAAGCGCTGCCGGCTTGCGGCCGAGAAGATTCTGCAAACCGAGCAGGTTCGCGGCGTCGGCAATCTTGGCATCGATCACTGCGGCGTCGGTGCCGCGCATCTTCAACCCGAAGGCCATGTTCTGCCGCACCGACATATGCGGATAGAGCGCGTAGCTCTGGAACACCACTGCGACGTTGCGGTCGCGCGGCGCGACATTGGCGACGCTCTTGCCGCCGATGCGAAGATCGCCGGAGGAAATGCTCTCCAGGCCGGCAATCATCCGCAGCGTCGTCGACTTGCCGCATCCTGACGGGCCGAGAAAGATCACGAATTCGCCATCGGGAATGGTGAGATCGACCTCATGCACCCCGTAATTGCCATTGCCGTAGAGCTTGGAAACGCGATCGAGCTCGATAGACGCCATAGACTTTCCTCATGAACCCGTCTGACCCGGCTGAACGCCGAAGGCCGAAGTCGAGCGAACGGTCATCTTAGAGAACAAAATATAACATTGAAAGCCTGCCTTCTGATCATATGTGTTCACTTTTTTGGTTGGCGCGTGCCAGCATCAGGATCCGGTTACAGCCGCCAAAAGCCGTCAGGTCATGTAGACGCCGCCGGTCACGTTGACGCCCTGGCCAGTCATGAAGCGGGCTTGATCCGAGCAGAGGAACACGACGACGTCGGCGACATCCTCCGGCAACTCGAGCCGGCCGAGCGGCGTCTGCGCGATATAGTCGGCGACCACCCGTTCGGGCGTGACCTGCCGCAGATGCGCCTCCCATTCGACTTCGCGCGATTGCATGCCGGTCTTGACGAACCCCGGGCAGACGGCATTGACGCGGATTCCCTTGGGCGCGAGCTCGCGGGCAAAGGCCTGCGTCCAGCCGAGCACGGCGAACTTGGATGCCGAATAATGCGCCAGGAGCGGCGCACCGACCTTCGCGGCAAGCGAGGCGGTGTTGATGATGCAGCCTGTGCCTTGCTTGACAAAATGCCGTCCAGCGATCTGATTTGCGAGGAATACCCCGCGCGCATTGACCGAGAAGTTGAAGTCCCACTCCTCATCGGTCAGATCGAGCGCGTGCTGCATGGTGGACACGCCGGCATTGGCAATCAGGATATCGCAGCCGCCTAGCGCTTCCAGCACAGTGGCAAAGGCCGCCTCGACGGAATCGCGACGGCGAACATCGACCGTGACGGCGGCGGCACCGCCGCCAATCTCCTCGGCCGCCTTGCGCGCCGCGTCGGGATCCAGATCGCCGATCGCCACGGCGACACCCTGCCGCGTCAGGGCGGTCGCGATCGCGCGACCGATCCCCGCGCCGCCACCCGTCACAAAGGCACGCTTGCCCGCGAGTTCGGCAAGCACTGGAGGAATGACGGAGGCAGCCGGCATGGTCGTATTCTCTCTGCTTGGTGGCGGAACGCGTTCTGTTAATATTGAGATGCATACCAATAAATTCGAACACTGCAAACATATTTTTGTTTGAAAATGTTTGATCATGCGGTAGAGTTGAAGTTGCAGACCGCTTCGTCAGCGGCTTACCCACCGGATACATCGATGGCCGACGACACCGCCTCTCCTCTATCGTCCACGCATGGCGCACCGCGTGATGCCGACCGTCAGCGCCTTCTCGCGCACGATCGGCAGGCACGCATCCTGGCTTTCCTGCGCCGCACGGGGTCGCTCACCGTCGCTGCGGCAGCGGCCGAACTCGCCGTTTCCGACATGACGATCCGCCGCGATCTCGTCGAACTGGAACGCGAGGGCAGGCTGGTGCGAATCCATGGCGGCGCGATCGAGGCCGAGAACCCGCCGCTGGTCGCCATGGACAGTGAGGAGCCGAGTTTCGATTCGCGCTTGCGCCAGCGCCGTGACCCGAAGGCCGCGATTGCCGCCGCTGCGGCCGCCTTGGTTTCGGGATACCGCACGATCGCATTGGATGTCGGCACCACCACCTATCTGATGGCCGAGCACCTCAAGGACCTTCCGCACGCCAAGGTGTTCACCAACAGCCTCAGGATCGCGGCGGCGCTGAACGGCGGTGTGCCCGAAGTCTATGTTGCCGGCGGCCGCGTACGAGCCGACGAGATGTCGACCGGCGGACCCGCGGCCATCGCCCAGTTCGAGGCGCTGTGGTTCGATGTCGCCGTGATCGGCGTCTCCGGCATCACGGCGGACGGCCTCTTCGACTATTCCTTCGATGATACCGATATGAAGCGCGCCTATCTCAGACGCTCAGGCACCAAGATCGTGCTCTGCGATTCCGCCAAATTCCTGCGCATGTCGCTGGTGCGGATAGCGCCACTGTCGGACGTCGACATCCTCATCACCGATGCCGAGCCGCCGGCCAAGATCGCCGCGGCGCTCGCCGCGGCCAAGGTCGACCTGCGCATCGCGCCGCCGCTGACGCGCGACTGAGGCGCAACATTTTCACTTTATCCCCAAGGAGACGACTCGATGGTATTTGAATTTTTCGGCGACAAGAAGAAGGCTGTCATCTCGATGGCACATATCGGTGCCCTGCCGGGAACGCCCCTCTATGATGCCGATGGCGGCCTCGACAAGCTGATCGATGGCGTGCTCTCCGACATCCGCAAGCTGCAGAGCGGCGGCGTCGATGCCATCATGTTCGGCAACGAGAACGACCGCCCCTATGTCTTCAAGGCGCCGCCCGAAGGCATTGCCGCCATGACCGCGATCGTCCAGGCGGTGAAACCCGAGCTGACGGTGCCGTTTGGCGTCAATTATCTCTGGGACCCGACTGCCAGCGTCGCGATCGGGGCTGCCACCGGAGCCCGTTTCGTGCGCGAGATCTTCACCGGCCTGTTTGCTTCCGACATGGGCCTGTGGGAGCCCGATTGCGCCGCCGCCTCGCGCCTGCGGCACAATCTTGGCCGCGACGACATGAAGCTTCTCTTCAACATCAATGCAGAGTTCGCACACTCGCTCGACCAGCGTCCTATTGAATTGCGCGCCAAGAGCGCGGTGTTCTCGTCGATGGCCGACGCCATCCTCGTTTCCGGTCCGATCACTGGCCAGCCGGCCGACCAGTCCCACCTGCGCAGCGTCTGCGAGACGATCAAGGACGTGCCGGTCTTCGCCAACACCGGCGTGAACATCGACAATGTCCGCGATGTCCTTTCGCTGGCGAGCGGCGTCGTGATCGGGACCCATTTCAAGATCGATGGCAATACCTGGAACGCCGTCGACGGCGATCGGGTCAAACGCTTCATGGACGTTGTCGCCACTTTGCGCTGAGAACGGCTTCCACGGCGATGCCGGCCATCGCGCCGGCTCGCGGTGATCATATCGATCGTTGCGGGCCGGCGTCCGGAATGATCGACTGGTATCGAGCAGCGGGACACGACGAGGCAGACAGGTTCGCCCGCCTGCCCTTCCCGGCATTTCAATGGATTCGACATGGCGTTCGTTCTCGGTCTCGATATAGGCACCACCTCGACGATCGGCATTCTGATCCGGCTTCCCGATCAGGTGCTGGGCCTCGCCTCGCGCCCCGTCACGCTGCATTCCGAGCATGCGGGCTGGGCCGAGGAAGATCCCGCGCAATGGTGGACCAATGTCCGCGACATCGTGCAGGAGTTGCTGAGGACCAGCGGCATCAAGGCCGAAGAGATCGTGGCGATCGGCACCACCGGCATGCTGCCGGCGGTCGTTCTTCTGGACGACCAGGGCGAGGTGCTGCGACCGAGCATCCAGCAGAGCGACGGCCGCTGTGGCGCCGAAGTTGCCGAACTGCGGACCGAATGCGATGAGGCGGCTTTCATCGCCAAGGCCGGCAACGGCATCAACCAACAGCTGGTCACCGCAAAGCTGCGCTGGATAGAGCGTCACGAGCCGGAGGTGTTCAGCCGCATCGCCACCGTTTTCGGCTCCTATGACTATATCAACTGGCGCCTCACCGGCGAACGTGCGGTTGAGCAGAACTGGGCGCTGGAGGCCGGCTTCGTCGATGTTTCGACGCACCGGATCGACGACGACCTGGTGGCGCTCGCCCACATACCGCGCTCGGCCGTGCCACGAAAGATCGCCTCGCATGAGATCCTCGGTTCCGTCTCGGCGAAGACCGCGGATGAGACCGGCCTGATGGCGGGAACACCTGTCGTCGGTGGTGCGGCCGACATGATCGCTTCCGCGCTCGGCGCCGGAGTTGCCAAAACAGGCGATGTCCTCCTGAAATTCGGCGGCTCGGTCGATATCCTGATCGCCACCGATCAGATCAAGCCAGATCCCCGCATGTATCTCGATTACCATCTGGTGCCGGGCCTGTTCATGCCCAATGGCTGCATGTCGACCGGCGGCTCGGGCCTCAACTGGTTCGTACGCAATTTCGCCGGCGGCGAGATGGCTGCGGCACAGGCCGAGGGTATTTCGGTACACCAGCGGCTCGATGCGCTGGCGGCAGAGCGTCCCGCCGGTGCCGATGGCCTCATCATCCTGCCCTATTTCCTCGGCGAGAAGACGCCGATCCATGATCCAGCGGCCCGTGGCGTGATCTATGGGCTGACGCTGTCGCACGATATCGGCCATGTCTGGCGCGCTTTGCTCGAGGCCTATGCCTTTGCCATCGCGCATCATGTCGAGGTGCTCAACGACATGGGCCACCGGACCGAGCGCTATCTCGCCTCCGACGGCGGCTCAAGCAGCAAGGTCTGGATGCAGATTGTCGCGGATGTCCTGCAAAAGCCGGTCCAGCGCCTGACCGGGCACCCCGGCTCTTGCATCGGCGCTGCCTGGACGGCAGCGATCGGCGTCGGCCTGACCGACGACTGGTCGGGCGTTTCCGGTTTCGTCAGCTTCGCCGACCGGCTCGATCCCGACCTGCGCAAGGCTGACATCTACCGCGACGGCTATCGCCGCTATCGCGATCTTTATGCGCGCCTGTCGGCTCATGGCGCGACCAGAGCGGGATCGTCATCGTGATGTATCGCGCCGTCGCCTGGGACATCGACGGAACGCTGATCGACAGCGAGCCGTTGCATCATCAATCCCTCCTCGCCGGCTGCCGCAACTGGAACGTCGATCTTGACGACCTGCCCGACCAAGCCTTTCGCGGCATCCATATGGGCGACGTCTGGACAATGCTGCGTCCGCGTCTCCCGGTCGGGCTCGACCAGGCGGAGTGGCTCGCCGCTATCAATGCCCACTACGTCGCGAACCGGGCGAACGCCGTCCCGATCCCCGAGGCGGTCGAGACGATTCGGACCCTGGCTGACCGCGGCGTCCCGCAGGTCTGCGTCTCGAATTCCGGCCGGCAAGTCGTCAATGCCAATCTCGATGCGCTCGGCGTGCTCGACCATATGAGTCTCACAATCAGCCTCGACGACGTGTCGGCCGGCAAGCCCGACCCCACGCCCTATCGCGAGGCCTGCCGGCAGCTCGCCGTAGCTCCAGGGTCGGTGGTGGCCGTGGAAGACAGCCGCACCGGCACTAAGGCAGCACGAGCCGCCGGTCTGTTCGTGGTCGGCTATCTCCGCAGCGGCGGCCTGCTCGGCGACGTCGATCTCAGCACCAACCGCCTGTCGTCGATCCTGGACCTGTTTCCCGGCTGAGGGTTTGCGCGTCGTTCCAAGTGTGCGCTTGACCATGCATGCAGGTTTGTAGCGTGATGGCAGCTGATCGATTCACATCGATCCGATAGGAATCCTCTTGCGCCTCGGCGTCGTGAAACCGCGAACGACACCACACCCAGGATTGGACGCTTGATGAACGACCTCCCCCAAACACTTGCAGCGGACTCGCTCGGGCCAACCGTGACGATTGGAGAAATCCTGGTAGAGATCGTCGCGAGGCAGACGGGCACCGGCTTCCGGGAACCTATCGACCTCATTGGTCCCTTTCCGAGCGGCGCGCCCGCCATCTTCATCGATCAATGCGCACGTATGGGCGGAGCGGCCGCAATGGTGGGCGTGGTCGGCGACGACGATTTCGGCGTCGTCAACATGGAGCGCCTGAAGCGGGACGGCGTAGACACTTCAGCCATCGCTGTTTCCCCGGATTATCCGACGGGCAGCGCCTTTGTTCGCTACCGCACGGACGGAAGCCGCGATTTCGTCTACAACATCGCCAGATCCGCCGCCGCCCGACTGGAATGGAGCCCGCAGGTCGAGGCGCTGATCGCGCGTTGCGGGCATATCCATGTCATGGGAACGGTGTTCGCAAGTCCCGCAGCCTGGGCGATCACCGAACGCGCGATCCCGCTGATCAAGGCACGCGGCGGCACGATGTCGCTCGATCCGAACCTGCGCAAGGAATTGCTGGCGCACGGCCAGACCGAGGAGAAATTCGCCGGTCTGGTGGACGAAGCGGACCTGCTGCTGCCGTCGGGCAATGAATTGTTCCTGGCCGCCGGCACGGACGGGGAGGAACGCGCGATCGAGGCGCTGTTCAGACGAGGGGTCAAGGAGATCGCCGTGAAGCGCGGCGAACATGGCGCGTCAGCCCGTCAAAGCACCGGAGCCCGCGCCGATTGCCCCGGCCTGATCGTCGAGGAAACGGACCCCACCGGCGCCGGCGACTGTTTCGGCGGAGCCTATGTCGCATGCCGGCGGTTGGGCATGCCGCTGCGGACTTCGCTCGAATTCGCCAACGCGGCGGGGGCGCGCAACGTCACACGCCTCGGCCCCATGGAGGGAGCCGGCACACGCGCCGAACTGGAAGATTTCATGGCAAGAACGGCGAGAAGAAGCTGATGCGTGTGGGGATCGAAGATGTGCCGGCCCTGCACAGGGAAGGCAAGAAAATCGGAGTGACCTCGGTGTGTTCGGCGCACCCGCTGGTGCTGAAAGCCGCACTGCGCCACGGGCGGGAAACCGGCACCACCGTCCTGATCGAGGCGACGTGTAATCAGGTCAATCATCTGGGTGGTTATACGGGCATGACGCCGGCCGATTTCGCGGCGATGGTGGAAGCGCTCGCGGCAGCCGAGCAGTGCCCGCAAGAGCTGATCGTGCTTGGCGGGGATCATCTCGGCCCCAATCCCTGGAGAGACCGGCCCGCCGAGGAGGCGATGGCGCAGGCTGGGACGATGATCGATGCCTATGTCCGCGCCGGCTTCCGCAAGATCCACCTCGATGCCTCGATGGGCTGCGCGGGTGAACCGGCGGCGCTAGACGACCACACGGTGGCCGGGCGCGCGGCCAGGCTGGCAGGCGTCGCGGAGCAGGCGGCAGCGCAGAGCGGCGGGGCAAGCCCGGTTTACATCATCGGCACGGAAGTGCCGCCGCCCGGCGGCGCCAATCACACATTGGATGCGATCACCCCGACCAGTCCGGAGGCCGCTCGCCAGACACATGCCATTCATGCCCAGGCATTCCACACCGCCGGGCTTGAAAGCGCATTTTCCCGCGTCATCGGGCTTGTGGTGCAGCCGGGCGTGGAGTTCGGCAACCAGAATGTGATTTTCTACGATCGGCCAAAGGCCCGCGACCTGGCGGCAACCCTCGACAGATTGCCGTCGCTCATTTTCGAAGCCCATTCGACGGACTATCAAGGTGAGAGGCCGTTGCGTGAACTCGTCGAGGACGGCTTCGCCGTCCTCAAGGTCGGACCCGAGCTGACCTTCAAGCTGCGCGAGGCGCTGTACGCGCTCGACCTGATCGCTTCCGACCTGGTGCCTGGCTATGGCGAGCGGCCGCTTTACCACGCAATGGAAGAGCTGATGCAAGGCACCCCCAAGAATTGGGCAAGCCACTATCATGGAAGCGATGCCGACAAGCGGACGCTGCGCCACTACTCCTATTCCGATCGCATCCGATATTATTGGGCGATCCCGCAAGCCCGTGCCGCCTGCAACCGTCTCTTCGATACCTTGAACGGCCGCAAGGTGCCGGTGACGCTGTTTCTCCAGCACCTGCCTTCTGCAGTCACATGGGCTGACCGCGCCTGCGACGTCGAGGAGATCGCGATCGGTCACGTCCGGCGGAGCATCGAGGCCTACGCCGGGGCATGCGGCACCTGAACCCTTCGTCCGGTTGTTCAAGGCCAGAGCGGATGGGCTGGCGGGCGGCAGGAACGCTTACAGCGATGGCCCCAATCGGATCGGACTGCCGTCGCTGAAACGGGATTGACGGAACCTGTAGAGATTGTGCCCGGTCTCGTTGCCTTGGACGAGGTCGGACAGCACACGGCCAATGCCGGGTCCGATGCCGAAGCCGTGGCCACTCATCCCGGTCGCTATGACGAGACCTGGGATCGCAGCGGCGCGATCGACGATGGGCACGACATCAGGCATCGCATCGATCATGCCCGCCCAGCTCGCCTTGATCGGCACAGTCGTGAACTGAGGGAAAAGCTCCCTGAACCCGCGGTCGATGGCGCGAAGCGCCGACGTCTCGGGAGCGGGATTGAGGACCCGCATCCGTTCGAAAGGGCTTTCTTCATCCGCGTTCCATCTGCGCGGCGTCGACCAGCCATCCGGGTATCCTCGCGGCGCGGCCGGCAGGTAGCGCGTGCCGAAGGGATTGGCCATCAGGGCGCTGAAATATTTGCCCGCATGGCGAAATGCGTCCGGCCCTATGTAGAGTTGGCTACTGCCTCCCGATGCGAGCGTATACCCGCCATCCTGCCTGCGCCGGAAAGCGATGCATTCATCCGCGGCGGCACCGGTGTGGATTTCCGGCATCGGTGCTGTCGCGGCGACGGTCGCCCTGACGCTGAGCTGCGGAATCGAGATGCCGTGGGCGCGCAGAAAGAGCGACGTCCACGCGCCGCTGGCGACGACGACGCTCGAGGTCGCGATGTGCCCTTTCTCGGTCCAGACGCCACTGATGCGTCCCGCGGAGATGTCGAGCATACGTGCCGCGCAATTCTCGATGATCGTCACACCTTCGCGGGCCGCCAGGCGAGCAAGCGCGGGCACCGCGACCCAAGGTTCCGCCCGCATGTCCGATGGGGTGATCATTGCCCCTTTGAACGGTCGCGACATGGCAGGGATCAGGCTTGCCAACTCACCTTGGTCGAGGAGACGCGTGTCGACGCCATGAGCCTGGGCAACCTCGAGAAACTTCGCGAAACCGGCCATCTCCTTGTCTGTCCGCGCAAGATAGGTAACGCCCGTCTGCTTCAGTCCTATGTCCTCGCCACATTCCTGCGCCAGTTGCCGCCAGAGGCGCTGCGCTTCGATGACGATCGGCAGTTCGTCGGCATCGCGGCCCTGCTGTCGGATCCAGCCCCAATTGCGCGAGGATTGCTCGGCGGCGATGCGGCCCTTTTCCAGCAGCGTCACCGAGACGTTCCGTCGCGCCAGGAACAGTGCCGTGCTCACGCCAATGACCCCGCCGCCGATGATCACCACGTCCGAGGTCTTCGGCTGGGGCTGCTGGAACTGGATCGGGGTGGCTTCCGTGAAGGGGAAGATTGTCAAAGAGCATTATCCTTCCTGGTATTCCGCGGCGGCGTCCGGTCCACGCTGGCAGCGAGATCTGGGCAGCGATATCTGGCCGCCGTGAAATGTCGATACCACGCGAGGAGATTGATCGTCAGCTAGTGCTTGCAGACAAGAACGGCGACAGATCGCGGGTCTGGAAGAGCCCTGGCCAATGAGTCCTGAAACCGCCGGCAGGCCGGCCCAACTAGTCTGAACCTTGAGCGCGAAGGCCAGAATGCAATAGGTATCACAAAACCGCCAAAATGGCTCAAGGGCCAGAGCAATTCCGCAAAATCGTCCAACCAATCAATTACTTACAGGAAAAATCCGATGGTACCGTTGGCTGGGATCTATCCCCGGATCAACATATTGTTTTTATTACGTTTTTTCTGCTCCGACGTCCGATTTGTATCACAATAGGTATCACAATCTGTAGCACCTTCTCCGCGACCCTTGGATGCTTCGCCCACAGCGGTCGCAGCGCGTTTGACTAAAGCCACTCGCAGATCCGGTGTCGTGGCAGGTTAAAGAATACCGTCATTCTCTAACCGATAGCGTCATACGAATTCACCGCCACCGGCCGCTCCCAGGCTAGTCGGCTCAGCTTGCCTATGCACGAAGAAGCCGAAGCAAACCGTCATCAACTTTCCTTACTCGAAGGAATAGGTGAAGCCCTCCTTGGAGGCGCCGACGGTTACCCTTGTCATCCTTTCGCCCTCGAGCGAGCGGTTCAGCACGCCGCGGCTCAATTCCGGCAGCAGCGTGTTTGTCAGGATGGCATCGATCATCCGCCCGCCGGATTCGATCTCGGTGCAGCGGGCCTTGACCAGGTCCATGACGCCATCGCCGATCACCAATTCTGCGTCGTTGGTCGCACGCAGCCGGCGAGCGATCTTGGCAAACTGGTGACGGGTGATCGCTTCGATCATCGAATCCGAGAGCGGATAGTAAGGAATGGTCACCACCCGGCCAAGAAAGGCCGCAGGGAAGACCTTCAGCAACGGGCTGCGCAGCGCGGTGTCCAGATCGTCGAGCCCTGCCCGCAGCGTGCCATTCCTGGTCCGATCCATGATGACTTCGGAGCCGACATTCGAGGTGAGCAGGATCAGCGTGTTCTTGAAATCGATGCGCCGGCCCTCGCTGTCGTCCATCATCCCCTTGTCGAAGACCTGGAAGAAGATTTCGTGCACGTCAGGATGCGCCTTCTCGACCTCGTCGAGCAGGATCACCGAATAGGGTTTGCGGCGGACCGCCTCGGTCAGGATGCCGCCCTTGCCGTAGCCGACATATCCGGGCGGCGCCCCCTTCAAGGTAGAGACCGTGTGCGCCTCCTGGAACTCGGACATGTTGATCGAGATCAGGTTCTGCTCGCCGCCGTAGAGCGTCTCGGCCAAGGCCAATGCGGTTTCGGTCTTGCCAACGCCCGAGGGGCCGCAGAGCAGGAACACGCCCACCGGCTTCTCCGGCGCGCCGAGCCCGGCGCGGCTGGTCTGCACACGCTTGGCAATCATCTCCATGGCGTGATCCTGGCCGACCACGCGTTCGGACAGAGTGCTGGCCAGCCGCAGCGCTTTTTCGGTCTGGCTCGACAGCATCCGCCCCGTCGGGATGCCGGTCCAGTCCTGAACGACCGCCGCCACGGCGTTGCGGTCGACCGACGGCAGGATCAGCGGCGTCTCGCCTTGCGCCTCGGCCAGTTCGACCATCAGTTCGCGCAACCGGGTGAGATCGGCGGCCGGATCGGGTGGAGGGGCATTGGCAGCCGCCGGTGCCTCCACATTGATTTTGGCCGTTTTGGTCTTGGGCGTTTCGACCTTGGGCAGCGGAGTCTCAACCGAGTCCGTGCCTGCTGTTTCGCTATTGGTCTCCGGTGTCTCCACTGCATCGAGCGGCACACCTTCGCCGCGCAGCCTGGCGCGCAGTTCGAGTATTTCGGCAACGAGTGCCTTTTCCCCGTCCCAACGCTCCTGTGCGGCGGCGAGCATGACTTCGGTTTCGGCTAACCCGGTGTCGACCCGTGCCTGCCGGTCGCTCACCTCGATGCCGATCGCGGCCTCGCGACCGATGATGCCGCGCTCGACCTCCAGCGCCTGGCGTCGGCGCATGATGTCCTCGACCTCCGCCGGCGTGGCGTGCTGCGATATGGCGACACGGGCGCAAGCGGTGTCGAGAAGGCTCACCGCCTTGTCAGGCAGTTGCCGCGCCGGGATATAGCGATGCGAGAGACCAACCGCCGCCTCGATCGCCTCATCCAATATCTGCACCTTGTGGTGCTGTTCAAGAACGCCGGCGATACCGCGCAACATGAGAACGGCCACCGCCTCGGACGGCTCGTCGATCTTGACTACCTGGAAACGGCGGGTCAGCGCCGGATCCTTCTCGATGTGCTGCTTGTACTCGGCCCAGGTCGTTGCCGCGATCGTGCGCAGTTCGCCGCGCGCCAGCGCCGGCTTCAGCAGATTGGCCGCGTCGCCTGTTCCAGCCGCGCCGCCAGCGCCAATCAAGGTGTGAGCCTCATCGATGAACAGGATGACCGGCGTTTCGGAAGACTGCACCTCATCGATGACTGCCTTCAGCCGCTTTTCGAACTCCCCCTTTACGCTTGCACCCGCCTGCATCAATCCGACATCGAGCATGCGCACACTGACCCCTCGCAGTGTCGGCGGCACGTCGTCCGCAGCGATACGCAAGGCAAAGCCCTCGACGACCGCGGTCTTGCCGACCCCGGCCTCACCGGTCAGGATCGGGTTGTTTTGCCGGCGTCGCATCAGGATATCGACGATCTGCCTGATCTCTGGATCGCGGCCGACAACCGGATCTATCTTGCCGTCGCGGGCGCGCTGGGTCAGGTCGGTGGCGTATTTCGCCAGCGCCGAATCCCCACCCGGAGGCCGCCGCGGCGCCTCTGCGGTGGAGACCGTGGTCGAGGCGCCGGCTTCGAGCGAGCCCTCCATGACCTCGGCAAACCGTGCGATGACCGCGGCGGCGTCGATCTTGTCAAACTCGCCGCTGATCTTCGACAGCAGGCCTTCCAGGACCGGCGTCTTCAGGCAGGCAAGGAGAATGTGGGCGCTGCGGACTTCCTCGACGCTGAACTCCAGCGTGGCCAGGTTCCAGGCTTCCTGAATGGCATGGAAGATATGGTCCGAAAATTCCTCGATCGACGTTGCGCCGTAAGGCAGCTTGTCGACGGCGCGGGTCATATCGGCGGTGAGCCGGCTCGCATCAAGGCCCGCATCGGCGATTATCATTTGCACATCCGAACGGTCGGAAAGTACCAGTTGCTCGATGAAGTGGACGAGCTCGACGTAAGGATTGCCGCGCAGTTTGGCGGTGTCGGCCGCAGCCTTGAAGGCGCGCACACCGACAGGATTGAGCTTGCCGACCAGTTCCTTGCGTTTGAAGGTCTGCGATGACCGGCGCTGTTCCATCGAACGTGCTCCTGCAATCTGCCAGTCGATAACCTGCCACATAAGCCGTCACTTGACAAAGCGTGATGAACAGCGCCCCTTCCGCTTGTGGAGAGTGCCGCACCATCAGATGCAAACAACCACGCAATTGTCCGCCTCGGTGTAATTTCACATAAGGGTCAGCAATCTGGCCAAGGGTTCCAGCAACCCAAGACGCGGCTTGGTCAGCTTTCGTTAATTTTTTGAGCAGTGCTTGAATTGTGGTAAAGTGCAACCGTGTGATACCGTAGGGTCACGTACGGTTTGAGGGCCGATCGCTGGGGGTTGGTGTGATTGATGTCGCACTCTGGCTTGCTCCGCTCGACGGTGAAAATCCGTCAGGGGAGGATTTGCGCAACGACCCGGCTTTTCATGAGCTGGAGCGCCTGACGGAACCCGAGATCAAGGTCGTCCACGACGGCCAGAACAAACCCGCCTCGCAAAGCACCATTCCGGTCGACTGGCCCGCGGTGCTCGCCAAGGCGGAGGAATTGCGTGCGCATGGCCGGGACCTGCGCCTGCTCGTCGTCGTCACGCGCGCGCTGGCCAATGAAGAAGGACTGGCCGGGCTCGCGCAGGGGCTGGCCCTTATTGCGCAGACCTTCGACCAGCATTGGGAAACAATGCATCCGGCACTGCGGCCCAACGCTTTGCCACGCGATGCCGCCTTGCGCCGTATCAACGCGCTGCTCGACCTCCAGAATGGTCAGGAGGGGTTGTTGGCGAACCTGCGGCAAATGACGTTCTTTGCGCCACGTGCGATCGGCCCGATCCAGGGCAAGGATCTGGAAAGGTGTGCGCTCGACGACCGTGTCATGCTCCAGGAAGCCGCCTCGGGATTGAACGTGGCAGAAAAGGCCGCACTGGTCAGTGCGCACGGACAATTGTTGAACCGGGTGCGTGCTGGATGTGCGGCACAGATGGATCAAGCCAACGCAGAAATGGTCTTGCTCGTCGCCAACGCCCGGGCAGCGATCGCAGCCCTTGATGCGGTCGAGACCGCTCTCAACGCCCGTCTCGAGGGCGGCGGCGCTCCTGTTCCGGAATTGAAGCGGTTTCTGCAGCGTCTGCTGACGACCCTCGAACGGAATTCGGCAGCCGGCGCCTTGGCGAATGGCGCGGCCGAGCCGCCCACGCCGGCAGAACCGGCAACGCCTGCTCGAAACGGTCACGGAGCCGATACTATGGCAAGGGCGGCAAGCTACGCGGACTCGAGCACGGGGCTTCCCGACCGGATTTCCTCGCGCGACGACGTGGTGAAATGCCTCGACCTCGTCGTCGCCTTTTATGACCGCACTGAACCGTCGAGCCCGATTCCGCACCTAGCGCGGCGCGTGCGCCGGATGGTGCACATGGATTTCGTTGAACTGATGGAAGATCTCGCGCCGTCGGGGCTGAAGGAATTCCGGCTCCTTGCCGGCGTTCCCGATGTCAAGAAGACGGCTCAGAAGGATGAAAGGTAACAGCACATGCCAGCCGAAAGCAAAGCGAAGGTCATCGAACGAAATCGCGCACCGCGGGTGCAGATCGCCTACGACGTGGAAACCTACGGTAGCCCGACGACGATCGAATTGCCGTTTGTCATGGGCGTGATGGCCGACCTTTCCGGTGCTTCGCAGACCAAGGAAGCGTCAAAGTCGGTGCTGGACCGTTCCTTTGTCGAGACCGACGCGAACCGCTTCCCCAAATTCATGGAGGCGCTCGGACCACGAGTGAAAGCCCGCGTGAAGAATACGCTGCCTCAGGCTGAGGGCGCCGAGCGGGACGAGGAACTGGCGCTCGACCTTACATTTTCCAGAATGGGCGATTTCGCCCCGGACAAGATTGCCGAGCAAGTTCCGCAACTGGCCGAGATCCTCAAGATGCGGCGCCAGCTCGAGGAGCTGCTTGGCTTCATGGATGGCCGCGTCGACGCCGAAAAACGCATCGCGCAACTTCTGAACAACGAACCACTTCTTGGCAAGATCGCCAGCCAGGCGCTGGCCGACGACGACAAGGTTGGGGAGTAAATCATGGCCGAACAGCAAAAGACCGCCGCCGTCGCCGCCGAGGCGGAAGCCATAGATCTTGGAGAATTCAGCGGGCTCCTCGAGAAGGATTTCAAGGTCAAGAAGGACGACAGCGAGAAACTGCAGCAACTCGTGCGCAATCTCGCACTCGCGGCGCAGTCCCGTTCCGATACCACCACCATCTCCTCCAATGCGATCAAGTCGATCAAGTCGCTGATTGCGGGCATCGACAAGATGCTGACGACACAGGTCAACGAGATCCTGCACGCGCCCGAAGTGCGTGAGATGGAAGGCACATGGCGCGGCCTCTGGTATCTCATCAACAACACCGAGACGGATCAGAAGCTGAAGATCCGGGTGATGAACATCTCCAAGGAGCAACTGGCCGACACGCTCGAAGACTACGAAGGCCAGATGTGGGATCAGAGCCCGATCTTCAAGAAAGTCTATACGGACGAGTATTCGATGCTTGGCGGCGAGCCGATCGGCTGTGTGATTGGCGCCTACGAATTCTCGAACCACCCGCGCGACGTCGGTTTGTTGCGTAACATCTCCGGCATCTGTGCTTCAGCACACACGCCGTTTATCGCAGCCGCCTCGCCGCGCCTGTTCCGCATGGACAGCTGGCAGGAATTGCCGAACCCGCAAGATCTCCAGCAGATCGTCTCCAACCCGGCCTATGCCTCGTGGCAGTCGCTGCGCGAGAGCGAGGACGCTCGCTATATCGGCCTGACCATGCCGCGTGTTCTGGCGCGGCTGCCATACGGCACGGATACCGTTCCGGTAAAGGGCTTCACCTTCGAGGAAGAGGTGCAGGGCGATCACAACAAATATGTCTGGATGAACGCCGCCTTCCCTATGGGCGTGAACATAAACCGCAGCCACAAGCTCTATGGCTGGGGCACGCAGATCCGCGGCGTCGAGAATGGCGGCACGGTGCTCAACCTGCCGGTGCACAGCTTCCCGACCGATGACGGGTCGATCGCGATGAAATGTCCGACCGAAGTCGCCATCGACGACCGGCGCGAAGCGGAACTGGCCAAGCTAGGCCTGATGCCGATCCTGCATCGAAAGAACACCGATCTCGCGGCCTTCATCGGCGCACACTCACTGCAGGACGACGAGACGCGGGCGGGGCGGCTGGTCGACCCCGACGCGCAGTCCAATGAGCGGCTGAGCGCCAACCTGCCCTATCTCTTCCCGGTCTCGCGCTTTGCGCATTACCTCAAGGCCATTGCGCGCGACAAGGTCGGCTCGTTCAAAGAGCGCTCCGACATGCAGATCTGGCTGACCGAATGGATCAACCGATATGTGCTGGCCAACCCGGCCTTCGCCGACGACAAGGCGCGCGCCAAGCGCCCGCTTGCCGCGGCCGAGGTTCAGGTGGACAGCGTTGAGGGGCGGCCGGGCTATTACAACGCCCGCTTCTATTTGCGTCCGCATTACCAGCTCGAGGGCATCAATGCCTCGCTCCGACTGGTCTCGGAACTACCGTCCGTGAAGACTTGAATTGCAGCAACACCATCTTGGTTTTTTAAAAGCGGTGGAGAAAGACAATGCCCACAGGTACGAAGATTGATGGCTTTCTAAAAGTTCCGGATATCAAAGGCCCAAGCGTTCGTGATGGCCACGAGGACGAAATCGAGATCCATGGGGTCGATTACAAGATAGTCGCGCCATACGATCCGAATTCGCTCTCGCGCCGCGGCCGTGTCTCCTTGGGAATGATCAAGTTCACCAAGCACTACGACAAGTCCTCGCCCTATCTGAAGAAGGCACTGTTCGAAAACAAGGCGCTGGACGAAGTGGTGTTCTCGGCTCGCCGGACCATCGATGGCGAGACGAATGATTACCTGGTCGTCACCCTCACCGACGCCTCGATCATGGAATACGACCTGTCGCAGGCGGAGGATGAGGAAGACCTGATCGAGGAAGAGGTCAGCTTCGCCTACAAGAAGATCAAGTTCGTCTATGACGGCAATGACGAAATCGAAATGGATGTCTATGTCGGCAAGTGAGGGCCGGCGGCCCGACGCGGACAAGCTGCAGGTTACCGCTGGTTCGCGAGCAAAACGCGAAGCGGTCCAGCCCTCTCTCTGGGACCGCCTCGTAAACGACCTGCCGGGCATGACCTCCGAGATAGACGGGCTGCGCCAGGCCTTGCAGGACGAACTCGGCGCGGACCGGCTGGAGGGTCTGGTTGCGGGCAGCGCGCGGCTCATCGATGCCGATGCGGAGCTGACGGCCGATCAGAAGCGGCGCCTGCACCGCCTGGCCTTTCAGATCCAGCATCGCGTGGAGATGGAAAGCCGCGGCGTGGTCGTGTCCGCCCGCGTGCTCCGGGAGGCCGTGCGGCGCGATATCGAGGCCCTGTTCAACACCGAGCGTTTCGAGGCTGTTCCGCTTCTTTCCGATGTCGAAAGCGAGCAGGCAGCGGACAACCCGCCGTCGCTCGCTGATTTCCCGGAGGTGCGCCGAAGCGTGATCAACTACGGCGTGCCCTCCTTTTCGGGCCGTTCCTCCCGCGATTTTGATCGCGAGGCGCTCGCCCGCGAGATCCGCTCGGTGCTTGCTACCTTCGAGCCACGCCTCAAGGAAAGTACGACGAAGGTCACCGTGACGCTTGGCGACAAGAGCGTGGGTTTGAAGATCGAGATTGACGCGGTGCTGATCATGACGCCGACGCCGGAACGCATGCGCCTGCGCACCACGATCAATCTCGACAACGGCTTGGCGCGGACCGAATTTAGGGAGGCCTGAGATGGATCGGGTCTTCGTAGAATATTACGAGGAGGAACTGACCCATATCCGTGCGCTGGCGGCGGAATTTGCCGACCTGCATCCGGCGGTGGCGCGCAATCTCTCGCTCGACACGGTGCCGTGTCCAGATCCGTATGTCGAGCGGTTGCTTGACGGCGTCGCTTTTCTCGCGGCGCGCACCCGGCTGAAAGTCGATGCCGAGCGCTCGCGGTTTTCACGCAGCGTGCTGGATGTCCTCTATCCCGATCTGGTCACGCCGGCGCCGGCAACGGCTATGGTGGTGCTGAAACCCGGCCAGCAGGTCCAGACGATGGTTGCCGGCCATGTCGTCAAGCGCAACACCCGGCTGGTCTCCGGCCTGCAGCCCGGCCTTTCGACGCGCTGCACCTTCACCACCGCCCAGGACGTCACGCTGTGGCCGATAGCGGTGACTTCGGTAAGCTACTTTCAAGATCGCAGCGCGCTGGCGGCGGCCGGCATAGGGCCGATCGGCGGTGTGGCCGGCGAGGCGGCGCTCCGCATCGTGCTGGCCCGAACCGGAAAAGGCAGGCTCGACGAATTGTCGCTCGACAAGCTTGATCTCTATTTTTCCGGGCGCACCAAGGCACCGTTAATTTTCGACGCGATTTTCGGCGCTTGTTCGGCCGTTGGCGCACGCGCGGAAGGCAAGACCAACCTCGCATCGCCCTTGCCGGAACCCGAAATGATCGGCATCAGCGACGACGAAGCCCTGATGCCTCGGACCCGTCCGACATTCGAGGGGTACCGTCTGCTGCGCGAATATTTCATGATGCCCGAGCGCTTTCACTATGCGCGGATTTCCGGACTGCAGCCCGTCGTGCGCCGATGCGCCGCCGGGCTCGAGATCATCTTCATGTTCAGGCGTCCAGTGCCCGAGCTTGCCGACTTGACCCCGGCCGATTTCGAACTTTTCGCAACGCCGATCATCAATCTCTTCGAGCGTGAGTGCAACGTCATCGAGCTTGATCCGCGCAGGACGCGCCAGGTGCTGCATGCCGACCGAACGCGGGCGCGTGACTTCGAAATCTATCGGGTCATCCGCGTGGAGGACGCCGACACCGGGGGCAGCGATGCCGAAATTCCGGAGCTCTTCAGCCTGGGTCAGAATCGTGGCAGTGGCTGGGTCTACTCGACCGAGCGGCGTCCTCGTCGCGCGACGGAAGACGAGCGGCGCGACGGGCTGACCCGCACCTCCTACGCAGGAGACGATGTTTTCCTGGCAGTTTCACGCCCGGTGGAAAGCCAGGCGAACCGGTCGCTGAAGCGTGTCGACATCGTGGCGCTTTGCACCAACCGCGATCTGCCGATCCTCGATGACAATCCCACTTTGACGCTGGAGGCCGGCGACCCGGTCGAAATGGTGCAGCTTCTCGGCGCGTTGCGTCCGCCTCGCCCGGCCATCCCCGCGGCGCTGCCTTCGGGCGCGGCGGGCGAATCGCGCGCCGACAATCTCGCCTGGCGGCTGGTGGCGCAACTGGCGCTCAATTTTCTCAGCCTTGCCAAGGAAGGCCGCGGCGTCGATCCGCTGCATGCGCTGCTTAATCTTTACGCCGACCGGGGAGATCCGAGCCTTGCCCGCAACGTGCATTCGATCGTTCGCATCGACTCGCGGTCGGTCATCGAACGGCTGCAGATCGACGGCCCGATGTGCTTTGGACGTGGCACGGAAGTAACATTGCATGTCGACCAGTCGGTCCTGGCAGGGCAAAGCACATTGCTGCTTTCGGCCCTGCTGGCACGGCTGTTTGCCCGGCATGCCGGAATAAACGGCTTCGTGCGAACCCGTACGCGGCTGCTGCAGAAGCAGGAGGATGTGCCATGGCCGATGACGCCCGGCAATCGCTACCTGATCTAGACACAGTCGACCCGAACCATGCCGAGGCGCTGTCCGGGACGTTCGACTTCTTCGAACTGTTGCGCCGACTCGAACGGAGGGGCGGGCTGTTCGGCTATTCCGGCTCGCCAGAGCGCGAGCCTGCAAGGCTCGGACAGCATGTGCGTCTTAGCTTTTCGGCCAGGGACGTGGTTGAATTCCACGACGCGAAGGACAAGGCTCCGGCCAGGGTCACCGTCGCAAATCTCGGCCTGATGGGACCCGAAGGACCCCTGCCGCTGCATCTGACACGCTGGGTGCTCGATCGTCTGTCGCAGCGCTGGTTCACCGGCGCCGATGCCCAGCAAACCAGCGACACGACATTCGTGGACTTCGTCAACATTCTTCAGCACCGCATGATCGCCCTGTATTATCGGGCATGGGCGGATGCGCATCCGGCCGTACAGGTCGAACGCGCGGTCGGCGGGCGCGTTCGCGCCATGCTCGAAGCCATGGCGGGAATAGGACTTCCGGGCACCCAGAACACCGATCTCGATACGGTGAAGCTTCGCCAGGCGGCTTCGCTCGCCAGCCAGGTCGACGGTCCGGAACGGCTGACGCTGTTCCTGGCGGAAGCGTTCAAGGTGCCGGTTCAGATCAAGGAGTTCATCGCCGCCTGGATAACCATCCCAACCGGGCTCCAGACCCGTCTTGCAAAAGCCTATGCAGGGCTTGGCCGAGGAGCGACGATCGGCCCGCGCGTTTTCAACCGCCAAAGCCGAGTCGAGCTCCGTGTCGGCCCGCTGGGGTACGAGGATTTCAAGGCGTTCCTGCCCGGTGGCCAGCGGTTCAAACTGTTCGAGGAAGCCGTTCGCGACATGGTCGGGGAATCGCTCGACGTCGATCTGCGCATCGTGCTTGCGCGGGAAGCCGTGCCGCCGCCCCGTCTCGGAGCGGTACAGCTTGGCCGAACTGCCTGGCTTGCGCGGCCTGTTGAAAGGGGCGATGCTGACGATCTGCGGCTGCGCACAATCGTCGGATGGCAGCCGGAAATGGCGGGGGTCGCGGCATGAGCCTGCTGCTGACGCTGGAGCAAGGGCCACGCGCCCAGGCCGTACGGCACACCCGGCTGGACGAAGGCGAGCTGGTGATCGGCCGCAGCGCGGACGCAGGCTGGCAGATTGACGATCCCGACATGTTCGTTTCGCGAGCTCATTGCAGGATCTCGGGCGGGCGAGATGGATATTTCGTCACCGATACGTCAAGCAGCGGATTGTTCATAAACGATTCTGACAGCCCGCTCGGCGCCGGCAAGTCGACGCGTCTTCAAAGCGGTATGCGGCTAAGACTGGGCGACTACGTCGTCTATGTCGATCTGCAGACGCCAACCGCCCAAGCACCCACAGCCGGCCAGCCGGCTCCGGAACGCCTGCCGCCGGCATCCCGGGCGCCGGTGAGCATCGGCCACGACGACTTCTTTTCCGCCACGGTCGAAGAAGAGCCGCGACGGCCACGTCCGGCGGATTTGCCGGACCCGTTCGAACGGCCGGTTCCAGGCGCGTTCGAGCGTGCCACCTCCGGCCAGCGCAGTTCGCCTGGTTTCGATGACCCGTTCAGCCTCGATCCGGTTTCAACGCCTGTGTCGAAAAATGCCGCCTCTTACCGCGAACCGGGCGGCGCGGCGAACCAGGCGGACCCCTTCGGCCTCGACCCCGTGCCGTCTCCCAACCGGGGAGCCGAACCCGCTCATGGAAAGCCGTCCGATTTCAAGGATGATTTTGGTTTCGGATCGGCCGCGGCGCCCGGTTCGGCAAACGGCACCGGCTCGGCCGGACAGCGCGAGCGCATCGCCCAACGACCACAATCCGCCAATCCCTGGGATTTGCCCGCGCAAGCGGCTGACGTCCCGCCTCCGGCGCGGGCAGGTGCTGCTGCCAAACCCGCCCGCCTGCCGGCAGCGCCGCAACTGGGGGACATGGCGCTCCGCTCCGCATTCCTGCATGGCATGGGTGTCGAGGAAGCCGATTTCCCCGAGCGCGACAGCATTGCGGAAATGGAGAAGTTTGGCCGCGAATATCGGTTGATGATGGAAGGCCTGATGCAGCTTCTGCGCAAACGGGCCGAGGAAAAAGGAAACGCTCGCGTCGCCCAGACCATGGTTGGGGCTTCCGAAGTCAATCCGCTCAAGTTTCTGCCGACGGTCGACGACGCCATCGTCACGCTTCTCGCCGAGCGCAGCCCCGGATTTCTCGCCGGCGAAGCGGCAATCGCCGACGCGGTTCGCGACCTCGCCCAACATCACGTGCGCGCCTGGCGCGGCGTACAGGGCGCCTTGCGGCGGATGATTGACCGTTTTGACCCGACAGCGATCGAGGAAGAGCTGAAATCGAATTCCGCGATCGGCACGCTGCTTTCGGGCGGGCGCAGCGCCAAGCTGTGGGAGCTTTACCAGAAACGCCACCGTGAAATCGCCGAGAGCGCGGAAAAAAGCTTTCTGGGCGAAATCGGCGCTGATTTTCGGGATGCATATGAGGAGGAGTGAGACATGATCGATCGACGCGAATTCATTGTCGCCCTGGGCGCAACCGGGCTGCTTACGGCTTGCCAGAGCGGGCCGCCGAAACCATCGGTGATCACCGTCAAACTGACCGGCGGGGCCGGTATGAACCCGGGACCGGGCGGCGGCGACCGGCCGGTGACGGTCCTCGTCATGCGGCTGCGCAGCACCGGCAAATTCAATTCCGCCGACTACTTTGCCTTGCAGGGGGATGCCGGTTCGGCACTCGCAGGCGACCTCATCGGATCCGACCAGATCGCCGTCGGGCCGGGAAAGACCGCGTCCAAGACCATCACGGTCGAGCCGGACGCGACGGCGCTGGGCTTTGTTGCACTGATCCGCGAGCCCGGCGGCCGAAACTGGCGCACAACCAAATCAGTGTCGGCGGGATCACAATTTACGGTCAACGTCTCGCTTGGCAGCGGCGGCATTTCCGCTTAGCGGCCAGGGCAAGGGGAGCTCGATGCAGAGAGTAGCGGCATGAGCGATGCAAACAGAGTGTTGTGGTCCGAAGGTCTGTTTCTCCGGACCCAGCATTTCCAGCAGCAGGATCGCTTTATCGAGGCGACGGTGCGCGGCGCGTTGCAGGCCGGGCAGTTGCATACGTTCGGCTTTCAGCAACTGACGCTGGATCAGGCATTGCTGGAGGCCGGCCAGATCTCGATCCTGTCCGCACGGGGCATCTTTCCGGACGGGACACCTTTCTCCATTCCAGACATGATGGACGCGCCGCGACCACTGCTGGTCACCCCAGACACGGGCGCCGGGCCGGTGCTGGTCGCCTTGCCGCTGGAGCCTCCCGGCGGTGTCGGCTTCGATCCGGCACACGCGGCCGCCTCGGGAGCACGATATCACGGGCGGATCGTCTCGGTGCGTGACGCCGTCCAGGGCGGTTCAGATCCTGAAGAAATCGAGATCGCCCGTCCGCAGGCGCTGCTGCTTGCACCCGGCAAGCCGGTCGGTGGCTACACGGCCTTGCCGATAGCCGACCTCAAGGGGGTTCGGGCCGATGGTGGCGTCTCTGTGGACGAGACCTTCCTGCCGCCGACACTGATTACCGGCGCGGTGGCCTGGTATCGGCAATTGCTTCTGGAAGTTGTCACAGGCCTCGACCAGATCGCCGAGGCGCATGGCAAGATGGTCATGGGCGGGCCTGGGCGCAGCGTCGAAGATCTGCTGATGCTCAATCTCGCCAATGCGGCGCGTCCGCGGCTCGCCCACATGCTGGCGCAAGATGTCTTCCATCCGGCCGCGCTTTACCTGGAACTTGCCGGGCTCGCTGGTTCGATGGCGACATACGGATCGAGCGCGCGGCGCCTGGGCGAATTACCCGCTTACGATCACATGGCGCCAGGCCCCGCCTATTCGGCGCTGGCGGATGCGCTGCGCTCGCTCATCCTCAGCCTGCGTTACATCGAGCCTAAATCGCGTGCGCTGCCTGTCATGCGGCATTCGACCAATGTCTGGAAAATCCGCATCGACAACCCGAAGCTGCTGGTGGCCAGCCGGATCGTCATCCGGGTCGGTTCGGAGCTGTCGGAGGACGCGCTGCGCAAGATCTTCGTCAATCAGGCGACTGTCGGCTCGGCCGATCAGTTCGAGGGCCTGTGGAAATCGCGTTTGCCCGGCATTCCGCTGAAACCGCTCCATTCCCAGCCGCGCGAGATCCCTTACGATGGCGATCGGCTGTGCCTCGAACTGGACCAGAAAAGCGAGCATTGGGCGTCACTGCTCGATGCTCCCGGCTTCGTCATTGGCGTTTCGGGTGTGTTGCCGAGCGAGCCGCAGGTGGACTGCTATTCGGTGAACAGGTGAGATCATGAGCCGCGATGATCCTTTCGGACTGTCGGAGGATCGCGAACGCACCCGCATACGATTGACCGGAGCGCCGATGCCGCGACCCATGGCGCCGCTGTTGCCGGGGGCGGTGGTAAAGCGGTCTCGCACCCACCCGAACGCGCTTGTCAACGCATTCGCACCCTTGCTCGAGTTCGCTCCCGAGCTTGAAAGCGCGCTGCCGCCGGAGAATCCGGAAACGTTGCGCACCCGATTGCTCGAAGAACTGGTTCGGGCACGCGACATGGCAATGTCGACGGGATCCTCTATGGAGAGGGCCGATCAGGCAGCCTGGATCGTGGCGGCGTTGCTCGATGATCTGGCTCTGAACACGCCCTGGGGTGGGGCCAGCGCCTGGCCTCGGCAGCCGCTTGTGGTCATGCTGCGTGGCGATGTCGATGCCGGCACGCAGTTCTTCACGCGTCTCGACGAACTGGAGCGCCATCCCAACCGCGATCGCGAATTGCTGGAACTGCAGTATGATTGCATGGCGCTCGGTTTCCGCGGCAAATATCGCGTGCCTGGGCGATCAGGCGACCGTTCGCTCAATGCCGTTCGCGTGGCGGCGGCACGCTTCCTGCGCGATGCCGACGCTGAAGGCGCGCCACTGTCACCAAACTGGAAGGGCGTGATCGCATCCGACGAACCGCAGCGCTTCATCGTTCCGATCTGGGTTATGGCGCTCGGTGCGGCGGTTGTTGCCACTGCCATCCATATCGGACTCTCGATGGGACTGAGCAGCCAGGCGGTCGAGCTTTCCGCACTTGTGCGCACGTTGCCGCCGCCTGCACGCGGCGACATCAGCCGTACGTCGCCCAAGGTCGATGCCCCGCCGCCGGAGAAGGTGGATTTTGCGCTGTTGCCGGAATTTCAGGCCGGAGCGCCGGCCGACCTCAGATCCGCCCTCAGCGGCACCGAGAGCGTTTCGCTGGCCAAGCTGATCATCCAGGCCTCCAACCCCGAACTGTTCCAGTCGTCGCGGCCACAACTGACCGAAGGTTTCGAGCCCCTGATCGGTTCGATCGCCAAGGTGATCCTCGCCAATCAGGAGCTGATCGGAAACATCACGGTGATCGGCCATACGGACGGCGTTCCTCTGCAAAAGACCAATCCGCTGTCGACCAACCAGCGGCTGTCCGAGGCTCGCGCCCAGACGATTGCCGACATGCTGGTCCAGAACGGAGTGCCACGGGACCGCGTCCATTCCGAGGGCCGCGCGGCCACCGATCCAGTGGCCAGCGACAGCACGCGCCAGGGGCGAGCCTTGAACCGCCGCGCCGAGGTGCTTGTCGAAAAGAGGCTGTGAGATGTTCATCCTGCGCTTCCTCTGGGCGGTTCTGACATCGCGCTGGCTGTGGACGCTGATCGGCATCACGCTGCTTTCCCTGGTCATCTGGGTGTTCGGTCCGATCGTCAGGGTCGGTCCCTACGAACCGTTCGCCTCTGAAAATGTGCGCATCGTCATCATCGCGCTGCTGGTCATCTTCTGGCTGATCTGGCTGATCGTCGCCCAGCGCCGGGCGATCCGCGCCAACCGCATGTTCGTCGCCGAGATTGCCGCGCCCGCGGTGGAAAAGCCGCTGAGCCCCGGCGAAGAGAACGTCGCTGCCGTGGGTGCCAAGTTCGCCGAGGTGATGGCCGAACTGAAGCGCCGCAAGCTGGGCGGCCGCAAGTTTCTGCGCGACATGCCGTGGTATGTGATCGTCGGGCCGCCGGCCACCGGCAAGACCACGGCTCTGCGGCAGTCCGGACTGAATTTTCCGATCGACCTCACCGACGACCTGCAAGGGGTCGGCGGCACCCGCAACTGCGACTGGTTCTTTTCCGAAAACGCGGTTCTGATCGATACCGCCGGCCGCTATGTGCAGCAGGAGAGCCAGCCCGATGTGGACGCGGCGGAATGGCTGGGCTTCCTCGACCTTTTGAAGAAGCATCGCGGGCGCCGCGCGCTCAACGGCGTCATCGTGGCGCTTTCGATCGACGTGCTTTCGGAGGGCGACGAAGCCATCAAGGCGCACGGCCGCAAGATCCGCCGCCGGTTGGCCGAGCTCAACGACCGGCTCGAAATCCGCCTTCCGGTCTATCTGATGCTGACCAAGGCCGATCTGATCAAGGGTTTCGAAGCCTTCTTCGGCGGTCTGTCCACCGCCTCGCGCGAGCAGGTGTGGGGAACGACCTTCGCGCTGGATGCGCGCGTGGATGCCAAGACCATCGAACGCGAAATTTCGACGCTGGCGACGGAACTCGAGCGGCGGCTGGTGCCGCGCCTGGAGGATGAGGAAAAACTCGCCGCCCGTGCAGAGATCTTCCGGTTTCCTGCCCAACTCGCAAGCCTGTCCGAACCGATCCAGGTGCTGGTCGAGGCGATGTTCGGCGAAAGCCGGTATGAAGAGGCTGCATGGCTGCGCGGCCTCTATCTGACATCGGCGACTCAGGAAGGGGCGCCTATCGACCGACTGACCGCGGCGCTGTCGTCGTCTTTCGGTCTTCCGCCACGGCGGGTCCTGCCCGCACCAAGGGTCGAGAAACGCAGCTTCTTCCTGAAGAACCTGCTCACCGAAGTCATCTTCAAGGAAGCAGGCCTGGGTACGTTCGACCCGCTAGCGCAACGCCGCCGCGCCTGGATCTGGCGGGGCGCGGCGGCTGCCTGTGCCACAGCGGGCTTGCTGGCCAGTGCGGTGTTTGCCTGGTCCTACTACGACAACCGCAATGCGATCTCGGCCCAGGCAAGCCAGTTCGAAGCGCTGCAGACGCCGTTGACCTCGGCTGCCGCAAACCCGGCATCGGTGCAGCAGCCTGCCATCGACGGCGCGCTCGAGGCAATGGACGCGGTCTCAAATGCCCGGACAGCACCGCCTGCCGCTGTCCAGGATCTGCTAGGGCCATCGGCCTCGGCGGAACTGGTGCGGGCTCAGACCGACACCTACGATCACGCCTTGCGCAACGTGCTAGAGCCGCACATGGTGGCCCTTCTCGAGGCCACCATGTGGCGGCAGATCCGCGATCCGGATTTCATGCTCGGCGCTCTCAAGACCTATCGTATGATGACGGGTCTGTCGCAGATGGATCCCGACTACACCCAGAACTGGTGGGTCAACAGCCTTCCCGAATTCGCGGCCGCAGCACCATTTCCAACCGCCGATGCCGAAGAGCATCAGCTTGCGGCCATCCGCCGGATGACGGTCGACGAAAGCTATATCGGGCCCGACCAGGCGCTGGTTGCCGAAGCGCTGAAAACGGTATGCACGATTTCATTGCCGGCGCGTGCCTACAAGCAATTGCTGGCCGATCCGGTAGTGGCCGGGCTCAAAGAATGGATTCCGGCGAATTTCGCCGGTCCCAACGGCGCCAAGGTTTTTGCGCGTCGCTCCGACAAGACGCTTCGCGTCGGTATTTCGGGAGCATTCACCTATGCAGGCTTCCATGACGCCGTTCTCGACCGGATCGAGGATGTGGCAGCACAAGCGGCGCTGGATCGGGCGGTCTTCGCCGGGGGCTGCTCCGAGAACTCCGAAACGTCCGTGTCGGCGCTGTCCGAAGACATCCTGAAGCTCTACTACGACGACTATATCGCACAGTGGGACAGCTTCCTGCGCGATATGAGGCTGGCGCCGTTGAGCGACCTCAATGTCGCCAGTGAGAATCTGAAGGATCTTTCCAGCGCCGATTCAGCGCTGAAACGCCTGCTCACGGCGGTCGTTCAGGAGACCGAGCTTACCCGGTCCGATGAAGCGCCGGCCGACGACAAGGCGGCGGCCAAGGGCGGCTCGAAACTGCTCGGCAAACTCGGCAAGCTCGGCAAGATCGTCAAAACGGGGGCAAAGCTGCTTCCACGCGCGGGCTCAGCTGACGAGGTGGATCTTACCGGCAACCTGGTGGCCGAACACTTCAAGCCGCTCAAAGGTGCTATTGCCGAGGTCGACGGCCAGCCGCCAGCACTCGACGCCGCGGTGGTGGCTCTGACGGCGCTGTCCAACGTTTTGCAGACGGTCACGGCCAATCCCGATCCCCAGGATGCCATCAAGAAGCAAGGCGGCCTCGCCGAACTGACGGGGGCGGTCGCAAGGCAAGCGCAAATCCTGCCCGACCCGGTCGACGACTGGCTCGGCGGTGTCGCCGGCGACACCAGCGGGTTGACGCAAAAGGCGGTCACCTCGGAGCTCAACGCCATCTGGCGCGCCGACATCCTGCCCTTCTGCCAGGCGGCGCTCAACGACCGCTATCCGTTCAGTCCCGAAAGCGCGGTGGACGTCAATGTCCGCGACTTCGCCCGCCTGTTCGGACCGGCGGGCCTGATCGACGCGTTCACCAACGACCATTTGATCAGCTATGTCGACACCGCCAGCCAGCCGTGGAAATGGCGTGCCGATTTCGGCCTCGACCCTTCGGCGCTGGCGGCTTTCGAGCAGGCCAGGCGGATACGCGACGATCTCTTTCCCGGCGGTACAGGACCGGTGATGAGCTTCACGCTGGAACCCAAGGACCTGTCTCCGAACGTCACGCGCGTAACGCTCAATCTCGATGGCCAGACCCTCGTCTACTTCAACAACGCGACGCGGCCGCAACCGATGACCTGGCCCGGCAAGGACGGCACCGGGGTGATCTCGCTCGCCTTCCAGCCCATCGATGGTTCGCCCGAAATCATGCTCAACGAGACCGGCAGCTGGGCGTGGCTGAGGATGCTGCGCAGCGGCCGATTCACCGGCACTTCGCTGTCGGATGTCTACAGCCTGCGCCTGGGGACGAAAGGCATGTACGCCGATTTCGAGCTCAAGGCCGCCAGCGTCGAAAATCCCTACAACCTGCAAATGTTCAAGAAATTCTCATGTCCGCCGCAGATATGAAGCTGCCTGGCTTTTACGGCAAAATGCCCGCCACCGGGGATTTCGTGACACGGCGGCTGCCGGGCGACTTTGTTCGCGGCTGGGACCGTTGGCTGGCGCAGCATCTCGTCCCGCTGTTCGGCTCGGAATTTTGGCCGAGCACAACCGCGCTGCGCTTCCTGGCTGGCCCGGCTTGCTTCGGCGCATCGGCGGGCATCATTGTGCAGAGCGCCGACAGGGTCGGCAGGCAATTCCCTTTGAGCGTCGTCGCGCAGCTTGCTGAAGCTCCGGTTCGGCTGGCTGACGCCGAGGCGTGGTTTGCCGAGATCGAAGAAGCGGCCATCGCCGCCCAGCACGGCGAGCTGACGCCGGACGAACTGGATACAGTATTGAGCGGACTGCCGGTGCCTCCTGTCGAGGCCGACGACGAGGTCATCAGCGGTATGGTGATGTGGACCGCCCGTTCGGACATTTTCGACATCGATCCGCAATCGCCGCAAGCGACGCTGAAGCAGATTCTCGCCGCCAGCTGGGAGACCAACTGATGCGGATCTTGAACCAGATGGGGTATCCGCACCAATTCACCATGGGCATGGACAAGGCCGGCCATGAGTGGATTGTCGTGGTCGCCAAAGGCACGTTCGACTTCCCCGCCGAGCCGGGCGGACTGGTGCGAAAATCAGCGGAACAGGTGCCCCTGGTGATGGCCGACACACAGACCGGCGTGGCCGGCTACTCGGCCACGCTCTGGGAGACCGACTTCGCCTTCCGCAAACCACGCTGCGACGTGATCGCCAATGGCTGCGCCTATGCGCCGGGCGGGCGCCCGGCAGAGCGCGTGCCGGTCGGCATCAAGGTTGGTAATTGGTCAAAACTGTTCGAGGTTGTCGGCCACCGCGAATGGCGCTCGATCGGGCCGGTTTTTACCGCCACATCGCCGCAACCCTTCCTGAAACTGCCCATTTCCTACGACGTTGCCTGGGGCGGCGTCGACAGGTTGGACCCGGAGGACAAACTTCCCGCCAGCTACAAATACAACCCGGTCGGAACCGGCTGGTCCCGAACCAGGAACCAGCGCCTCGTACCCGGGCTGCGGCTACCGAACACGCAAGCTGTCGACGAAGACATCCGCTCTCCCTTCGGTGATTACAAACCGATGAGCTTTGGCCCGATGGGCCGCGGATGGCCGGGCCGGATCGAGTATGGCGGCACTTACGACGACAATTGGGCCAAGAACATCTTTCCGTTCCTGCCGCCGGATTTCGACGAGCGCTATTTCCAGATGGCGCCGCCTGACCAGCAGATCGACAATCCGCGAGGCGGCGAAGAGGTGGTGCTTGTGAACCTGGCTCCCGAAGGGCGAGTGAGCTTTCGCCTACCGTCGGCAGCATTGCCGATGACGTTGTTCAAAGGCAGGAAAAAGGCCTATGAGGCCGACATATTTCCAGACACCGTTCTGCTCGACCCAGAAAGACGCCGCTTCTCGCTCGTCTGGCGCCTCTCGCAGCGCATTCACAAGACCATCCTCGATTTCTCGGAGTGCTGGGTAGGTCCGCCAACGCCGGCCATGCTGAGAGCGAGGCTCAAGGGAAAACAATATGTTCGTGTTGGCCACATCACGCCCGCACGAGAGAATGAAGACGCATGAGTGCGCAACTCGACATCGTCTCGATAGGCATGGTTACGGCTGTCGGCCTCGACGCGCCGTCAGCTTGCGCGGCAATGCGTGCAAGACTCGACGGTTTCCAGCAAACGCGACTTCGGGGCTCCGCCGGCGAGTGGCTAACCGGTGCGCCAATCGCGTTACCGCGCAATTGGATTGGTGACAGGCGCATGGCGCATCTGGCGGCTGGTGCTATTTGCGAAGCGTTCGAAAGCTTGCCGGAAGCACGCGGCCAAACGGCACTGATCTTATGCCTTCCCGAGGAAGAGCGGCCCGGCCGGCCTGTCAGCGACAATTCCGCTTTGCTTAGGAGCGTTGCAGAAATTGTTGAGGTCGAACCGCATGCACGCTCCAGAATAATAGCGCACGGACGACCTGCAGGCGTTGTCGCATTGGAACATGCTCGCCGGTTGCTGGCATCAGGCGAGGTGCCCTTTGTGATGATTGCCGGCGTCGATAGTTATCTGAAAAGCCAGACAGTCACGCACTATATCTCCTGCAATCGTCTCCTTACGCCGCAAAATCCGAACGGGTTCATACCTGGGGAGGCGGCGGCGGCGATCATTTGCACCCAGGGTCGACAGGGCGGTCTTCGGCTATTTGGGCTTGGGCTCTCTCGCGAAAATGCATCGATCTACAACACTGAAGATTTGCCTTTGCGCGGTGACGGCATGACGGCTGCTTATCGCGCGGCATTCGAAGAAACCGGTATCGAAATGAACCGGCTCGGGTACCGGATCGCTGACCTCGTAGGAGAACAGTACTGGTTCAAGCAAAGCGCTCTTGCCAGCCTGCGCTTACTGCGAGGAAGGCATGAGTTTCAAGACATCTGGTCGCCAGGCGAGTCCCTCGGCAATGTCGGAGCTGCCGTGGTGCCACTCATGCTTGGCATGGCTTTCACCGCGGCACGCAAGGGCTACGCTGCCGGAAATCCGGTTTTGATCGAGGCATCGAACGATGCCGGCGCCTGCGGCGCAGCTATCGTGGCATCGAGGGCCGCGTAATGGGCGGGGTGTTTGCCAACGGCCTGGAAATTTCCGGCAAAGCCGTGAACGCCCAGACCATCGCCGCATTCCCGGATGTTTGCTTTACACCTCCGGAAAACCCCGCAACGCCGCCCGGCGTGCCCATCCCCTACCCTAGTTTCGGATTGGGCAGCGACACAGAGCAAGGGACCGGCACCGTCAAGATCGGCGGCAAGACCGTCAACATCAAGAACAAATCCGACCTGTCCAGAACGTCTGGGACGGAGGCTGGCTGTGCCGCAAAGAAAGGTGTCATCACATCGAAAAATACGGGAAAGGGGTATTTCAACTCATGGTCTAACGATGTGAAGTTTGATGGCGAGCCTGTCATACGTATGACAGATCTTGCCACAAACAACCATGCATCGCCGACTGGCAATACGGTTACATGGCCGCACACGGCCGCCATAACTGTCAGTGGGCAGGACTGTGCAACGATTTTAAATAACGTGGGTATATATGTGCATCAACACAAGGATTCCGATTGTGCGCACCCGACGGAATCCGAGCACTGCTTTGAAAATCAGATGTTCCAGAGGAGTCGCGGCGGCGATAACTATTCCGGCTGGGGAAATTACGACGTCAACACCGCGCCCTGCATTTGCATGGAGTCCTACAAGAAAACCAAGACCGGATACCGCAAATCCGGTTCTGGGTCGAAACGCGGCTCGCCGCACAACAAAAAGACAAAGAAAGTCCGCGATTTCCTGAAGAAGAAGCGCAGTCCGACCTTAGGCGATGCGATCAAGGAGGTGCAGCAGGCTGTCGGCGACCATCACGAGAAGCTGCAGAGCTGCACCAAAAAGGAGAAGGACGACGCGCTCGAATGCCTGAAGCTCGTGCTCATCGACTACCTCATCGATTGCGCCAGAGCCCCGAAACCGACCCCCGCCCAGATACTGGCAAAACCGATAAGGAAGAAGTGATGCGTGAGCCCGAAACGATCGCCGACTTTGACCCAGAAGAAATCGATGTCCAGGCCGTGGACGGATATCATCACGGCGGCAATCGCTTCAGCGCCAGTTTCGAACTGAGCGATCCCGATGACGAATTCAGCCGGTCCTATCTCCTGGAAATTGAGCTTGGGGCGACCATTCGTTTCAATGCACGGCTTCAGATCGAGGACGCGATCCGGTCCCATGTCAGTTTTGGGCCGCAAGACCATGTTGCGCTTGAGCTTGGAGGGATCATCCACGACCTTCCGCCTGGTTCGGCATCACGCACGGAACTGCGCGAAGGCGCACTGACGCGCCTGTGGGCCCCATCGCGCGACCGGATCTTTGCGATCGGAGATCTTGGCGTAAGCTATCTGCGTGAGCGGGGCCAATGGGGGCAGTTGGAGACCTTCGACGAAGCCGTGCTCAACGATATCCACGGTCGTGACGGAAGTCCGGTGTATTGCGCCGGCGACCGCGGGCTTCTGCTGAGACTCGACGGACGGCGCTGGAATCGTATCGATGTGGGCGTCGAGGAGAATTTCAATACCGTCCTGGCCGGACCTCAGGGTGAGGTCTATCTCGGCGGGGCGAACGGGGCAGCCTACGAATTGCGTGACAGCCAGCTGATTGCGTTGAAGGCCGACGAGGTCGACTATTACGATATCTGCGAGTTCCGCGGCAAACGCTACTGGTCGGACATGAGCTACGGCGTTTCGGTGCAGAAGGGACGCGAACTCGTGCCTCTGCTCGAAACGGAACAAGGTTTTACCATGAACGCGACCGAGGAATTTCTTGTTGTTGCAGGCTGGCACGAATTCTTTCTGTTCGACGGCACTGACTGGTCCGGTTTCGAAATGGGCTATGACGGCAATATCTTCCTTCGAACGGTCGACATCAACAACTACCGATAGGATGGGGGTCATCGGTTCTGTTTCAGGGTCACCGCCAGATATTCTCTAACTTTGGGAAGGTCCAGATCCACAATCTGGATCGGTTTTGGTGCGGCCAGCATCCGCAACACGAAGAGTTCACCCGCTTCCGAGAACTCCTCAAAGCGCTCCTGCGCAATTTTTCGACCTTGATCTCCGGCTACCCGCAAACCGTCCAGATGAGCCTCCAACCTTTCAATCAAGCGGGCAAGACGCACTTCGTCCATCTCCGGATTTTCCTCGGGGTGGAGCAGGTGATGGTCGTAGATCGTCCATAGAAACGCCGCCATTTCGGCATGCTGGCGGACGATCTCGCGCAAGATCGGCGCTGCCATCAGTTCAGGTTCACCGAGCCGCCACGGATACGGTTGGTGGCGCTTGCGTGGCTCGTAACGTATGTGCCGCGGATAATGATATGGCCGTCTTTTTCCATGATGATCGTGGCCTTACCACAGCGCAATTCTATTCGTTCTTCACCCACTATCCTTACCTGTTCGCCGTCGCGTTTGACTTGCGCCCGCGGCTTGCGGCTTGGCTCTACAATGCGCCCCACAATCAGTGGTCGACCAACATCTCCGTCTTCAAACAGGAGCGCGACCTCGGAGCCGATCATATCCGAACTCATTTCGGCCAGGCTTCGGGCTCTTACCGCGGTCTCCCTTGTATTGCCCGGGAATACGACGAGCGGTGCTTCGTCATCGAAGCCGAGAAAAACTCCGATTATCACCCCTTCGATCCGCTTCCGAGTCTTGGTCATCCAGCCGCCCTCAATTCTGCTTGATCTCCGAACCTTTCATCGTGATGTCGCTTGAAGCCTTCACGTTGATCTTGCCCGAGCCTTTGACGGAAATGTCCTTGCCTTCAATATTGATGGTGCCGTCCTTCTTCATCGAAATCGCGGCCGAGCCACACTTGATCACGATGGAGTCGCCAGCCTCGATCAACAAATCTTTGCCGATCTTGATGGCACCGTCCTCGCCAATCTCGACAAGGCTTCCCTTGGCTATCTTCAGGGAGCGCGCGCCGCCGACATTGGTCGCGTCGTCCTCGGCGATTTTGGCGTTTCGCCCTTTGCCGATCTGCGAGGAATGGGCTCCGCCGACCTTGAAACTTTGATCCGCCGCCACCTGCACGCTCTGGTTCGCGCCCACCGACCAGTTGTCGTCGGCACCAATGCTATGGCTCTGCGCCGCACCCACCGTAACCGACCGTGTCGCGCCGATTGTATTGGCCTGCGGGCCACCCACGGTCCTGGTCTCGGATGCTCCGACGCTGTCGACACGGGCGGCGCCGACCGTAATGGTCTGGACGATCGCGACGGTCTGCGTGTGATTGGACCCGATCGTCTCCGTCGAGTTCGACCCGATATTGATCGTCTCGTTCGACCCTACCGTAAGCGAGCGATTGACGCCCACCGTCTCGGTGTCGTTGTTGCCGATATCGGTGGTCTGGTCGACGCCGACCTTGACCGTCTTGTTGTTGCCGACGTCCTCGTCGAGGTTGTGGCCGACGGAATGCTTGGCGTCGTGGTCGATGCGGTCCGACTGATCGTGCTGCACCAGCTTGGTTCGGTCATGCTTGATCAGAAGGTGGTGATCCTTCTGCGCCTGGAAATTGACCAGCTCGGAGCCGGCCTTGTCCTCGAACATCAGCTCGTTGTAGCCGCCGCCGCCGAGCGAGGAGTCCGACTTCCAGCCGGATTGCGTGGCACTCGCCGGCAGGCCATAGGGCGGCATCTGCGAGGCATTATAGACCCGGCCGGTGATGATCGGCAGGTCAGGGTCGCCTTCGATAAAGTCGACGATCACCTCCTGGCCGATGCGCGGTATCTGGATGAAGCCCCAGCCGCTGCCGGCCCAGGTCTGTGAGACCCGCACGAAACAGGAGCTGTTCTCGTCCTTCTTGCCCAGGCGATCCCAGTGGAATTGCACCTTCACCCTGGCGTATTTGTCGGTGAATATTTCCTGGCCTGACGGACCGACCACGGTCGCCGTCTGCGGCCCACGCATGATCGGTCGGGGCGTGATCCGTGGCGGACGATAGGGCAAGGCGGTCGGCGCCACGCCCAGGATCACCTTGAAGTTCTCGCTGTCGACGTCGGCATGGCTTCTGTATCCCGGATCGAACAGCCTGTATTCGGCGCTGACCACCAGATACTCCTGGTTCTGGTCCTCGCGCGGAAAGCCATCGAGCTTGAACGTACAGCCCGAAAACAGGCCGCGCACGGTGCCGACCGCGGCGATACGCTGGTGGACGGCCTGGATTTCCTCGCGTCGGATCGCGGCCAGGTTGTCGCCCCGGCCGACTTCGAGATGCGCGCCGGGCTGGCGGTAGTTTTCGCCGGCGGCCAGCTTGTGACTGAAAGGCTGGGCCGACTTGGCCATAAGGTCGGCGCCCGGCTTCTTGAAATCATAGTCGGTGTGGGCATAGGCGCCCGGACGCACCGAACTGCCAGGTATCCATTCGGTGATGTATTCGACATCGCGCCGGGAGCCCTGCCCTTCAAAATGATAAGGTACTTTCTCGTAGCCCGGCGCCGGCTTCAGCTTGCTCATCGCATCGGTCAGGACAAGCGTGTGTTTGCCCTCGTCATGCTCGAAAAAATACAGGATGCCTTCATGCTCGAGCAGCCGCTGGACGAAATCCAGATCGGTCTCGTCATATTGCACGCAGTATTCGCGCGGAGGGTAGGAACCCTGCAGACGCAGATCGAACTCGGCCGTGCTGTATTTCTTAAAGACGTCCTTGACGATGTCGACGACGCTCTTGTTCTGGAAAATACGGCAATCGGTGGTGTTGCCGAGGAACCAGAGCCACGGCCTGACGACCGCTTCGTAGTAGGCCAGCCGGTCTTCTATGCGGGTCAGGCGAAACTCGGACACAAGGCCGCTGAACCAACGTTTCGGATCGGATTCGCCTTCCACCGAAACGACCCCCCCCAGCATCTTCAGCGGATCGATATCGGGGCTGGGGCTGACGAACCCTACCGTATAGGCCAAACAACGGCTGATCTCATCGCGACCGACAAGATGCGTGAAGGTCAACAACTCGGCGCCAACCGGTGTTTGCACAACCGTGGCACGTTCGTTCGGCATGGGTCGTGCCCCTCCTGGACGCGGCCGCCGGCAGTGGGTTTGAAGTTCCCGCATCCAGGAACTTTTTGGCCCGCCGCACCAGGCTATGTTGAGCCTACCACATGTTGTCCGGCCGACCAAAGAGATGCACAGCGGAAAAAACTTACCCTGCCGATGCATTGGCTCGAAACGCCGCTGTCCTGTTGGATGTGCAAACTGCTAGAATGTGGAGTATCGATCAGCGTTCGACGGCGATCCTCGATGTATATCAGTCTGCAAATCAACAATGTCGACGCCTTGCCTGCGGGCATCTCGACCAGTTACGCGGCGCGTGATCGCGGCTTCGAAATCGGACGCGAGGCTTGTGATTGGACCTTGCCGGACCCCGACAAGTTCATCTCCGGCCGGCATTGCGAGGTTCGCTACGAGGCAGGCGCTTTCTGGCTGCACGATGTCTCGCGCAACGGAACCTACATCAACGGATCGAGCCAGCGCATGACCGGCCCGCATCGGCTGAGCCATGGCGACCGGGTGCTGATCGGCCGATATGTCATCTTCGTATCGATCGACGACGAGCGCGCCACGACAGGCCATATCAGTTCGACACAACGAGAAATGCCGGCCGCGACAGGCCGGCCGCTCGAATTCGCCGCCGAGCCGTTCTTCACTCCTTCGGAGCAACAGTCCGGGCAGCGGGTTCCGGCTCCGGCGTTCTCGTCGCAACCGCCTCTCCCCTCGACCAGAGACGAAGTGCTGCGGGAAATCGCGATCGCGGCCGGCATCTCGCCGGAATTGCTTCAATCGCGCGATCCGCATGAAGTTGCCGCCGAAATCGGCACGGTCCTGCGGACTGTGGTCGAGGAACTGACCATGCTTTTGAAAGCGCGCGCGGCCGCGAAAATACTGGCCAAGAGCACACAACGGACGATGATTAGCGCCGCCGACAACAACCCCCTGAAGTTCGTCCCGGGAACCGACGACATCCTCGAAATCATGTTCGCCCGCCGCAGGGCCGGCTATCTGGATGCCAGGCGCAGCATCGAAGATGCATTCCGCGATCTCAAGACGCACGAATTCGCCACCTATGCCGCCATGCAAGCTGCGCTGTCGCGGCTGCTCGACGATCTGTCGCCCGAGGCGATCGGAAAGAAACTCCCCCCGACATCGTTCTCGTCGAAGAAAAGCCAGGCCTGGGACGCTTTTGTCGCGACCTGGCGAACCATGGAGGAAGCCCACGAGAACGGCATGCTCGACATATTCCTGGCCTATTTCAGCGAGGCCTATGCCAAGGCCGACAAGCAGAAATAGACAGGCCCAAAGGGGGATGCGAGGCTGAAGTCGACGAAGAAAACCTCTTTGGTGCGCGGCATCCGGTTCCAATCGAGAGTTTGTGAGATTACGATCGTATACGACAATTCGCTAAGCGGCTAAGGCTGATCGACCTGGGGGTCTGCGGCAAATGTCATCTTTCGGCGGGATAGTAAGATATAGCCTACCTTCCTCCGGACACTGTCAGGGTCGGCAGGGTTTGCGTTTCCTTCACCTGACGAGAAACCGTTTTGCGCCTGTCTCACCCAGTCGCGGGCACACCGCCTGCACGGACGATCGTCCATGAGTTCGAAGGACGATCCTTTCGGCCCGGCGGGCAAGACCGTCATTCGCGCCCCTCCACGGCGTGAGCGAAAACCGGCGCCGGTCCCTCAAGTGCCCGTCGCGGATGACGGGCAAACCTCGCTGATTAAGAATTCGACCGTATTCGATCCCGGCATCGGCCGGCATACACCGCCGGGCTGGGCATCCGGGACAGTGATTTATCAAGGAGCCCCTTCCGCTTCGGCAGGAAGCGGCGCTTCCGAGGCAGCTCTGCGGCAGGAGACCCTGCTCAATGTCACGGACAGTGTCAGATATTCCGCGGCAAACCCGATCCTTGCTGCGGCCGCACCATTGCTGATGCTGTTCGGCCAGTTCAGGCTTATCCCCGTCGAGAAACAAGCCGAGCCGTTGGCCGAACATGTCACTGAGGCGATCGATAGGTTCGATAGGACAGTCGAGAACTCAGGTGTTGCCGAAGAGGATGCGCGGATTGCGAAATTCATCCTCTGCGAAACCGCCGACGATCTCGTCGGCAACCTGCCTTGGCCACAGAAAGACACTTGGGCGCAGCACAGCATGCTGTCGCAGTTCTTTCACGTCGAGCCCAGCGGCACAGGCTTCTTCGAAGCGCTGAACAAGGTCCTGGCCAATCCCGAGGCACACTACGATCTGCTCGAACTGATGCATGTCTGCCTGTCGCTGGGGTTCGAGGGCCAGTACCGGGGCCTGGCGCGCGAAGACAGCAATCTCGAACGCGTTCGGCGCGACGTCTACGAAACGCTTCGCTATTTCAGGGCACGCACGGACGCGGACATCTCGCCCCGCTGGCAAGGCTTGGCGTCGACCATGACGCAGTCGTCGACACGCCTGCCGCTCTGGGTCGTCGCGGCAGCTGCGTCAGCGCTGCTGACTGCTGCATTCTTCGCACTGCGGGTCTTCATCACCAACGAAGGCGAAGCTGCCGCCGGTGAATTGCTGGCACTCAACCCATCGACGCCGATTACCATCGAACGGGCCAGCGTGGCGCCGTTGGCGGAGCCGGCGAAAGTCGTCCCACCCGTCGCCACAACCACGCAGATCGATCGCATCCGTTCGGCACTGGCCAAGGAAGTCGAAGGCGGCGGGCTGACCATCGGCACGAAGGGCGACTTCATCGTTGTGGAAATCAACAATCTCCTGCTGTTCCAGTCCGGCAGGGCCGAGGCGAAGCCGGAGTTCCAGCCCGTTGCCGCAGATATCGCCGCGGCCCTGGAACCCGAGCGCGGACCGATCAGGATTGTCGGCCATACGGACAATGTGAAGCTGCGGAAATCGAGCCCATTCAAGTCCAACTTCGATCTCTCCGTCGCCAGAGCGAAAGCTGTCAAGACAATGATGGCACCGAAGTTCAGCGATCCTTCGCGATTGACGGTCGACGGCAAGGGCGAGGACGAGCCAATCGCCGACAATGCGACGCCGGAAGGCCGCACCAAGAACCGCCGTGTCGATGTGATGATCGCCAAGGAGGAAACATTGTGAGCACGGCCAGTCGGGAGCGGCCATGACGCGTTGGCTGCTGCGGATATTCAGCATGATCGCGCTGGCCGGCTTTGCGGCGGCAGTGTGGTTTGCCGGACCCTTGATCCGCTTCGCCGATACCCGTCCTCTCGGGCCTGCCTGGCTGCGCGCGACTATCATCGGGATGATCGTGGCAGCGCTCACGCTTTTCTACGGCCTGCGTTTCTGGCAAGCGAGAAAAGCGCAAAAAGCACTCGAAACCGTGGTCACACACAATGACGACCGCGATGACGACTCGCGGGTGCTCGAGGCCCGCATGAATGAGGCCGTGGCGGCGCTCAAGCGGTCGAGCGGCAAACGCAATTTCCTTTATGAGATCCCCTGGTACATCGTCATCGGCCCGCCCGGCGCCGGCAAGACAACGGCGCTGGTCAATTCGGGTCTGAATTTTCCGCTGGCCGGTTCGGGTGATGCCCAGCCAGTTGCCGGCGTTGGCGGAACACGCTCCTGCGACTGGTGGTTTACCGACCAGGCCGTCCTGATCGACACAGCCGGACGCTACACGACGCAGGATTCCAATGCCGAGACCGACAAGAAGAGCTGGCTTGCCTTCTTGTCACTGCTCAAGAGAGCCCGCGCACGGCAACCGATAAACGGCGTCATCCTGGCCATCAGCCTCGCCGACCTCGTCAGCCTCGACGATCAGCAGCTTGACGCTCACGTCGTCGAGATACGCAGTCGTCTGCGGGAAATCCACGAGACGCTGAAAATCCAGTTTCCGGTGTACCTGCTGTTCACCAAGGCCGACCTGGTTTCAGGGTTCATGGATTACTTCGGCGGCTTCGACGAGCCGCGCCGGCGCAAGGTCTGGGGCGCGACATTCCAGACCACGGATCGCAACAAGAATATGGCCGCCGAGGCTCCGGCCGAATTCGATGCACTGGCAAGACGCTTGGTGGAGGAGATGCCTGACCGCCTCCAGGAAGAGGCCGATCCGGTCGCGCGTATATCCATCTTTGGCTTTCCGGCGCAGTTTGGCGCTCTGAAGGAGCAAATTACCAATTTCATCGCCAGCCTGTTCGATCCGATCCGCAGCCAGGTGAATGTCAGCTTGCGTGGACTCTACTTCTCTTCAGGCACGCAGGAGGGAACCCCAATCGATCAGGTGTTGGGCGCGATCGGCCGCAATTTCGGCAGCAGCCCCCGCGCCCATCTTTCCGGAACCGGCAAAAGCTTCTTTTTGCACGATCTGCTGACGGGCGTCATTTTTGCCGAATCCGGATGGGTTTCGTATGACAAATCAGCTGTAAGACGTGCAACGATCGCCAGGTTCGCCGGCCTTGGCGCCATCGCGTTGATCGCTGCGGCGGCCCTCGGCACCCTGGCCCTGAGCTTCACAGCCAACAGGTCGCTGATCGCCTCCACCACGCAGGCCATGAGCCAGTATCGCCAGACGGCGGACGCGTTGCTCAAAAGCACCGAGGTCACCGATGTCGACCTCGAAAACGTCATTGGCCCGCTCGACCAGTTGCGCAATCTGCCGGCTGGGTTCGAAACCGGCGACGTGCCGACACCGATCGAGGAGACGTTCGGCCTCAGCCAGCGGGAGAGACTTCTTTCGGCATCCAAGACGGCTTACCGGGAAGCGCTGGAACGAATGTTCCGATCGCGCCTGCTGATCCAGGCCGAGCGGACGATCCAGGCCAGGATGGCCGATCCCGCCGCGCTCTACGAGCCGTTGAAAATCTACCTGATGCTTGGCGGCAAGGCGCCGAAGGTCGACGACGCGTTGATCATTTCCTGGATGAAGCAGGATTGGGAGCAGAACCGGTATCCAGGTGAAAACAACCGCGAAGGACGCGAGCATCTCGAAAAGCACCTGGGTGCCATGCTTGCCTTGGACGACGCCTACGATCCGGTTTTCGAACTCAACCAGCCGCTGGTCGAAGCCGCTCAACGGTCGCTCGGGCGCATGAGCCTTGCCGACCGTGCCTCGGCTTTGGTCAAATCCGCAGTATACGCGGCAGCTCTGGATGATTTTTCTGTTTCCCTGAAAAGCGGCCCGGAAGCCCCGTTACTGTTCGAGCGGGTCGATGGCGGCGATCTGTCAGGCCTTCGTGTTCCCGGCCTCTATACTTATGCCGGCTTCAACAGCTTCTATCTCGTGCAACTCTCGCGCATTGCCCAGACGCTCGTCGACGACCAGTGGGTCCTCGGTGGCGGCGGCGAGCAAGGCGGCATCGATCAGGAGTTGCCCAAGCTCGGTCCCGAACTTCTCGACCGCTATGGCAAGGAGTTCGCAACGGCGTGGAACAGCGTTCTCGACGGGTTGAAATTCAAAGCGATGCTGAAGGACAAGCCGCGCTATATCGCGCTTTCCGCCGTCGCCTCGCCAGCCTCGCCGATCGAACTGCTGTTTACGGCGATCGCCGACGAAACCGCTCTGACGCAGGACGCTGCTTCCGGCAAGGACTCAGCCACCGCGGTTGAAGGCGGCGCGGGCCAGTTACAGGACGCAGCAAGCACGGCCAAGGGTCTGGCTCGCATCGGCATACAAATCGCCATCGGAAAATCGCACACCCGTGCCGGCACAGGATCCTTAAGCGCGCAAAACCAGAATCCCGGGGCCAACATCGAAGCGCAATTCAGGCCGTTCCAGGCCCTGGTGAGCGGTGCTGCCGGACACCGCCCGATCGATGCCTTGACCCAGAATTTCCGCGATATCTACCAGAGCCTGCAACTGGCAACCGACGTCCCCTCCCAGACGGAACGCGTCAACGCAAACCTGCAGCTCCAGATAGCCACCCTTCGCGCCAATGTCTCGCGAGTGCCCAAGCAACTCGGCCGGATGGTCAATGCGACGGCAGACGAGTTTGAAGGCAACGTCACCGAGACCTCGGTGGCAAATTTGAACCAGATGCTCGACCAGACGGTCACACAGCCCTGCGAGGCGGCGGTCAACGGCCGTTATCCTTTCGCCCGCAATGGCACCGAGGACATCGCGATGGCGGATTTCGCCAAACTGTTCGCTCCGGGCGGGCTGATGGACCGGTTCTTCGCACAGAACCTCGCATCGCTGATCGATATGACCGGTCAGGACTGGAGCTGGAAACAGGATGCTCGCTTCGGCCGCGACCTGTCGAAGTCGACGCTGAAGAACTTCCAGCTGGCGGCCGAAATCCGTAGCGCCTTCTTTCCCCAGGGCGGTTCGGTGCCCTCGGTCAGCGTGACCTTCACGCCGTTCTCACTGCATGGCGATGCCGATGCGGCGGTGCTCGATGTCGACGGCCAGACCCTCGAGAGCAACCAAGCGGGCAACATGCCGAGCATAGTGACCTGGCCGAGCGGCGCGGCTTCCGGATCCGCCAGTCTGAGCCTGACGCCGGAGATGCCAGGCCGCGAATCCGCCATCAAGTTCGAAGGGCCGTGGGCCCTGAAGCGACTTCTGGACAAGGCTGCCGTCACCGGCCACGACAGCAACATGCAAGCACGCTTCGTGATTGGCGGACGCGACGTTACTTATACGCTCCAGACAGGTTCAGGCTCCAACCACTTCTTCCTCCCGGCCCTTTCCGGATTCAGCTGTCCCAAGGCGTTTTGAGATGGGTTTGATCTGCTGATCCTGGCGCCGATCCGCTGACCAGAGTTCAAACCCCGGTTTTCCTTAGTTTTCGGTACTTTAATGTTCGAGCCTGTGGCAAAGTGGCGCCAGCGAGCGTCCAAAGGTGCGCCGCAGAAGGACGCTTGAAAAGCGCTTGGTGGCAATTTGAATACTGTCGCCCTTTCCATCGAAAGCTTCGGCGTGAGCCACAAAGGCTGTGTCCGTGAGCTCAATGAAGACAGCTATCTAGTCGAGCCACAAACTGGCCTCTGGGTGGTAGCCGACGGAATGGGTGGACATGACGCCGGAGAGGTCGCTTCCGCCAGTATCGTCGATCATCTGTCAACAATCGGCATTGCGAGCTCGGCACCCGATCTTCGGGCCCGCTTCGAGGACAGGCTGAGCCGGGCCAATGCCGAAATCCGCAGCATATCGGAATCGCGCGGCATCACCATCGGCTCCACGGTCGCCGCCCTGTTGGCGATGGACGGACGATTTGCCTGCCTGTGGGCGGGCGACAGCCGGGTTTATCTGATCCGCAACGCCGCGATCTCGCAGATTTCGAAAGACCACACCGAAGTGCAGGAACTCTTGGATCGAGGCATGATCAGCGCGGCCGAGGCGCTCACCTGGCCACGCCGCAATGTCATCACACATGCGATCGGGGTCAGTGACGACTTCGTCATCGATTTCCAGCAGGGCGAACTGATGCCGGGAGACATTTTCGTGCTGGCCACCGATGGGCTGACGGCACATGTCACCGACCCCGAGATCGAGGCCGCTGTCGTGTCGGCTACACCTCAGGCGGCCGGAGAAAACCTGCTGGAAACGGTTCTGGCGCGAGGCGGAACGGACAATGTCACCATTGTGCTGGTTAAGATTGGGAACGGGCGCAATGGACAATCGTTCCACCCTGATCTGTCCAGAGCGGAGGGCCGAGGCTGATGAGCGCCGATGACAAGACGCGAATATCGCCGCAAGTGGCCAACACCGCTGTCGGTACGCAGCTCAGCGGCATCTACGAACTTGACGAACGGATCGCATTCGGCGGCATGGGCGAGGTCTATCGCGGCCACAACATCCAGACCGGCGACCATGTCGCGATCAAGATCGTGCTGCCCGAATTTGCCCGTGACCAGACGATCTTGTCCTTGTTCCGCAAGGAGGCCTCGATCCTCAACCACCTGTCGCATGATGCGGTCGTGCGATACCACGTCTTCACCATCGATCCCGGGATCGGCCGTCCCTACCTTGCCATGGAATTCGTCGACGGCGAGTCGCTGTACGACATCATGCGACGTGGTCCGATGCCGACGGATGAGGTGCGCAAGCTCTGCCATCGCCTCGCATCCGGCCTGAGCGCCGTGCATCAAGCGGGAGCAATCCATCGCGACCTCTCGCCGGACAATATCATCCTGCCGGGGTGCCGGGTCGACCGCGCAAAGATCATCGATTTCGGTATAGCGCGATCGGCGACCGTGGGCGGGGAGACACTGATCGGCGGGAAGTTCGCGGGAAAGTACAACTACGTTTCGCCCGAACAGCTCGGGCTGTACAGCGGCGACGTCAGTGAACAGTCCGACATTTACAGCCTTGGGCTGGTGCTGGCTGCCGCTCTGCGCGGGAAACCGATCGACATGAGCGGATCGCAGTTCGAGATCATCGAAAAGCGCCGGGCCGTGCCTGACCTCTCTGATATCGACGACGATTTTCGTGACATTGTCGAAGCCATGCTGCAACCGGATCCGCGAGACCGGCCGGTCAGCATGGCTGATATCGCCAGGATGACGCGTGGCGAAGACGAAGGAACAACGCCGCCGACGTCCATCACACCCCGCAACCGGTCAGCCGGGCAAACCCTTGCTCCTGATCCCAAGGGCGCCCAGGCATCCAATGTCGCGGGACGCAACGCGCCGACGGCAACGGGCCCGGGCGAGCAGCGCTTCGTCCCGCATGTCCGGCCCGCTCATTTGTCCGAACCGCTGCCTTCGCGGGTCGCCGGCCCTCCGCGCGCGGTCACTGCGGATATGCCCAAGAAATCCACAAAGACCCGAACTATCGCGATCGCTGCCCTGGCGACACTGGCTGTCGCCTCAGGCGCGGGCCTGTATCTGAGCGGCTTCATGACGCCGGCAACGCCGATTGCCGGCAAGACATCGCTTTCCGCGCCCGAACCGTCAAAGCCTACACCGGAAACTTCGGCGCCGACCCTCGCCGACAAAGTCGCGAACGCCCCTGAGCCGGCAAAGCCAGTTCCGTCCGTGCAGCCGGAGGCCAGCGTACCGCCGGCTGAAAACCAGCCAGATGCCTCGGCGGCTCAAAAGCCGCAGCCGGCCAAGCCCGCCGAACTCCCTTCGCAGACCGAGGAATCCGAGAAACCGCCGGCAATGGAAGCGCAACCGCAAACAGAGGCGGGCGTGCCGCCGGCTGGAAGCCAGGCAGATGCTAAGGCAGTGCAAACGCCGGAGCCGGCCAAGCCCACTGTCCCCGCGCAAACCGAGGGCCCCCCGGAGTCACCGGCAACGGACGCGCAGCAGCCATCCGAAAAGACACCGCCGGCCCAGCCAGAGTTTGTGGAGAGCCCAAAGCCCAAACCGGAGCCGCAGATCAGCCAGCCGGCAGAACCCAAGGTTGCCGGGCCGGCGCCCAAACCCACTGCAAGCCAGACGGATGCCGCGAACGCCGAGAGCCAAAAGACAGTGCCACCGGCGGCCAAGCAGCCGGACCAACCTGTCGTCGCGTTGAACGTGCCCAAACCGGCGATTCCTCCGGCCGTGGACGACATCGCGCAACGAGTCTCCTGGATTCGCGACTTCGGCGGCGGCGACTGTTTCTATGCGACCATGAATTCGTCAACCGACACCGCAGCCGCGATCGAAGGATTTGGAACAGCGGTCCAGCCATTCGAACGCATGCTGGGCGATTTCCAGGCGAAATTCCATGTGGAGCCCGACATCAGCGTCCGCCTCATTGAGCCGAGCCAGTGCGAAGTCACCAATTTTCTGCGCTTTCTGGGACAGACCGCGGCCGACAAGCCGCAGCTTGTTCTCGACCGGACGTCGGTGCCGAACGGTACGCCGATCAGCGGCACGCTGGTGACGCGTGGCGGGCTCATTTCCAGCGTGTTGCTGATCGATCACAAGGGCATGGTGTTTAATCTCGACGATCGCATCGTCGCACAGTCGGACAAAGCCACCTTCAGCATCCCGATTGGCCTCGGCGCCGCCGACAAGGCCGCTGGAAAGGCCGTGCCGCAGATCATAATGGTGATCACGGGACCCCAGGATATTGAGGCGGCCGCATTCTCGGCGCCGACGCCAGCCTCGGCGCTGCTACCCAAAATTCTCGAGGAAATCGAGACCAACGGATCTCAGTTCTCAGCCACTGCCAAGTATTTCCGGCTCGGCGGATAGTCATGGGCGCCCGATGGAACGCTGCCCGTGTTTGCCCCACTCGTCTGCCGACCTGCCCATAAAGCAGTGTGAACCGGTTCGCGCCCTGCTCGCCTTGGCGGGCCACATGAAGCTTGTGGTCATCGCGGGCGCCGCGCTGCTGGCTGTGCTGTCATCCGGCGAAGCGCGAGCCGAATTCACGGTCTGCAATCAGACACTCGACGTCGTCAATCTCGCAGTCGGCCAGAAGGTCGACAATGCCGATCAGACAGACGGCTGGTGGACCATCGGCGCCAATCAGTGCGTGAAGGTCATTCGCGAGGAACTGACCAACCGCTACATCTACATCTACGCAACGGACGTCTTCGGCCACGCGATCCTGACGGGATCGACCGAAATGTGCATCGAGCGAAGGCGTTTCTCGACCCGCGGCATCGAGGAATGCTGGCAACGCGGCCATATCGCGGCGCAATTTCTCGAAGTCGATACGCTCGAACAGGCGCGGTGGACGTTCTTCCTGACCGGAAACAGCCCGTGACGCACACTATCGACACGAGCTTCAGGCAGAAGAAGCAGGCGCGCCTTGCGCTTCGCAGACGCAGGCTCTGGCGCCGGCTGCTTGCCGGTCTTGCCGCGATCATCATGCTGTCGATCGCCGTGGGCTTCTACCTCACCGCCGATTATTGGTCGTTCGGCGACGAAGACGAAGAGCTTCACGCGGTCGAAGGGGTGGACGACGTGCCGGCCGATGCATCGGTCTATGTGCCTGCCATTATCGACCTTGCCGGGGACCCGATGTGGATCACCCCTGCCCCCGACGCCGACGCCACGTCGAGGGGCCGTTCGATCGCGAAGCCGGCGGATCTCGATCAGGCCGGGATTTCTCCGCAGATCGAAATCCTGTCGGATGTGATGCTCAGCGCCAGCGAAAAATTCATGACGACGATACCGTCGACGCAGGAAGACTTCGCATTCTTCCAGGCGCAACGGCAGACCGCCCCGCCGCCGTCCAACGATCTGCAGGACGATCTTCAGCCGCCGGCGGGGGATCTGCAGAACGATCTTCAGCCCTCGCCTGCCCCCAACGAGGCTCCGGCTGCTTCGGGGCAGCAGATGGGCACCGACGATCCCGAAGCCGGCTGGGGTGAAACAATCGATGCAGGCGAAGCAGCCCTGCCCGCATTCCAGAAGACACAGATCGAAAACAACACGAGTGTCGCAACCGTCACGAATGAGTATCAGCGGTTCGAGGCGACCGAAGACACGTTCGTGAAAATCCTCAACGACCGCAGCCTGGACAGCGTTGCGCTCGATGCGCATTTCTCCGTCGAGGACGCCAGGCGGGCGGGCGAAGCGCTGAAGGCGCTTTTCAACCGGGAAGGCCTGGAACCGGGTTATGTCGTCGCCATGCGTGGTTTCAGGCCGACGCGCGAGACGACAACAATGTCGCTCATGCAGGTGTCGATCTACGCCAAGAACGTCTTTGTCGGCACGCTGACGCGCAACGCCGCGGGTGCATTCGTATCGGGTGTCGATCCCTGGGTCCGCGAAGATCTGTTCAACTATTCGGGTGCACCGGAAGAAGGCACGCACAAGCGGCAATATCGCCTGCTCGACGCAATCTATTCGACGGCGGCGCGCAACAAAGTTCCGACCGGCGTGATCGGCGAAGCGATCATGTACCTGTCGAGAGGACAGGATCTGGACGCCTTCGCCAGCGAGGACCAGCGCCTTGTCCTGCTCTATTCGCAAACGCCCCGCGGCAAGGGCGAGACCGACGGACGCGTGCTGTATGTCGGTGTGCAGGGTACTGAAAAGAGCCTCGAATGCTTCGTCTTCCAGCAGAGCGACGGTCAGTTTGCGTGCGTTACCGGCGACGATCAGGTTCGCTCGCTGACGGTCACCAACGGCATGGTCACGCCGGTCAACGGGGTCATGACGTCCACCTTCGGTCCGCGCAAGCACCCAATTCTGGGCGTGGTTCGCATCCACAAGGGCGTCGATTGGGCAGCCCCCTCGGGTACGCCGATCGCAGCCGCCTTCGACGGCGAGATCGCCTTCCAGGGCGACGGCGGTGGTTACGGCAACCTGGTGAAGATTGCGCATGCCACCGGACGCGAGACGCGCTACGCGCATATGCAGAAATTCGCGATCGCAAGCGGTGTCGGCACAAAGGTGAAGGCCGGCGACATCATTGGCTATATCGGCACCACCGGCCTGTCGACCGGGCCGCATCTGCATTTCGAACTCTATCAGAATGGCGGGGCGATCGACCCGCTGGGCACGGTGACCGCCGCGGTCGCAACGAGCGATCCTGCTGTCGAAACACTGACCGACCGTATCGTTCATGTCGAAAGTGGTGGCAGCGCCCGCGCCAAGAACCCGCTTTCTTCAGCAACCGGTGCCGGCCAATTCATATCGAAGACCTGGATCAGGATGATGAACACCTACCGTCCCGAACTGGCGCGCACACTTTCAAATGCGGATCTCCTTGCTCTGCGCTACGACTACACGATCTCGCGCGAGATGGTGCGCAATCTTGCGCGCGAGGGTGAAGCCTATCTTCGGGCGCGAGGCCACCAGATCACAGCCGGCCGGCTCTATCTCTGCCATTTCCTGGGCATGGAAGGCGCGCATCAGGTGCTGTCGGCGTCGGGTTCGGCGCAATTGAGCGCCGTGCTCGGGTCGGCCGTCATTCAGGCCAATCCGTTCCTCACCGGCAAGACCGCCGGCTATGTCGTGGACTGGGCCGAAAGGAAAATGGGCCGAAAGCTCAGCCCCGCGGGGACCGGCGCAGGCCAACCGGTATCGACCACGACGGAAGTCCGCCAGACATCGCCGGAGTTCGAAAAATACAAGCAGGCGATTACGACTCTAATAGGCTCGATTTGACCCGCCCCGCGCGGCGCGCGTTTCGCTCCAGACCATTGGTGTTCCTGCTGCCAAGTGTTACAATAGCAAACTTTTTCGGGTCCTTTGTGAACCAAGACTGTGGTCAGGATCACATAAGCCCAAGAGCCATTTTGGCATAAGCGACCTTGTCGCTGAGGAAATTTAGCATGCGCAGACATCAACAGTGCGCCCTGGTGGGCGGAGGGCTGGTCCATGAAAGCGTTGACCATATTTCTGAGGGGATTTTTCCTTTTTGTCCTTGCCGCGTTCAGCGCCGAGGCAGCCACGCCCGACGCCAAGCGCGTTGCGCTGGTCATCGGCAACAGCAAATACATTCATGCTGTCGCTTTGCCCAACCCCGCCAACGACGCGCACCTCATCGCCTCCACGCTGCGCAATGCCGGCTTCGAGGTGATCGAGGGGATGGATCAGGACAATGCCGGCATGCACAGCCTCATCAGCCGGTTCACAGAGCAGTCTTACGATGCCGACCTCGCCGTCATCTTTTATGCCGGGCACGGCATGCAGGTCGACGGCAAGAATTTCGTGATACCGGTCGACGCCGAGTTGACGTCGCCGGCCTATCTCAAGACCCGCACCATTCAGGTCGACGACTTCTTGGCGGCGCTGCCGCCCGATCCGGCGGTCGGCGTGATCATACTCGATGCCTGCCGCGACAATCCGCTCGCCAGGACGCTGGCCGCCTCGCTGCCGAAGTCGCGTTCGTTGGGGTCCGGTCTGGCACCGATCGAAGCACGATCGGACGGCGTAGGCACGGGCGGCATCCTGATCGCCTATGCAACCGATCCGGGCGCCATCGCTTTCGACGGCAACGGCGTCAACAGCCCTTACTCCACGGCGCTCGCCAGGCACCTGACCGAACCCGGCATTGAGATCCAGAGCGCGCTGACGCGCGTGCGCGGCGAAGTGACCGAGACGACGCAAGGTCGCCAGAGGCCTTGGCACAACGCGTCGCTGGGGCGCGAGGTCTTCATTGGAAAACCCGTTGTCGTGGCGGCGCCTGAAGCACAGCCTGCCAATGCCGGGGCGGCAACCGCCCCCACGCTGGTGGTTGGTGACCCGCCTTCCTGGGAAGTCGAGCAGCGGCTCTGGGATGAAGCCTCCAAGCGCAACTCGGTGCCGTTCTACGAGGCCTATCTCGAGCAGTTCCCAAACGGCCGCTTCGCCACGGTGGCGCGGCTGAACATCGACGAATTGAACGACCCGGAAGCCCAGAACCGGCAGGTCGCGGCACTCGATACGGACCAGGCGAACGCCAGTTCCGGCTCCGCAGTGCGCACCTCGGTCGGCGTCCCCGACGAGGTGAAGCAAACACCGGGCACCGAGTTGACGGAAAATGCCATTGGCCTCGACCGCCAGGGTCGCATCGACTTGCAATTGCGCATCGAAGCGTTGGGCAACGAGCTTGGCCGCGTCGACGGAAACATAGGCCCACAGACCCGCCAGGCGATCGGTATTTGGCAGGTGGAGAACGGCCTGCCGCAGACCAGCTATCTGACACGCGAGCAACTTGCATTCCTGGTGATCCAGACTGATCCGATGATGGAAACCGTGCGCGCCAGATATGCTGCCGATCAGGCCCGTGCGACGCAGCCGAAAAAACAGGTGGTAAAGAAGGTCCGCACGCAGAGACCGGTGGCACAGAAACCCCGCAAACAACAGCAGGTCGTTCAGAAGCGGCGCAACCGGGACACAGTGGTGCGGCAGGATGATGATCTTCCGCCGCCCCGGGATAACAACGACTTCCTCACCAAGGCGCTGATCTTCGGCACCGGTGTGGCTGTGGGCGGCGTGCTCAAGAACTGACCGCCGGCGTTCCTGGAACAGTGGCACGCGGTAGGTGCTATTGCGTCTTTATCCGCATTTCCACGCGGCGGTTAGCCGGATCGTACGGGTTGGGGCTGCGCGGATTCTTTTCGCCCATGCCGATCGGGTTGATGCGGGCGGCCTCGACACCATTGGCCGTCAGGAAGGCTGCCACCGATTGCGCTCGCCGTTGCGACAGGCCTTCGTTGTAGTGGACCGTGCCGGTGGCATCGGTGTAGCCTTCGACAACGAAGTTGAATGTGCTCAGCCGCCTGTCCTTCAAGGCCTTGGCGAACTCGTCGAGTTCACTGCGCGCTGTCGCGTCGAGTTCGGCCGAATCCAACCCGAAATTGATCAGCATATCGAGGCTGGATTTTTCGGCCGGCGCGTCTTTTGCCTTGGTCTTGCTCTTGCACTCTTCCTCGGTTCCTACACAAATTCCTCGCGACTTACCGAGGTCGGCGGCGCCGGCAAAAAACTTCACGATGTCTTCTGATTTCTGAACAGGGTCGGCGGAAGCGTGAGTCGAGAAAAACACGACTGCCAACACCAAGGCTGAACTGCCCCACTGCATAGCGGTTACTCCTGCTTGAGCATCCGATTTCGATGGTGGTGATCATACCAAATTCCGGGGCAATTGTCTGTCGATAAACGCCAGGGGATGCGGCGGTGCCGGCAGTTGTTGCAGCGTCACCGGTTGAGACTTGACCCGCGCCGCGCCTGGGGCTTGAGTGGTTGGAGCTTCTCGATGAAGGCGTGGCGGTCATGGCCAATGAGCTCCGATTCAAAACGGCACAGGATCTCTTCATGGCTTGTCCCGCTATTGCCCGGGACATGAGAGCCCTTCCAACCGAACAGCAATCGATCGAATTTTGCCGCGACCTGCTCGCCGGGCGCGTTCCCGAAGAGGCGATCACGTTCTGTGCCTACCTGCTTCCCGATCGGGCTGCGGTCTGGTGGGCGCATGAATGCCTGAGCCATCTGAGCGAGTTGCTCGATGGGAATGATCACGAGTTGCTCGCCTATGTTCGCGACTGGGTTGGTGAACCGGACAGCCCCCACCATCGCGCCGCAGTGAGCCAGGCAGAGGCAACGCCGCCAACAACCCCGGGAGCCTGGATTGCCCGGGCGGCGGGATGGCGTGACTATGGTTCCTTTATTGTCGGATCTGTTGTCGGCGCAGAAGCACCATCGGCCTTAACGTTTCCTGCCGCCCATGCAGTCAATGCCGGTGTTCTGGCCGGGCTGGCGCGTGTCGCACTGGTGGACCGCTTTGCCGTTCTTTCCGCGTTTGTCGAAATGGGCATTCAGATGGCCGAGATCGAGGCGCTGCGCCAATCGGCGGATGCTTACTTGCACCCACCTTGAGCCCATTTGGCAAGCGCCACCTTGAAGCGCGTTCCAAGTGGATGTTGCAGGCGCAAAACGGAAGCATCGTTGGTGGCGAAATTTTTCGCCTGTTCGCATAGCCGTGCCTCGTCCCATTCATGGCAGCCGTCGCAGCGTTTGTCCTCCCATACCGACTTGTCCAATCCCTCCACCGGGCTGAACAGGGGTTTGCCCTTGATTAGCTGGGCGATGCTCTTGCCGTCGATTGCCGGATCGCCGAAATCGATCGGATGGTCGAAAAAGATCGGGGCGTCCGACGCCAGCCTAGGGATCTTCTGACGCAGCACATCGAGCGCAAGCTGGTCGTCGCTTTGGCCTGATGCGCTTGCAGCGCCGGTGTTGCGCGCGTCGGATCCGCCTTCGGCCTGAGGCGCGCTCGCCTCGCCCACGATCAATGGCGTATTGAGATCGACCTTGTGCAGAACGACCTCCGTGGTCAGCGAGACGCTGATCCAGGGATGTTGCTTGCCGGTGGTCGCCTTCAAGACGTCGCTGGTGACCCCGTTCATGGCCTCGGTGATGGGGACGTTCGGTGCGCCGATATGCTTGAGCAGCGCCGAGGTGAAAGGCGAATGTTCGCCCGACCCGTCGTAGGCGAGTTGATTGGGACTGGCGGCGAAAGCGACGAGCGTGCCGGCGCCGCCCTTCTCTATCGGGATTTCGGCAAGGCCGCTGCTTGCGCCTTTGCCGCCAGCGGTCTTGGCCAGCATCTCCGCGAGGGGATTGTCGCGGCAAGCGTCGAGAAATACCAGCCTGATGCTGGTCTCTCGCGACATCTGGTGCAAAATGAAGTCAACCGACACGGCCTCGAAGTCGAGGGAGGTTTCATCTTCCAGCGCAGCGTCGACTGGAAGCAGATAGTTCTTGCCCGAAACCTGCAGGCCGTGGCCGGCATAGAAAAACAGCGCGATGTCGGCACCGCGCACCTGTTTCGCGAACTGCTCGATCGTCGCCTGTGTCTGCAGCTTGGTCAGGTCGAAGCCGGAAAAGACCTCGAAGTCGAGTTTCTTCAAGCGTTCGGCCATGGCCTGGGCGTCGCGCACCGGATTGGCGAGCGGCGCCGCGTGCTGGTACTGGGAATTGCCCAGAACCAGCGCGACGCGGCGCTCGGCACTGGCGGCTGTTACGGTCAAAAGCAAGGCAAGCGCGGCAAGCCCGACGGCACGAAAGAGGCCACCGCAACAGGCGATCAGATCGGACCTCACCGGAACCTCAGTTCACGGGCTTGGTGGCGGAAAACTCGATCCGCCGATTGAGCGCCTTGTTCTTCGGCGTATCGTTGGCGGCAACCGGCCGCTCCTCGCCATAGCCGGAGGCGCTGATCTGATTGCGCGGAATACCCTCGGCAATCAGGGCGTCGGCAACCGCGTGGGCGCGCCGCTCCGACAACTGCTTGTTTGCGTCCGGCGATCCATCGGAATCGGTATAGCCGGAGACCTCGACCTTCAGGCTTGGGCATTTGCCAACGACACCTTCGACCTCCGTCAGCAACGGCCGGCTTTTCGCATCGAGCCGCGCGCTGGCGGGACGGAAGTAGATCGCACCAGTACGCGAGAGCACGGCAAACCTGTTCAGGCATTCCTCATCGCTGAAATTCGCCTTCGCGGCATCGGTGGCAACGGGGCCGACGTCGGCTGTGCTTGCAGCGACGGTCTGGCCGGCGGCGGGCTTGCTGCCGTCAGCGGTGAAGACGAAATCGAACGAGACCGACGCGGTGGGCACGATGTTGGTGACGTTGGCCGCCTGCTGGAGTTTGTCGACATTCGGCAGCAAGCCGAAATCCTCCACGTGAACCGCGACGGGAGCTTCCGAAGCAACGGAGACCATGTCGTCACTGATCATGGTGACGACGATGCTGGCCTCGAGGTCCTTGTCGACGCCGTGCAGATTGAGACGGAAAGGCAGCGTCGACTTCACCCTGCGTTTTGTCGCGAGATCGGCGAAAGCGGCGGGGTCCACCTTGGCGCTCAGCTCGGCCGTCGGGTATTTGAATGTCTCGAAAAACAGGAAGCGCATGCGGACGTTGCGCAGGTCGACGCCGGTATCGACCGAATTGAGGTCGAACGTGACCTTGGCATCACCCGCCGAGCTGAGCGTGCCGGTGATGTTCCTGATCTTGTTTGTCTCGACGATCGTGTTTTTCTTCACCGACTGGTAGGTGATCACCGAAGCCGTGGGATCAAGCGTCCAGTTCGGCGCTGCGTTGGCGGCTTGCGATGCGAGTAGCAGCAAGCCGGAAAGCGCGACGATCAGGCCAAGACCTCGTGTGGCGGGGCCTTTCAGCCTCGTCTTCCACCAGAATGCGACGACTTCGAACATGGAACGCCCCTGCCCAGGACCACCGTATCGACACGACACCTGGCGAGAGCATAGAGCACTTGTGGTTGGTTGGCGAGCAGTTGCAGCCGGTCTTCCGGTCAAGGTCCGGGCTGCAGAGTTGGCGTGTCAAATGGTGGCAGGCGGCCTCGGCGAGCGGTGCCGCGAAACCCTGACCTGCTGTTAGCACTATCCCCAGCCGCCGCCTCCGCCACCAGTGCCACCGGTGCCGCCATTGCCGCCGCCCAAAGGTGGAACGACGACAGGTGCGGTTTCCTCAGTCGGTTCGACGAGTTTCTTGGCGATAGCCTTCTTCTGCCTGGTGATCTTTGGCGTGGTCGTCGTGCGAATGAGCTTCGGCCTGTGCTTTGTCGTCGTCACCGTCGGTTCGGCCTTGGGCGCGGGCGCAACGGACATGCAGCCCGCTACTGCCACCAGAGCGCCGGATAGAACTGTGGCGATCAATGCCTGCTTCACTGCCCTGCCCACGATTGCCTCCTCACTGATCAAAACAAGTCCCGACGCGGATTGGCTTGCTCCCAGACCGCTCTGGCCGCATTGACCAGTTGGTCGTCAAGCGAGCCCTTCGCCGGGATCTTCGACTTGAGTTCGCCACGCAATTGCTTGAGCGCGGCCGTTTTCGTCTTCACTTCGAATTTCGTCAGCGTCGTCTGGGCACCCGGCAATTCCTTGCGAAGATCAAGCGCGACCGCAAAGGCCAGATAGCGCACCGCTATCGTCTGGTCGGCATTGGCGCCCTTCTGCATTTCGAGCGCTGCGCGATCATATGCGCCGGACTGATCGCCGCGTGCCGTGGCCAACTCGAACAGTCTTTGCGCTTCGTCGAGGTTTTGCTCGACACCAACGCCATCCCGGTACATGCGCGCAAGGCTGGCCGGAGCGTAGGGCTGGCCTAGATCCATAGCCTTCTGGAATAGCCCCTGCGCCTGCTTGGGGTCCTTTTCGACACCCACTCCGGCCAGGTAGTTACGGCCGAGAAGGTTCATAGAATACATGTCCTGTCGCTGGACGCCGGCCTCCAGGAAGGCAACTGCACGGGCCGGGTCGGCGGTCACGCCGTTGCGGCCTTCCGTGAAGATCGCGGCGAGATCGTTCATGGCATAGGTGTGCCCCATCGCGGCCGCCTTGAGCAGCAGGTCCAGACCTTTGGCGGTATCGGGCTTGACGCCATAGCCATTGAACAAGGCGCGGCCCCACGACGTCATGCCGTAGGGATCGCCCTTGTCGGATGCCGCTTCGTAAAGCGCGTTGGCCTGCGTGCGGTCGATGACCAGACCGGTTCCCGTCGCATACATGTAGCCGAGTTCGAACACAGCACGCACATGTCCCTTCTTGGCGGCCTCCTCGATGGCTGTCTTCGCTTCCTCGACCTTGCCAGTTGCGAGCAGCGCGCGCCCCAGTTCGTAGCGGAAGCGTGGGACATCGGGATAAGCCTTCACAGCGGCTTCGCAAACCTCCACGGCGCCGGCGCCGATTTCGTTCGGCAGCAGGCCGGGAACGACGCCTTGCAGGTCCAGAGGCTCGCCGGCGGCGGAGTCGCACGGATCGACGGTTGGCGACAGTTTCATCGTGGCGGGCTTGGACGAACTGCTGTCCGCACGGATTTCGAAGCCGACCTCGACCGGCGCGTATACGCCGATCTGAGGTTCGTAGCGCAGGCGGTCGACTTCAGCGGCCATCAGGCTGGACTGAGGTGACAGGGTTCTGTCGGGGAGCGAAAGGGTTCCTGTCGCGGGATATGCCGAAACTTTGAGACTGACCGCGGGATCGTCGGTCGGGAAATCCAGGTTAAGCGCAACCGGGCCCACGCCAACGGCAACATCAATGTCGCGGTTTTCGATCGCCTCGGCGGCACCTGTGATATGAATGCCGCGCTCCACCACCTGTTGCTTTTGCTCGGCCGCGAGCGAGGCCATGACCTGTTCGCCATGGGCGCCTTCGCCGCTTTTGACCCGGAACACCAGGATGCCCTGGCTTTGACCGCCCCAATTGTCATGCGTGGCGTAGGCCAGCATATCCACCTCGTCCTGCGCGTCGACCCCCTTGGGCACATCCATCTGCAAACGCGGCATGTCCTTGCCCTGGATCGGTTCGCCAACCTCGACAGGTTCGCCGTCCAGCATGAGGCGGCCGAGAGCAGGTGGTCTCTCGATGCTCACGGTGATCGTTCCGCCGTCGACATCGACCGGTTCCGGCAGGCCGAGATCGACTGGGCCCACTCCCGACAACACGATTTTCTCCAGCACCGGCGGCAGCGAGGGGCGGTTGCTGCGGCGCATCAGCACCACTTCGTCGATCAGCGACGAGTTCTCCCAGGGAACCTGCAGGCCTTTTGTTGCCTCCACCACATCCCGGCGCACCGCCGCCATGACCGTGCGGATCTCCTGGTTCGGGGCCAGCGCGCGACGGGAAAACGCCGCCGAAAACGGACTGAGGTCGCCGCTGCCGTCATAGGCCGCCGCCCCAGGCTCGGTGGCAAAGGCAATGAGCGTGTTCAGCGAGCTTCTGACCTGCGCGAGCCCGGCGTTGCCGGAGGTGATAAGCTGGTCTCTCAGCCAGTAATTCTTGCGCGGGAACGGATTGTTGCGGCAGGCATCGAGGACGATCACCTGGATCTTCGATTTCGAACGCATCTGTTCCAGGACATCGTTGAGCTTGATGGCCTGGACCTCGATGTCCGCCGCCTGCTTCAACGAGGCATCGACGGGAATCAGGAAGTTTTCGCCGCCGATCTGGAAACCGTGACCGGAATAGTAGACGACGGCGAGGTCGGCGCCATCGATCGCGGCAAGATAATTGCGGAACTGCTCTTCGAACTGCAGCTTGGTGAGATTGCTTGCAACGAAAACTTCGAACCCTGCCAGTCGAAACGTCTTGGAGACGTCCTCGGCATCCTTGACCGGGTTCTTCAGCGCCGGGAATTGCCGGTAGTCGGAATTGCCGATCACCAGGGCGACCCGTCGATCGGCCGACGCATCGAAGGTCGTAAGGGCCGCTACGAAGAAGACCGCGATGAATCCGCAAAGTCGGAGCATGGCCTGTTTCCACCGTCGCTACCTGATGACCACAAGCCCCCAAGGTTGCGGTATCAAGGCTGTTAAAGAGCTCACAATCAGCCGAGACAGGAACAGAAAACAAAAAACCGTCGCGGCAGCAGGCACTTTCCCATCCGATCAGGATCTAAATTACCTCAGAGCCGAGCCATCCGCAATGAGTGTCAAACGGCACCGGCATGGCTGTCTGGATGGGACGCACCCGCCAAGTCCCAATCCAGCGACGGGTGCGCCTGATGCCATCCATCGGCTCCCACGGTAGACGGGAAGCGGCCCATCGAAGCCTTTCCGGTGCGATTTTCTTCACCAAGAATCCTGGCGGTTTCCGACAATGACCATCGCGTGTCGCAAAAAAGCTTTTTGGTATCAATCACTTCGCGTCGCTTCCGAGCGCACCCAGTTCCTATTTGTGATACATATTGTGAGACCTACTGTGATACTACCGTTGGCGGGAACTATCCCCGGATCAAGCTATGTTTTTATTATGTTTTTTCTGCTCCAAGGTCCGATTTGTATCACAATAGGTATCACAATACGTAACACGATCTCGGCCGCGGATATTCCGCCGGCGACACGGACAGACGCACCTTGCATCGGCGTACGAGGCTGCGCAATTTTTGCAAAAGCAGGAACATAGCTGCATCGCCCAAGTTAAATACCGACGGCATTGGACCACGAATTCATTTTCTTTCCAGGCTGCCAGAATGCTCCGGGATTTTTCATGCTCGAACGAATGGGCAGGACAATGTATCGCTGTCACAATGGCACGCTCGATTTTGGAACGGAGCTTTTGACGAAACCCTACACGATCGACTAGTTGGCCGAGAAGGTCCGAAAGGTGCTCGATCGAAAGTAACGACTGGCCAGAGGCGATGTACTCAAGTGGCCTACCCATAAGCCACTGTAGGCACGGCGGGGCGGTATGATGCCTCATGGGAACCAGGGGCACTGCCGCGAGTTCTTTGGAATGGCAAACCATACGGTCACAAGCGTGCTTACCTCAATTGGCACATTGACCTCTCGTCCCGCTGCGTTCCTGATCTTGTTGGCTTACGCAATTCTTTGGATGATCTTCGAGCGACAGAGCTTGGATTGGCACGGAGCCGCAATCACGCGGATCGATGATGAAGAGCCCGAGGAGATCGAAAAGCATCGCCATCGCCAGCAGCGGGGCGATTGACGTGCAGCCTTTCGGTTCCGTCGCGTCAGGCGCCCGCAAGAAGACCTCCGGCATTGAGCTTTGGCGAAAGGTGCTCGTCTATCTGGCCATCGCCACCATGGCCAGCCTGCTCACGGTGTTGATCATAACTCTTACTCCAGAGCCGCGCGTTCTACGATCAATCGTCCCCCATCGGTTCGACGCTACGGATCCCCAATTTTCCGAGACGATGAGCAGCTATTCGCAAGGGCAGATGTTCGATTCCAACGCGGTCCAAACTCTCATCAACGGAGACGAAATATTTCCCTCAATGCTGCAAGCAATCGGGGCGGCTCGATCCAGCGTCGACATGGAGACATATATTTATTGGTCAGGAGCCATCGGCTACGAGTTCGCGATCGCATTGGCGGCGAAAGCCAGCGAAGGCGTCGAAGTCCGTGTGAACGTCGACTGGGTTGGCAGCCTTCCCTTCGACGAGGACTTGATCCACATCATGACCACTGCCGGTGTGAGGTTCGAACGCTATCGGCCTTTACGCTGGTATACGTTGGACCGTGTAAACAACCGAACTCATCGCAAGCTGCTGATCGTCGATGGCCGGATAGCATTCACTGGCGGCGCCGGCATTGCCGATAATTGGCGCGGGAACGCACGCAACTCAAATGAATGGCGCGACACGCACTACCGGATCGAAGGACCCGCCGTGTCCGCATTCCAAGCGGCGTTCGCGGAAAACTGGCTTGAGACGACCGGCGAGACATTGCAGGGCGGAAAGTTCTACCCTGCAGTTGCGCCCGCTGGTGGGCTCGATGCCCAGTTGATACTTTCTTCGCAGCCAAACGGCTCGGAGAACATGGAGTTGATGATGTTGGCAGCAATAGCCGCGGCCAAGGATCATCTGCGCATCGGCATGGCCTACTTCGTGCCCGACGACATAGCCCTGCAGCAGATTCTTGATGCAAGGAAGCGAGGCGTCTCGGTCGATGTCATCGTTCCCAATTGGCTGACGGATGTGCCCATAGTGCGAAAGGGTTCACGTTATTTCTGGGGCGAATTGCTCAAAGCCGGTGTGCGCATTTTTGAGTTTCAACCCACAATGTACCACCCCAAGCTGTTGATCGTCGACGATGTCTGGGTGAGCGTTGGCTCGGCCAATCTGGATGAGCGTTCCTTGCGCCTCAACGATGAGGCCAGTCTGAACGTCTACGACATGGAATTCGCGCGAACGCAAATAGACATCTTCAACGAGGACCTGAAACGATCAAGGCAAGTCAGGCTGGAAGAGTGGCAAGCACGTCCGGTGAGCGAAAAGGTCACCGACTACTTTGCCAGCAGGCTACGCTCCCAGCTCTAATAGTGTGGAGATGCAAAGTCCCCGCGATTGCTCGCCAGATAGGCCTTTTGCCGCCAATAGGGCGCCCCCGAAACGGCCCGCGCAGACTAGTAGGCAGGGACAAGCCTGGTGTCCCGAAGGGGCAAGTCCATTGCAAATCTTAACCCCTTGGGGTGGTATTGCAGCTCAACCTTTGCGTCGCACTGCACGGCGACAACCCTCTCTAGCAAGGTTGTGCCAAAACCACTTCGCTGGGGCGGGTGCACCTCAGGGCCATCGCGTTCACGCCAGTCAAGATGAACCACTTGAGCATTTTTGAATTGCGCCACCGACCAGCGTACCTCAAGCCGTCCCCGAGGCCAGGACAACGCTCCGAATTTCGACGAATTCGACGCCAGCTCATGGAAAGCCATGCCCACGGGTATTGCGAGATCCGCGACAAGCGCGACATCAGGCCCTTCCAAGAGAATGCGTGACCTGTCCGTCGTGTCGTAATGCCGAAGCTCGGTTTCCAGCAATTTGTGCAGAAATGCGGTCTGCCAATAATCATCTGTCAGCATCGAATGGGTGTCAGCCAGAGATACCAGCCTGGCCGAGAAATTGCGCACGAAATCATCCACATTGCTGCTTGAGCGGGCTGTTGCCCCCATCATCGCTCTCACATTAGCGAGAGTATTCTTGACGCGGTGATGAAGCTCCCGGATCAACAGCTTCTGACGATGCGCCACTTCCTCTTTGTGCTCGAGCAAGGATTTGACTTCGAGCTGCCGCGTGCGGGCGCGCAGCGCGGAACGCACGGAGTTGGCTAGACTTGATGCCAGAAACGGCCGCTCCAGAACGATGAGATAGCGGTCGAGAAATCTCAGCCGCTCGTCGAACTCAGCGCCACGCATCGTGAGCAGAACGATCGGAAAATCAGACCAGGCCGGCTGGCTTTCAAGCCAGGCGGCGAATGGATTGCGATCCGAAGTGAGCAATGCTTCTTCTGCAACGACTAGGCACTGTGCCATATCCAGCAGCGGCAACGTCTCAGCAAGAGTGCTGCAGATATGCGTTACAATGCCCTTCGACGCGAGGATTGATGCCGCGATTTTTGCATCACGGCCGGTCGGTGAGAGGATGAGCACTCCGGGATCCGTTGCCATCATGATGATTTATCTTTGAGAAGATCGCCCTGCTTGCCCTGATAGGAGGGCACCCCCGTCAGGATGCCTCGGAACTGTTCAAGAGGTTCCCCCACGGCGAGTCCGGCGGGGCTGATCTTGAATTCGCGAATGGTGTCTTCATGGGCGCCGACGCGCTTTTTCACTACTGAGATCGCGCGCCTCAACCTCCCGTCATTCTCAAAGAAGCGCAACAACATGACCGAATCGCAGAGGTATGTCATGTCTACCGGCGCCACCATTTGCCCGAGCAATCCGTGGTTGGCGAGCAGAAGGATTGTGACGACGCCTTTTTGATTGAGGTAGGTAAGGATCTCGTGCATTTGCAACACCAGATGCTGTTCCTCGGACATCGCATTCAAGTAGCCGGTCAGGCTGTCGATCACCACAAGCCGCGCATTCGAATGGTCCACGGCGGCTTGGATCCGAGACGACAGCTCTCCGGGTGACAGTTCAGCAGGCTCGACTTTCTCCAGGAGAAGCATGTCACTCTTGATGAACGGTTCCAGGTCCAATCCAAGCCCGGCTGCGCGCGCCAGGAAGATACGCTTCGTTTCATCGAAAAGAAGCACCAGCACCGTCTCGCCGCGCAAAAGCGCGGCGTGGCAGAATGTTGAAGCAATCGTAGACTTGCCTACACCTGATGGCCCGATCAACAAGGTGCTGGTGCCTCGTGACAGCCCGCCGCCCAATAGATTGTCGAGGGAAGTGCCACTTAGGGCTGGCGGGCCCTGCTTCCCTTCGTCGTGTTCGCCGGCCACGAGCCGGGGGAAGACCGATACCCCACCTGGCCGGATGACAAAGTCATGGTATCCGCCACGAATTTCCACACCTCTCATCTTGATGACCCGCAAGCGGCGGCGTTCCCCCCCATACACGGGTGACAGCTGCTCCATGCGAATGACCCCATGGCTGATAGAATGCAGGTTCAAATCGTCAAATTCGGCGGTCAGGTCGTCAAGGAGCAGAACCGTTGCGTCGTTAAGAAGGAAGAAGCTCTTCAACGCCAGCACCTGCCGCCGGTAGCGCAAGGAGCCCTGGGATAGGAGGCGTATCTCCGACAGGGAGTCGAAAACGACACGATCCGGCTTAAGACGGCCTATTTCATCCAGTGCGGATTGGACCGTTTCACCCAGTTCAAGGTCGGAGGAGTGCACCAGTGTCTGGCGTTGAGACGGATCGAGGCTGAGCTCCGGGGGTACCAGTTCCAGAATGTCTACGCCGTCTAGTGACATCCCATGACGATTGGCGACCGACAGAAGTTCACGCTTGCTCTCGGAAAGTGTGATGTAAAGGCACCTGTCTCCGTTCTGTGCGCCGTTGATCAGAAACTGCAGCCCGAGCGTCGTCTTGCCGGATCCAGGCCTGCCCTCGATCAGGTGTGACCGGTATTTGGCATAACCACCTCTCAGGATGTAATCGAGACCCTCGACGCCAGAAGTGATCGGTGATGCATCATCTGTTTCCAAAGTGCCCTCTCGCGCGGACCAGGACCACCGTAACGGCCAGGATTTTCAATGGTTCCCCGGCTGACTTGCAAGGCATCGGCAACACTGTGGGTACGCAAAATCCGGCGCCTACCGCATCGATATTGTTGAGCAGCTTGGTGATTGGCATTGAGGCTAGCAAAGCGTCCGACGTCAGCGTCGCGCTGGCAGACACGATCCGCAAGGATCGGCGGCACCCGCGCGCTGCTGGTTGAGGAAAGGCACGGGCCGTTCGTCCAGCGCATCCACGCAGCTTTTTTCTGGAAGTTTAATGCTTCAGTATCTGGCTGCCTCCTCGACAATCTGCCCAGCGTCCATGAAGATCACCCGGTCGGCAACCGCACGCGCAAAACCCA
>NZ_RZTE01000018.1:113097-122008 GCF_003997415.1 Mesorhizobium sp. M7A.F.Ca.MR.245.00.0.0 | reverse complement strand
GGCGGTGAACGTCGTTTTGTCGAGACGCTGGCGCGCGCGGCCGTCGCTGTTGGCGTTGCCGGCGTGTTCATCGAGACCCACCAGGATCCTGACAATTCGACCTCGTCGGATGGCCCGAACATGCTGCCGTTAAAGGACATGCCAGCCCTGCTCGAGCGGCTGATGGCATTCGACCGTATCGCCAAGGGCCTCTAAGGCCGGACGCATACCCTGCCGACTGCCGGCGCTTGTGGAAGGCACGAGCCGGCTATAGGCTTTGCAACTGAGCGTTTTGGCAGGAGGAAGCCATGTCCGTCGCCCGCGTCACCGAAATCACATCGTCGTCGAAGAAGAGCTTTCAGGACGCCATCGAACAGGGAATTGCGCGCGCCTCGAAAACCCTGAAGAACGTCGAGGGCGCCTGGATCCAGGACCAGAAGATCGTCGTCCAAGACGGCAAGATTGTTGCTTATCGCGTCAATATGAAGGTTACCTTCATCCTCGCGGAGTGACCGGGCGTCGCCGAAAAAGTCGGGAACCTTCGCCCGCCCCCCTCATTGTCCAAGTATGGTTCTAAACCACAATGAGGAGCACAATCATGACAACCCAGACAGGTCACACCCAAGCCATCGCCGCTTCACGGGTCATCGGTACATCGGTCTACAATACCGAAGGCACGAGCATCGGAAGCATTGAGGATGTGATGCTCGACAAGATGACGAACGGCATCATGTTCGCGGTGATCGGTTTTGGCGGCTTCCTCGGCATCGGCGAAAAGTATCACGCCATTCCGTGGGCAAGCCTCGACTATGATGAGGACAAGGGCGGCTATGTCGTGCCGTTTTCCAAGGAACAACTCAGGGCGGCACCTGCCTACTCGATCAACGAATTGACCGGGGCGGATGGCGAGGCGGCGCGCGACGAATCTTACAATTACTACAAGGTCACGCCTTACTGGCATTGACAGCAACGACAAAGCGGCCCCGTCGAGAGACGGGGCCGCTTTGTATTCTGGCTTATTCGCTGACGTGTAAGGGGGCCATCGCCTTCGGCGGCGACTGCTGATTGTCGCACGACGTCAGGAATGCCGCCGCGATCAGGAACAGACTCACGATACCACCCAACTGGGACATGGCGAAACTCCTCCTGTTTCGCCCCGCGCGCTGCACCTTAACCGGAAGTCAGCCGACCGTACATGACTTATGATGACAGCGATTTGCGCTTCGTGAATCGTTCAGAGGCTGATGCCGCGGCAATAATTGCCGGCCGGCCGATTGCCTTTTGCAGCACTTTGGCTAAGACGTGCGGCATTCTTCAGATCAATCGAGGACATCGCAAATGACCGCCATCATCGACATTGTCGGGCGTGAAATCCTGGACAGCCGTGGAAATCCGACCGTCGAGGTCGATGTCATTCTCGAAGACGGCTCGATGGGCCGCGCGGCGGTGCCGTCGGGTGCTTCGACCGGCGCCCACGAGGCCGTCGAACTGCGCGACGGTGGCGCCCGCTATCTCGGCAAGGGCGTGCTCAGGGCCGTCGAAGCGGTGAACGGCGAGCTGTTCGAGGCCATCGGCGGCATGGAAGCCGAAAACCAGATCCATATCGACCAGACCATGATCGAGCTTGACGGCACGCCCAACAAGAGCCGGCTTGGCGCCAACGCCATTCTCGGTGTGTCGCTGGCGGTGGCCAAGGCGGCCGCCGATGCCGCCGGCCTGCCGCTGTACCGTTATGTCGGCGGCACCAAGGCGCATCTCCTGCCGGTACCGATGATGAACATCATCAATGGTGGCGCGCATGCCGACAACCCGATCGATTTCCAGGAATTCATGATCCTGCCGATCGGCGCGCCGACGCTGCGCGAAGGTGTACGCTGGGGTTCGGAAATCTTCCATACGCTGCGCAAGAAGCTGAAGGATGCCGGCCACAACACCAATGTCGGCGACGAGGGCGGCTTTGCCCCGAACCTGAAAAGCGCCCCGGTGGCGCTCGATTTCATCATGGAATCGATCGAGCAGGCCGGCTTCAAGCCGGGCGACGAGATCGCGCTGGGCCTCGATTGCGCCGCGACCGAGTTCTTCAAGGACGGCAACTACGTCTATGAGGGCGAGAAGAAGACGCGCGATCCCAAGGCCCAGGCCAAATACCTGGCCAAGCTTGCCGCCGACTATCCGATCATCTCGATCGAGGACGGCTTGGCCGAGGACGACTGGGAAGGCTGGAAGTACCTGACCGACCTGATCGGCAAGAAGACGCAGCTGGTCGGCGACGACCTGTTCGTCACCAATACGGCGCGGCTGCGCGACGGCATCCGCATGGGCGTTGCCAATTCGATCCTCGTCAAGGTCAACCAGATCGGCTCGCTGACGGAAACGCTCGACGCCGTGGAGACCGCGCACAAGGCCGGCTACACTGCCGTCATGTCGCACCGCTCGGGCGAAACCGAGGATTCGACCATCGCCGATCTCGCGGTTGCCACCAATTGCGGACAGATCAAGACAGGCTCGCTGTCGCGCTCCGACCGCATGGCCAAGTACAACCAGCTGATCCGCATCGAGGAAGAACTCGGCAAGCAGGCAAGCTATGCCGGCAAGTCGGTGGTCAAGGGCTGATCCGGAAACACCGGCTCATCGATACCGGACAAAAGGGCGGGAGCATTCCCGCCCTTTTTCGTTTCGACGCCGCCCAACAGGTCACCCGTAACCGTCCGTTAAGCACAATCGGGCGAAAAAGATCGTGAGCCGCCTGAGTTCGCGGCCTAGAGCCGGATGATTTCAGGTCTGTTCGACCTGAAATCTGAATCCGACTCTAAATCAAAGAGATAGAGCATCGTCCGAAAACCGCTTCACACTTTTCGGCGTCATGCTCTAGAGGAATCGGGCGATGTGGACGCGTCAGCACAAGCAGAGAAACACCGGCCGACTGATCATTCCCTCGCTTTGCGTGGCGTTCCTGGCCTATTTCGGCTTTCATGCCTATCACGGCGAATTCGGCATCTATTCGAAATATCAGCTGGAAGCCCAGACGGTGGCGCTGCAAGGGCAGCTCGATGCGATCAAGGCGCGCCGCATGGAACTCGAGCGCCGCGTTCGGTTGATGCATGAAGGCACGCTCGAAAAGGACATGCTCGATGAGCAGGCACGCAAGGCGCTCAATCTGTCCCAGGCTGACGAAATCACCATTATGTTGCCGACCTCGTCGAAATAACTGATTTCAAGTTAATCATCAATATTTTCAATGATTTTAATCGCTTAGGCGCATGCCAGCTATGCAAATTCGGCATGGCGCAACGCTTTGACGCGTGTTAGCCTCCCTTAAATCGGTGGGGAAGAGCTGATCTCCCCAGAACAGATTTCATCTGCTCTAATGTCCACAAAGAGACGCCAACAGGGAGTGATGCATGGCCACCGCCGCCAGAAAAGCGCCTGCCAAATCCAAATCCGACGGCAAATCGGGGCTTTCGGCCCCCAAGCCTGCCGAATTCACCAAGGACGAAGAGCTTGCCGCTTACCGGCACATGCTGCTCATCCGTCGTTTCGAGGAAAAGGCCGGCCAGCTTTACGGCATGGGTTTCATCGGCGGCTTCTGCCACCTCTATATCGGCCAGGAAGCGGTCGTCACCGGCATGAAGATGGCACTGATCGATGGCGATCAGATGATCACCGCCTATCGCGACCACGGCCACATGCTGGCGATGGAACTGTCGCCGCGCGGCGTCATGGCCGAGTTGACCGGGCGTCGGGGCGGCCTGTCCCGGGGCAAGGGCGGCTCCATGCACATGTTCTCCAAGGAAAAGCACTTTTACGGCGGCCACGGCATCGTCGGCGCGCAGGTGTCGCTCGGCACGGGCTTGGCCTTCGCCAACCGCTACCGCGACAACAACAATGTTTCGCTGACCTATTTCGGCGATGGCGCGGCCAACCAGGGCCAGGTCTATGAAAGCTTCAACATGGCCTCGCTGTGGAAGCTGCCGGTGATCTACATCATCGAGAACAACCGCTATGCCATGGGCACCTCGGTGTCGCGCTCTTCGGCGGAAACCAATTTTTCGCACCGTGGCGCCTCGTTCAAGATTCCCGGCATCCAGGTCGACGGCATGGATGTCCGCGCCGTCAAGGCCGCCGGCGACCAGGCGACCGAATGGTGCCGCGCCGGCAACGGGCCGATCATTCTCGAAATGCAGACCTACCGCTATCGCGGTCACTCGATGTCCGACCCGGCCAAATACCGCTCGAAGGAAGAAGTGCAGAAGATGCGCTCGGACCATGACCCGATCGAGCAGGTCAAGGCACGGCTGATGGAAAAGAAGTGGGCGACCGAGGACGAGCTCAAGACCATCGACAAGGAGGTCCGCGACATTGTCGCGGATGCCGCCGAATTTGCCCAGAACGACGCGGAGCCGGATCCGTCCGAGCTCTGGACCGATATCGTATTGTAACGGGAGGGCAAGGACATGCCGATCGAAATTCTCATGCCCGCTCTCTCGCCGACCATGGAAGAGGGCAATCTTTCGAAGTGGTTGAAGAACGAGGGCGACAAAGTCGTCGCCGGCGACGTCATCGCCGAGATCGAGACCGACAAGGCGACGATGGAAGTAGAAGCCGTTGACGAAGGCACGCTGGGCAAGATCCTGATCGCCGCCGGTACCGAAGGCGTCAAGGTCAACACACCGATCGCCGTGCTGCTACAGGACGGCGAAAGTGCCGGGGATATCGGCAAGGCCGCGGCGCCCGCCAAGGCGGAAGCGCCTGCAAAGGCAGAGGCTCCGGCGGCCGCAGAGGATAAGGCGGAGGCCGCAAAGCCGGCTGCGCCGGTGGCTGCTGCTCCGAAGACGGAAATCGCCGCCGATCCGGACATTCCGGCCGGCACGGAAATGGTCTCGACCACGGTGCGCGAAGCGCTGCGCGATGCAATGGCCGAGGAAATGCGCCGCGACGGCGATGTCTTCGTCATGGGCGAGGAGGTTGCCGAATACCAGGGCGCCTACAAGATCACGCAAGGCCTGCTGCAGGAATTCGGGCCGCGGCGTGTCGTCGACACGCCGATCACCGAGCATGGCTTTGCCGGCGTTGGCGTGGGTGCGGCGATGGCCGGCCTGAAGCCGATCGTCGAGTTCATGACCTTCAACTTCGCCATGCAGGCGATCGACCAGATCATCAACTCGGCCGCCAAGACGCTCTATATGTCCGGCGGCCAGATGGGCGCGCCGATCGTGTTCCGTGGACCGAACGGTGCCGCCGCACGCGTCGCTGCCCAGCACTCGCAGTGCTATGCCGCCTGGTACAGCCACATTCCGGGCCTGAAAGTGGTGATGCCCTACACCGCCGCTGACGCCAAGGGCTTGTTGAAGGCTGCGATCCGCGATCCCAATCCGATCATCTTCCTCGAGAATGAAATCCTCTACGGTCAGTCCTTCGACGTACCGAAGCTCGACGATTTCGTGCTGCCGATCGGCAAGGCGCGCATCCATAAATCAGGCAAGGACGTCACCATCGTCTCCTTCGGCATCGGCATGACCTATGCGGTCAAGGCTGAAGCGGAACTGCGTGGCCTTGGCATCGATGCCGAGATCATCGACTTGCGCACGATCCGGCCGCTCGATCTCGACACCATCATCGCCTCGGTCAAGAAGACCAACCGCCTGGTGGTGGTGGAGGAAGGTTATCCGCAGAACTCGGTCGGCGACCATATCGCCAACCAGGTGTCGCAGCGCGCCTTCGATTTTCTTGACGCGCCGGTCATCACCATCGCCGGCAAGGATGTGCCGATGCCTTATGCGGCGAACCTCGAGAAGCTGGCGTTGCCGAATGTCGGCGAAGTCATCGAGGCGGTCAAAGCCGTCACGTATCGCTGAACCGGGCGGGAGGACAAAATGCCAATCAACATCACCATGCCGGCCCTGTCGCCCACGATGGAAGAGGGCAATCTGTCCAAGTGGCTCGTCAAGGAAGGCGACAAGGTTTCGCCGGGCGATGTGATTGCCGAGATCGAGACCGACAAGGCGACGATGGAAGTCGAGGCTGTCGATGAGGGCACGGTTGCCAAGCTCGTCGTTCCCGCCGGCACCGAAGGCGTCAAGGTCAATGCGCTGATCGCCGTGCTCGCCGGAGAGGGCGAGGATGCGGGCGCTGCCGCGAAAAGCGGCGATGCTGCCGCACCAGCCAAAGCCGAGACGCCGAAAGCGGAGGCTCCCAAGGCTGACGCACCGAAGGCTGAGACACCCAAGGCCGAACCGGTCGCGACCGCATCCAAGGCAGATGCGGCTCCGGTTGCCAACGGCCATGCGGCTGGCGAGCGCACCTTCGCGTCGCCGCTTGCGCGCCGCATCGCGAAGGAGGCCGGTGTCGATGTGTCTGCCGTGACTGGCACCGGCCCACATGGCCGGGTGGTAAAGGCGGATGTCGACGCGGCGATTGCCGGTGGCGGTGCCCAGGCGGCGCCTGCCGCCAAGGCTCCTGCTGGCGCTCCTGCGCCTGCGGTAAAGGCGATGTCGGATGATCAGGTCCTGAAACTGTTCGAACAGGGCTCCTACGACCTCGTCCCGCATGACAATATGCGCAAGACCATTGCGCGGCGGCTGGTCGAGGCCAAGACCACCATCCCGCATTTCTACCTGACGCTCGACTGCGAGCTCGATGCGCTGCTGGCGCTGCGCACGCAGATCAATGCGGCAGCCCCGGTGAAGAAGACTGACAAGGGCGAGGCGCCGGCCTACAAGCTGTCGGTCAACGACATGGTCATCAAAGCGATGGCCATGGCGCTGAAGGCGGTGCCGGATGCCAATGCCTCATGGACCGAAAGCGCCATGGTCAAGCACAAGCATGCCGATGTCGGCGTTGCCGTGTCGATCCCGGGCGGCCTGATCACGCCGATTATCCGCAAGGCCGACGAAAAGACGCTGTCCACCATCTCCAACGAGATGAAGGACCTGGCCAGCCGCGCGCGCAGCCGCAAGCTGAAGCCGGAAGAGTATCAGGGCGGCACCACGGCGGTGTCCAACCTCGGCATGTTCGGCATCAAGGACTTTGCCGCCGTCATCAACCCGCCGCATGCGACCATCCTGGCGGTCGGCGCCGGCGAGGAGCGGGCGGTGGTCAAGAACGGCGAGATCAAGATCGCCACCGTGATGTCGGTGACGCTGTCGACCGATCACCGCGCCGTCGACGGCGCGCTTGGGGCTGAACTGCTGGTCGCCTTCAAGCGGCTGATCGAGAACCCGATGGGCATGCTGGTCTAGGACGGAGAGGGCGGTGCGGATCTTCTTCACCTCCCTCATGGCGTTTTTCCTGTCAGGATTGGCAGGCAGCCTGGTTGCTCAACAGCTGGCGGTCGCAACCCATGCGCAGGAAGAATACATTCTGGTGTTCATGACGTCGGTGCTTGTCACCATTGCTACGACGATCATGTTTTTCATCGCGCAGCTTTTTGCGAACGCACCGACGATCATCAACTGGCTGGGCCTCTGCGCAATTGTCCTGTTCGTGCTGATCGGGCTCGGCCTGATCTGTTGGACGTTCTCTCAGCCGGTCGATAAGCGCCAGTGGGGAGGTGACCTGCCGATCGTCGCCGGCCTGGTTTTGCCGAACCTGGCCACTGTGCTGGTTCACTGGCTGTTCGTGCGCTGGCGGTTGAGGCGCGGCTCGATTAACGCACAGGTGGGCGCATGAAGACGGTTCTTTGCTACGGCGACTCGCTGACCTGGGGCTACAATGCCGAAGGTGGCCGCCATGCGCTGGAAGACCGCTGGCCCAGCGTGCTGCAGGCAGCGTTAGGCGCCGGCGTGCAAGTGATTGCCGATGGCCTCAACGGCCGCACCACGGCGTTCGACGACCATCTGGCCGGCGCGGATCGCAACGGCGCCAGGCTGCTGCCAACGGTGCTGACGACCCATGCGCCGATCGACCTGATTGTCATCATGCTCGGCGCCAACGACATGAAGCCATGGATCCACGGCAATCCCGTCGCGGCCAAGCAGGGCATCCAGCGGCTGATCGACATCGTGCGCGGTCACGACTATCCGTTCGACTGGCCCGCGCCGCAGATACTGATCGTCTCGCCGCCTGTCGTCAGCCGCACCGAAAATGCCGACTTCAAGGAAATGTTCGCCGGTGGCGATGACGCCTCGAAGTTTTTGGCACCGCAATATGCAGCGCTCGCCGACCAGGCCGGCTGCGGCTTCTTCGACGCCGGCAGCGTGGCGCAAACCACCCCGCTTGATGGCGTCCACCTCGACGCCGAAAACACGCGAAACATCGGCAAGGCGCTGGCACCCGTCGTGCGCGTCATGCTGGAATTGTGAAGGAGAAAACCGTGGCTGAGAACTACGACGTCATCATCATCGGCTCCGGCCCTGGCGGCTATGTCACCGCGGTGCGTTCCGCGCAACTCGGCTTCAAGACGGCGATCGTCGAGCGCGAGCATCTCGGCGGCATTTGCCTCAACTGGGGCTGCATCCCGACCAAGGCGCTGCTGCGCTCGGCCGAGATCATGCACTATTCGGATCACCTGAAGGATTACGGGCTGAAGCTCGACGGCAAGGTCAGCGTCGATACAGCGGCCGTGGTCGATCGCTCGCGAAAGGTCTCGCTGCGGTTGAATGGCGGCGTTGCCTTCCTGATGAAGAAGAACAAGGTCGACGTCATCTGGGGCGAGGCCAAGCTTTCGAAGCCGGGCGAGATCGTCGTATCCAAGACGGCCAAGAAGCCGATGGAGCCGCAGCCGCCGGTGCCGAAAGGCGTCAAGGGCGAGGGCACCTACACCGCCAAGCACATCATCCTGGCGACCGGCGCGCGACCACGCGCGCTGCCCGGCATCGAGCCTGACGGCAGACTGATCTGGACCTATTTCGAGGCCATGGTGCCGAAGGAGATGCCGAAGTCGCTGCTGGTCATGGGATCGGGCGCCATCGGCATCGAATTCGCCTCCTTCTAC
>NZ_RZTE01000018.1:23808-113087 GCF_003997415.1 Mesorhizobium sp. M7A.F.Ca.MR.245.00.0.0 | reverse complement strand
TCCTTCTACCGCACCATGGGCGCCGAAGTAACGGTGGTCGAGCTGCTGCCTGCGGTGATGCCGGTCGAGGATGCCGAAGTCTCGAAATTCGCGCAGAAGCAGTTCGAGAAGCAAGGCATGAAGATCATCCTCGAAGCCAAGGTGACCAAGGTCGAGAAGGATCCCAATTCGGTCACGGCGCATGTCGAGATGAAGGACGGCAAGGTTGAGAAGATCACCGCCGATCGGATGATCTCGGCCGTCGGCGTGCAGGGCAACATCGAGGGCCTCGGACTCGAGGCGCTTGGCGTGAAGACGGAGCGTGGCTGCGTCGTCATCGATGGCTACGGCAAGACCAACGTGCCGGGCATCTATGCCATCGGCGATGTCGCCGGCCCGCCGATGCTTGCCCACAAGGCCGAGCATGAAGGCGTGGTGTGCATCGAGAAGATCGCCAATTTTCCCGGCGTGCATGCCACCGACAAGCTCAAGATCCCGGGCTGCACTTACTGCAATCCACAGGTTGCCTCGGTCGGCCTGACGGAAGCGAAAGCCAAGGCCGAGGGCAAGGACATCCGCGTCGGCCGCTTCCAGTTCGCCGCCAACGGCAAGGCCATCGCCCTTGGCGAGGATCAGGGCTTCATCAAGACCATCTTCGACAAGAAGACCGGTCAATTGCTCGGCGCCCACATGGTCGGTGCCGAAGTGACCGAACTGATCCAGGGCTTTGTCGTGGCGATGAACCTGGAGACGACCGAGGAAGAGCTGATGCATACCATCTTCCCGCACCCGACGCTGTCGGAGATGATGAAGGAAAGCGTGCTCGACGCCTATGGCCGCGCGCTCAACGCCTGATAGATTGAAAGCGCTGCTACAGATGGAACCCGGCGGCAAGGTACTTCGTTTGCGGATGCGTTTCCACGCATCACACAAGGAGAAGGCATATGCACCTGAATGGCGTCGGCTGGATAGCAGCCATCATCATCGGCGGCCTGGCAGGCTGGTTCGCCGAAATGTTCATGAAGAGCAACACCGGCATCTTCATGAACATCGTTATGGGCATCGTCGGCGCGGTCGTGCTGAACGCCATTCTGCAGGCTCTCAATTTTGGCCCGTTCGGCGTCGGCTGGATTGCCTATCTCATCACCGGCTTTATCGGTGCCTGCCTGCTGATCTGGGCCGGGCGTCTTGTGCGCCGTTAGCATCACTGAAGAGTTGCCATGCGAAAAAGGCTGTTGCGGCATGCGCCGCGGCGGCCTTTTTCTTTGCGTTGAAAAGTCCTAGATGACGTTATGACAGCGAACGCCTGACTGGCGTCGCGAATGAACCAGGTTTCCCGATGGTCACTGTCCTCGATACGATCGCCAACGCCCCGCGCTTGCGGCATCCGGAAAAGGCGCACAAGCCTGATCAGGATGTGCTGCGCAAGCCCGACTGGATCCGCGTCAAGGCGCCGGTGTCGAAGGGCTATGCCGAAACGCGCGAAATCGTCAAATCGCACAAGCTGGTGACGGTCTGCGAAGAGGCCGGCTGCCCCAACATCGGCGAATGCTGGGAAAAGAAGCACGCCACCTTCATGATCATGGGCGAGATCTGCACGCGCGCCTGCGCCTTCTGCAACGTCGCCACCGGCATTCCGACAGCACTTGACCCCGATGAGCCTGCCCGCGTCGCGCATGCGGTCAAGCAGATGGGCTTGACCCATGTCGTCATCACCTCGGTCGATCGCGACGACCTCGCCGATGGCGGTGCGCAGCATTTCGCCGAAGTCATTCGCGCCATCCGGGCGGCAACGCCGCTGACGACGATCGAAATCCTGACGCCCGACTTCCTGCGCAAGGACGGCGCGCTGGAGGTCGTCGTGGCCGCCAAGCCCGACGTCTTCAACCACAATCTCGAAACCGTACCGTCGAACTATCTGACGGTTCGTCCGGGCGCCCGCTATTTCCATTCGATCCGGCTGTTGCAGCGGGTCAAGGAGCTTGATCCGTCGATCTTCACCAAGTCCGGCATCATGGTGGGGCTGGGCGAGGAACGGAATGAAATCCTGCAGCTGATGGACGATCTGCGGTCCGCCAATGTCGACTTCATGACCATCGGCCAGTACCTGCAGCCGTCGAAGAAGCACCATCCGGTGATCCGCTTCGTCACTCCGGAGGAGTTTAAATCTTTCGAGACGATCGGCCGGACCAAGGGTTTCCTGCTGGTGGCGTCCAGCCCGCTGACGCGTTCGTCGCATCACGCCGGCGACGATTTCGCCAAGCTGCGTGCGGCACGGGAAGCGATTCTCAAGAAAACAGCTTAACCCGCTGGTTTCATGCCAAAATTCGAAGCCACCCGACGCGTATCCCATACACCCGAGCAGATGTTCGCGCTGGTCGCCGATGTTGAATCCTATCCGCAATTCCTGCCGCTTTGCGAAGCGCTGACGGTTCGCTCGCGCAAGGAGCGTGACGGGCGCACGGTTCTGCTTGCCGACATGAGCATCGGCTACAAGGCGATCCGCGAAACCTTCACGACGCAGGTGCTGCTGAAGCCCGCCGAGAACACCATCGAGGTGAAGTACATCGACGGGCCGTTCAAATATTTGAGCAACGTCTGGCGTTTCGAAGCGGACGGCGCCGGGTGCACCGTCCGCTTCTTCATCGACTACGAGTTCAAGAGCCGTATTCTGGGCGCGGTCATGGGGACCATGTTCGATCGCGCCTTCCGCATGTTCGCCGAAGCCTTTGAGAAGCGCGCCGACGTCATCTACGGTGCAGCACCCCGGGTCCAGGGTTAGCCGAGTGCTTGCAGGCCCAACTCCAGCGCTTGCCGGACCGTTTCGCGACGAATGAAATCGCGGCCTTTGTCTGCAAAGAGCTGGTGCTCGGCGACAATCGGTCGGCCGTCCAGCGCAACCCCGAACCAGACCAGGCCGACCGGTTTTTCCGCCGAACCGCCGCCAGGCCCAGCGATCCCGGTGACCGCCAGGGTCAGCCCGGCGCGCGAACGGGCAAGCGCGCCTGCCGCCATTTCAATCGCAGTCTCGCGCGAAACCGCGCCATGCGCCCCTAGCGTGGCGGCGGAAACGCCGAGCATGTCCATCTTGGCTTCGTTGGAATAGGTGATGAAGCCACGATCGATCACGGCGGACGAGCCGGCGATGTCGGTCAACGCGGCGATGATCATGCCGCCGGTGCAGCTTTCCGCCGTTGCCAGCATGATGCCGCGTCTCTGGCAGGCTTGCAGCAGGGCATTTGCCAGCTCGTTGTGGGTCATTCCGGCACCTCGCCGGGAAACACCACGCTGGCGGTGGCGATCGCCGCAATGCCTTCCTCGCGCCCGACAAAGCCGAGCTTCTCATTGGTTGTGGCCTTGATCGAGATGCGATCCGGCGTAATTGCCAGCATCTGCGAAAGGGCTGCGGTCATGGCCTCGCGATGCGGGCCGACGCGCGGCGCTTCGCAGATCAGCGTGATGTCGGCATTGGCGATGCGGCCGCCGCGCGCGCGCACCAGCCTTGCCGCATGCTCGACGAATATGCGCGACGCAGCGCCTTTCCACTGCGGGTCGGACGGCGGGAAATGCGTGCCGATGTCGCCGGCGCCGCAAGTCGCCAGCAGCGCATCGGTCAAGGCGTGCAGACCGACATCGGCGTCGGAATGGCCGGACAGCTTCTTGTCGTGCGTTATGGCGACGCCACACAAAGTGACATGGTCTCCCGGTTCGAAGGCGTGGACGTCGTAGCCATTGCCGGTACGGATGTCGGGAAAGCGCACGCGTTCGCCGGAAAGCCGCTGGTCCGCCATCGCAATATCCCGTGCCCAGGTGAGTTTGACATTGTCCGGCGAGCCGGGAACGATCTTGACGGGAATATGCGCCCATTCGGCGATCGCGGCATCGTCGGTAAAATCCATTTTTCCCAGATGATGGGCTTTCTCGTGCGCGGCAAGAATGGGCCAGAACGGAAAGCCTTGTGGCGTTTGCGCCGCGTGAAGCCCGCTGCGCGATACGGTTTCGCCAACCACGCCGGAGGCCGATTCGCGCTTCAGCGTGTCGGCGACGGGCAAAGCGGGCAACGCGCCCTCGCGCTCGCCGATGGCGGCGATGGTGCGATCTATCAGGTCCGCATCGACAAACGGACGCACGGCGTCATGGATCAGGACCTGCGCCGGCGCGTGGCCTCTAAGGGCAAGCAGGCCGAGCCGAACGGATTCCTGCCTCGTCGCCCCGCCCATGATGGCGACGACGCGCTCGGCATTGGCGCCCGCCGCCTGCCGGAACAGCTCATGGTCATCGGCATGAATGGCGACGACGATCTCGCTCGTCCGCGGGTGGGCCAGAAAAATGTCCAGCGTGTGTGCAATGACGGCAAAGCCGCCAATGTGTTGATATTGCTTCGGTCCGTTGGCCTGTCCGGCGCGCGCACCACGGCCGGCCGCAACGATCACCACCGCGACCTTGCCGTCCGCACCCGAAACGTGATTTTCACTTGCGTCAGTCATGCCTGTTTGGTCCTAGCGCACGATCCCGAAAAGTGTAATCGGTTTTCGGAAAGATCGTGCGCTAAGTATGAAATTCCAAAGCGTCTTTTGCGCGTCCTCAGCGACGCGCGGCGCTTTGGTCGCGGCCAAAGCCGAAGGCCGGCATTTTCCCAATTGCGCCTTAATGTGGCGTCATTCCGCGTTGCACATTGCGCCGGTTGTGGCTAGAGAATGTGCAACGAATGAAGGTGCTTGGTTTTTGTGCATGGTTAACTTGACCAAATTGGCCGCGCCGCTCGATGTCGGTGGCGTGAGAATCCGCAATCGCGTGCTCCTCGCACCGATGTCGGGGATTACGGACGAGCCATTCCGGCAGCGTGCCCACGCGCATGGAGCGGGCCTGGTCGTGTCCGAAATGGTTGCCAGCGGCGAGCTTGCCAAGGGCAGGGCCGGTTTCAACCTGCGCATACGCCACTCCGGCCTGCCCGTCCATATGGTTCAGCTGGCAGGCCGTGAGGCGATGCACATGGCCGAAGGTGCCAGAATCGCCGCCGGTGAGGGGGCCGACATTATCGACATCAACATGGGATGCCCGGCCAAGAAGGTCACCGGCGGTTATGCGGGTTCGGCATTGATGCTGGACCTCGACCACGCACTGTCGCTGATCGACGCCGTTGTCGGCGCGGTCGAGGTGCCAGTGACGGTCAAGATGCGGCTTGGCTGGGACGAAGGCGCGCTCAATGCGCCGATGCTCGCGCGCCGCGCCGAACAGGCCGGCGTCAGCATGGTGACCGTGCACGGCCGCACGCGTTGCCAGTTCTACCGGGGCAAGGCCGACTGGCGCGCCATCGCCCGCGTCAAGGAAGCCGTGTCCATCCCGGTTGTCGCCAATGGTGACGTCTCTTCGCCGGCGGAAGCGGCCGACATTCTCGATCAATCGGGTGCCGACGCCGTGATGATCGGCCGTGCCCATTATGGCGCGCCTTGGATCGCAGGCGGCATTGCGGCCGCAGCGACCGGCGAGGCGACGCCAAACATGCCACGGGACTCGACGGCGGTCGCCGACTACATCGTGGCCCATTATGAGGACATGCTGGCGCTCTACGGCGCCGAAAGCGGCCTGCGCCAGGCGCGCAAGCATCTTGGCTGGTATCTTGATCGGCATGCTGGCGGCGTCGCCGACGACAGCCGAAAGGCCATACTGACCGCATTCCAGCCCGCACGCGTCATTGCCTTGCTGCGCGATGTGTTTTCGCGCGATCCGCAACCCTTGAACCTGCGGAGCGCCGCATGAACGCCGCCGCCGGCCAGGGCGCTGAAATGGCGGATGCCGCCCAGATCGTGCTCAACACCATCCGTCGCCCGGTGATCATGATCAGCGAGGAGGGGTTCATCACCTTCGCCAACGCCGACGCGGAAGACTTCTTTCGCTCGAGTGCAAACATGCTCGCCCGCAACACGCTGTCAAAACTCATTCCCTTCGGCAGCCCGCTGCTGACGCTGGTCGATCAGGTGCGCGAGCGTCGGGCTCCGGTCAACGAGTATCGGGTCGACGTGTCGTCGCCGCGTCTCGGCATCGAGAAGGTCGTCGATCTCTACGTCGCGCCGGTGCCGGAATATCCGGGCTCCGTCGTGGTGATGTTCCAGGAACGGTCGATGGCCGACAAGATCGACCGGCAGATGACGCATCGGGGTGCCGCACGTTCGGTGACCGGTCTGGCGGCGATGCTTGCCCATGAGATCAAGAACCCGCTCTCAGGCATCCGGGGCGCGGCCCAGCTTCTCGAACTGTCGGCTTCCGACGAAGACCGCGCGCTGACGCGGCTGATCACCGACGAGACCGACCGCATCGTGTCGCTGGTCGATCGCATGGAGGTGTTTTCCGACGAGCGGCCGATCGACCGCTATCCCGTCAACATCCATGTCGTGCTCGACCATGTGAAGGCGATTGCCAAGAACGGTTTTGCCAAGAAAATCAAGATAATGGAGGATTATGATCCTTCATTGCCTCCGGTGTTTGCCAACCGCGATCAACTCATCCAGGTGTTCCTCAACCTGGTCAAGAACGCTGCCGAGGCGATCGGCAGCGACCCGCAGGGCGAGATCGTGCTGTCGACCGCCTTCCGGCCGGGCATCCGTGTTTCCGTTCCGGGCACGCAGGACCGCGTGTCGCTGCCGCTGGAATTCTGCGTGCGCGACAATGGCTCCGGCGTCTCCGAAGACATCCTGCCGATCCTGTTCGACCCGTTCATCACCACCAAGCCGAACGGCTCCGGGTTGGGTCTTGCGCTGGTCGCCAAGATCGTCGGCGAGCATGGCGGCATCATCGAATGCGAATCGACGCCGCGCGGCACCACATTCCGCATCCTGATGCCGGCCTGGAAAGAAGCGCCAAACGGCGCCGATGATGACGGCGAAGGAGACCTCAAATGACCGTTCGCGGCAATATTCTCGTCGCCGACGACGACGCGGCGATCCGCACCGTCCTCAACCAGGCGCTTTCACGCGCCGGTCATGAGGTGCGCGTCACCTCCAACGCTTCGACGCTTTGGCGCTGGGTGGCGGCGGGCGAGGGCGATCTGGTCATCACCGATGTGGTGATGCCGGACGAAAACGCCTTCGACATGCTGCCGCGCATCAAGAAGGCGAGGCCGGAGCTGCCGGTTATCGTCATGAGCGCCCAGAACACATTCATGACGGCGATCCGCGCCTCCGAAACTGGCGCTTACGAATATCTGCCCAAGCCCTTCGACCTGACCGAACTGCTCAACATCGTCAACCGGGCGCTTTCCGAGCCGCGTCGGCCGAAGATCGATGCGCGGCCGGAAGAACAGCCGGACGCGATGCCGCTGGTCGGCCGCTCGGCGGCCATGCAGGATATCTACCGCATGCTGGCGCGCATGATGCAGACCGACCTGACGGTGATGATCTCGGGCGAATCCGGCACCGGCAAGGAGCTGGTGGCGCGCGCGCTGCATGAATATGGCCGCCGCCGCGGCGGCCCCTTCGTCGCCATCAATATGGCGGCGATCCCGCGTGACCTGATCGAATCGGAACTGTTCGGTCACGAGAAGGGTGCCTTCACCGGCGCGCAGAACCGCTCGACCGGCCGCTTCGAGCAGGCCGAAGGCGGCACGCTGTTCCTCGATGAAATCGGCGACATGCCGATGGAGGCGCAGACGCGCCTGCTGCGCGTGCTGCAGCAGGGCGAGTACACCACGGTCGGCGGACGCACGCCGATCAAGACCGACGTGCGCATCGTCGCTGCCACCAACAAGGATCTGCGCACGCTGATCAACCAGGGGCTCTTCCGCGAGGATCTTTTCTATCGCCTCAACGTCGTGCCGCTCCGGCTGCCCGCGCTGCGTGAGCGCTCCGAGGATGTGCCGGACCTCGTCCGCCACTTCTTCAAGCTCGGCGAAATGGAAGGCCTGCAGACCAAGCGCATTTCTTCCGGCGGCATCGAGTTGATGAAGCGCTATCCGTGGCCGGGCAATGTGCGCGAACTGGAAAACCTGGTTCGCAGGCTCGCCGCGCTCTATTCGCAGGACGAGATTTCCGCCGAGATCATCGAGGCGGAGCTCAAGACCGGCGAACGTCCGGTGGTGCCGGGTGGCGGCAATCTGATCCCCGACGATTTGTCGATCGGGCAGGCGGTCGAGCACTTCCTGCAGCGCTATTTCGCTTCCTTTGCCGGAGAATTGCCGCCGGCGGGGCTTTATCAGCGCATCCTGTCCGAGGTCGAGTTTCCGCTCGTCCTGGCCTCGATGACGGCAACGCGCGGCAACCAGATCAAGGCTGCGGAACTGCTGGGCTTGAACCGCAACACGCTGCGCAAGAAGATCCGCGAGCTCGGCGTCAACGTCTACAAATCATCGCGGCAGGGCTGAGCCTTGATCTGAGCCCGCGCTCTTTTCAGGGGATCGGCTCGCGAAAGATTTCCGTCTCGGTCACACTTGTTGCATAATCGCCACAATGCGTTGCATACATCCGACGCAATCATGGCTCTAGACGGCGACATGGCTCCGCAGGCACCGACAACAAACCAACCGCTCTTCAGCGAACCCGGCGCTCGTGATGGGCGCCGGCTGCTTGCGCTGCCGGGTGTGATCGCGGTCGTCGGCGCGCTGATGACGGCGGCGATCTCGTTCACCATCCTCGTTGGCGCCACGCCGATCACACCGAACGAGTCGACGACGCTGGCGTTGATTGCCCTCAACGCGGCTTTCGTCCTGTTTCTTATCGCGCTGGTCGGGCGTGAGGTGCACCGCATCCTGATGGCGCGCCGGCATGGTAAGGCCGCTTCGCGGCTGCATGTGCGCATTGTCGCCATGTTCGCCCTGGTTGCCGCCATTCCCGCCATCATGGTGGCCATCATTGCCTCGATCACGCTCGACATCGGCCTTGACCGCTGGTTCGAGATCCGCACCAAGACGATCGTCAATTCATCCCTCTCGATCGCCGACGCCTATGTCCAGGAAAATGCCCGCAACCTCCAGGGCACGACATTGTCCATGGCCTATGATCTCGATGCGTCGCGCACGCTCTACGGCCTTGATCGTACCGGCTTTCTTGACTTGATGAACAAGGAAGCCGTGGGCCGTTCGCTGGCCCATGCGGCGCTGATCAAGCCGGACGGCTCTTTCGTCATGAGCGCCAAGACCGATACGGAGTTCGCCATGCCCGAGCCGCCGGAAGGCGCGGTGGCCAGCGCTGCCGACGGCAAGCCGGTGCTGATCGAACCGAAAACGCGCAACATCATGGGCGCCATCGTCAAGCTGCGGGAGATCGAAGGACTCTACCTCTACACCATTCGGCTCGTCGATCCCGAAGTGATCAAGGCAAGGCAGATCGTCAGGTCCAACACCGACGAATATCGGGGGCTGGAAGATAACCGCCGTACCTCGCAGGTGGCCTTCGCGCTGCCCTATCTGTCGCTGACGCTCATCATCATCCTGTCCGCGATCTGGACCGGCATTGCGGTCGCCGACCGTCTGGTGCGGCCTATCCGCCAGCTCATCGGCGCCGCCGACGAGGTGGCGACCGGCAATCTCGACGTCGCGGTTCCCGTCAGGCCTTCGGACGGCGATGTCGCCTCGCTCGGCGATACCTTCAACAAGATGCTTCTCGAACTGAAATCGCAGCGCAATGAGATCCTGTCGGCCAAGGACCTGATCGACGAACGGCGCCGCTTCTCGGAAGCCGTGCTTGCCGGCGTTACCGCCGGCGTCATCGGCGTCGATCCTTACGGCATCGTCACCATCGTCAACCGCTCGGCCGAGGCGATGCTGGCGATTTCGGCCAGCGCAGCCCTTGGGCAGAATCTTTCCGCCGTGCTGCCGCATGTCGGCCGCGTCTTCGAGATCGGTCGCAAGTCCGGCAAACCCGTCTATCGCGAGCAGGTGACCTTTTACCGCGCCGGTGCCGAGCGGACCTTCAACGTGCAGATCACCATCGAGGCCGGCGACGACGGCTCGGAGGAAAAATCCTATGTCGTGACGGTCGACGACATCACCGACCTGGTTCAGGCGCAGCGCTCGTCGGCCTGGGCGGATGTGGCGCGGCGTATCGCCCACGAGATCAAGAACCCGCTGACGCCGATCCAGCTCTCGGCCGAACGCATCAAGCGCCGTTACGGCAAGGTGATTACCGAGGACCGCGAGGTTTTCGACCAATGCACCGACACCATCATCCGTCAGGTTGAGGATATCGGCCGTATGGTCGACGAATTCTCGGCGTTCGCGCGCATGCCAAAGCCCGAGATGAAGGCGATAGATCTGCGCGAATCGCTGCGTGAGGCCTCGTTCCTGGTCGAGGTCAGCCGCGCCGACATCACTTTCGAGCGGATCTTCGGCACCGAGCCGCTCAAGGGCACTTTCGACAGCCGCCTGATGGCGCAGGCTTTCGGCAATGTGATCAAGAACGCCGCCGAGGCCATCGACGGATTGGAACAGAAGGACGGTTCGCACGGCATAATCCGGATTCAAGCCGGGCGCCAGAATGGTGCGATTCGAATCGACGTCATCGACAATGGCAAAGGCCTGCCGCGCGAGAATCGCCAACGGCTGCTCGAGCCCTACATGACCACACGCGAGAAGGGCACCGGACTTGGCCTCGCTATCGTCAAGAAGATCGTGGAGGACCATGGCGGCAGGCTGGAACTACACGATGCTCCAGCGGACTTCCACGATGGGCGCGGCGCGATGATCAGCATCATCCTGCCGCCTGCGGCCGCAACGGCTCCGCGCGGCGAAAGCAGGGCGGAAAACGAAAGAGAAACTGAAAAGGTCGGTAATGGCGTCTGATATTCTCATCGTCGATGACGAGGAAGACATCCGTGAACTCGTCGCGGGCATACTGAGCGACGAAGGTCACGAAACCCGCACGGCATTCGATGCCGACAGCGCGCTCGCTGCTATAGCTGATCGCGCGCCGCGGCTGATTTTCCTCGATATCTGGCTGCAGGGCTCGCGCTTGGACGGGCTGGCGCTGCTCGACGAGATCAAGACCATGCATCCGACCTTGCCGGTGGTGATGATTTCCGGCCACGGCAACATCGAAACGGCGGTCTCCGCCATCCGGCGCGGCGCCTATGACTTCATCGAAAAGCCGTTCAAGGCCGACAGGCTGATCCTTATTGCCGAGCGTGCGCTGGAGACCTCGAAATTGCGGCGCGAGGTTTCCGACCTCAAGCTGCGCAGCGGCGAAACCTTCGATCTGATCGGCATGTCGTCGGCGATGAGCCAGTTGCGCCAGACCATCGAACGCGTCGCGCCGACCAACAGCCGCGTGATGATCATCGGACCGTCTGGCTCGGGCAAGGAACTGGCCGCGCGCGCCATCCACACGCTGTCGGCGCGCAAGAGCGCACCTTTCGTGACGCTGAGCGCCGCCAACATCACGCCCGAGCGCATGGAAATCGAGCTGTTCGGTACCGAATCGAATGGCGTCGAGCGCAAGGTCGGCGCGCTGGAGGAGGCCCATCGCGGTATCCTCTACATCGACGAGGTGGCCGACATGCCGCGCGAGACGCAGAACAAGATCCTGCGCGTGCTGGTCGAGCAGCAGTTCGAGCGGGTAGGGGGAACCAAGCGGGTCAAGGTCGATGTCCGCATCATCTCCTCGACCTCGCAGAACCTCGAGGCGATGATTGCCGACGGGCGTTTCCGCGAGGATCTTTACCATCGCCTCGCGGTGGTTCCGGTCATCGTGCCGGGATTGGCCGAGCGGCGCGAGGATATTCCCTACCTCGTCGACAATTTCATGAAGCAGATCGCCCGCCAGGCCGGCATCAAGCCGCGCCGCATCGGCGACGACGCGCTGGCCGTGCTGCAGGCGCACAACTGGCCGGGCAACGTTCGCCAGCTGCGCAACAATGTCGAGCGCCTGATGATCCTTGCGCGCGGCGACGACGTCGATGCGCCGATCACCGCCGATCTGTTGCCGGCCGAGATCGGCGATGTCATGCCGCGCACGCCGAATCAATCCGACCAGCACATCATGGCGCTGCCGTTGCGCGAAGCGCGTGAGCAGTTCGAGAAGGACTACCTGATCGCCCAGATCAACCGTTTCGGCGGCAACATCTCGAAAACCGCCGAGTTCATCGGCATGGAGCGCTCCGCACTGCACCGCAAGCTCAAGTCGCTGGGCGTCTAGAGCAATTCCAGGAAAAGTGTGAAACGGTTTTCCGGGAAAAGCGCGTAGCGCTTTCCCTCTTGGCGATCTACGTCCTCTTAGCCTGAAACTAAGTGAAGGCCCGCTGGCTCCGGCCGGCGGGCCTTTTCTATTTCGGCTTCCGCCTTGTCCTGAAATACGTGAGGACCTTGGCCACAACGATCACAGCGATGGCTGCTATTAAAATGGCCCAAGGGGGATCGAACAAATACGAATCTCTGCATGCTTCGCCCGGTGGACAATACGACAAGGCGTGGGCGGAATTGACCGCAGCGAACACGGCAAATGCGGAATGAGCGAGCAGCCTCATGTGCATTCCATAACATCCCTGCCGCGTTGTGTCGGCAACCAACTCTCTACCGCTCGCTGACCTAGAGCCGTCGAAACCATCGAGGCAGCCGAATGCAACAACTACTTCGCAAACGCTTCCATCAAAACATGAACCGCTCTAGACAGGCGCGACGTCCGTTCCGCGCTGGGCCAAGCATTTGCCGGTTACGGCAACGGCGGAATCGCATAAGAAAGCCCAAGAATTCTTCAGGGGTTGCCCATGCCGCGCATTGCCTATGTCAACGGGCGCTATGTCACGCACGCCGACGCTGCCGTGCATATCGAGGATCGCGGCTATCAGTTCGCCGACGGTGTCTATGAGGTCTGCGAGGTGGCGCATGGCTTCATCGTCGACATGCCGCGCCATCTGGCGCGGCTGAACCGCTCGCTGACCGAATTGTCGATCGCCTGGCCAGTCACCTCTCACGTGCTGCCGCTTATCCTGCGCGAGGTGGTCAACCGCAACCATGTCGCCAACGGACTGGTCTATGTCCAGGTGACGCGCGGCGTCGCCAGCCGCGACTTTGTCTTCCCTTCCGCAGACACCAAGCCGGCCCTGGTGGTGACCGCCAGGAAGGCCGACCCCGCAGCCGGAGCAAAGCGAGCCGAGACCGGCATCGCGGTCATCACCGTGCCGGAGAACCGCTGGGACCGCGTCGACATCAAGACCGTCGGGCTGCTGCCCAATGTATTGGCCAAGCAGAAGGCAAAGGAGGCCGGTGCGCAGGAAGCCTGGTTCGTCGACGCCGAAGGCAACGTAAAAGAAGGCGGCTCGTCCAATGCCTGGATCGTCACTCGGGACGGCGTCCTGGTCACCAGGCCGGCGGAGCACGGCATCTTGCGCGGCATCACCCGCACGACCATGTTCGAAGTGGCGGCCAAGCTCGGCCTGAAGATCGAGGAGCGCGGCTTTTCCGTCGCCGAGGCCAAGGCGGCACGCGAGGCGTTCATCAGCTCCGCAACGACACTCGCCATGCCGGTGGTGGCCATCGACGGCGATACGGTCGCCAATGGGCACCCCGGCTCAATAACACTTTCCTTGCGGCAGGCCTTTTTTGACATTGCGGAAAAAAGTCCAGCCTGATAACCGCACAGGTGGAATGAACATCAATATATCTCGTTCTGCTTGTCGTTACTGACGACAAGACGGTGTTTGCGAGCTTGACATGCGCCCGTTAATTTGGCGCATTGGCTTGCAAACCGAAGGGGATCGGCGAAAGACAAGAACAATGGCGGAACGATCGCAAAACCTTCAGGACCTGTTCCTGAATTCAGTTCGCAAGAGCAAGAACCCGCTCACCATCTTCCTTATCAACGGCGTCAAGCTGACCGGTGTGGTCACTTCGTTCGACAATTTCTGTGTCCTGCTGCGCCGTGACGGTCACTCCCAGCTCGTCTACAAGCACGCCATTTCCACGATCATGCCGAGCCAGCCGGTTCAGATGTTCGATGGCGAGGAAAGCCAGGGCGCCTGATTGGCACGTGAGAAAGACGCGGACGCCACCGTTCGCGGGAAACCAACGCATCATCCCGGGACGGAAGCCAAGGGCCCGACCCGGGCTGTCGTCATTGTGCCCGTCCTTACCCGCCACCAGCGCAATGACGACGAGACCAACCGTCCTCGGCTGATGCGTTCGGCTGATGCTCGTCACGACGAGGCCGTCGGCCTTGCCCGCGCCATCAACCTGGATCTGATCCACACTGCGGTGGTGACCGTCAACGATCCGCGCCCGGCGACGCTGCTCGGCAGCGGCAAGGTTGCGGAGTTCGCGGAAATCGTCAAAGAGGGACATGCGGAAGTGGTCGTCGTCGACCATCCGCTGACCCCGGTGCAGCAGCGCAATCTCGAAAAAGAGCTGAACGCCAAGGTGCTGGACCGCACCGGGCTGATTCTTGAGATCTTCGGCGAGCGCGCACGCACCAAGGAAGGCACGCTGCAGGTCGAACTCGCCCATCTCAACTACCAGAAAGGCCGCCTCGTGCGCAGCTGGACCCATCTGGAGCGCCAGCGCGGCGGCGCCGGCTTCCTCGGGGGCCCCGGCGAAACGCAGATCGAATCCGACCGGCGGCAGCTGCAGGAAAAGATCATCAAGCTGAAGCAGGAGCTGGAAACGGTGCGGCGCACGCGCGACCTGCACCGCGCCAAGCGCAGGAAGGTGCCGTTCCCGGTGGTGGCGATCGTCGGCTACACCAATGCCGGCAAGTCGACGCTGTTCAACCGGCTGACCGGGGCGGATGTGCTGGCGCAGGACATGCTGTTCGCCACGCTCGACCCGACGCTGCGCCGCGTGCGCCTCCCACATGGCACGCCGATCATCCTCTCCGACACGGTCGGCTTCATTTCGGACCTGCCGACGCATCTGATCGCGGCTTTCCGCGCCACCCTGGAAGAGGTGGTCGAGGCCGACCTTGTGCTTCATCTGCGCGACATTTCCGATCCGGACACGGCCGCTCAGGCCGAAGATGTCGAGCGCATCCTGGCCGACCTCGGTGTCGACGCCGGCGACGCCAAGCGCGTGATAGAAGTGTGGAACAAGATCGACCGGCTCGACGAAGGCAACCGGACCCGGCTGCTTGCAGACGGCGCCGACGCCAACAAGGCGCCGCCGATTGCGGTGTCGGCGGTGACCGGCGAGGGCATCGACGCGCTGAAGGCGGTCATCGAAACGCGGATGGCGGGCGAACTCGAAGACCTCACCGTGACGATCGAGCCGGCACAGTTCGGCCTTGTCGACTGGCTTTACCGCAATGGCGATGTCGTTTCGCGAAGCGACAATGATGACGGCAGCGCCACCATCTCGCTCAAGGCCACGCAAAGCGCCCGCGAAGAGATCGAAAGCAGATTGCGTCGTAAAAACAACGGGTAATCCGGAGCAATTCCAGGAAAAAGTGTATAGCGGTTTTCCGTCCGGAATTGCCCGAAAGAGAGATTACTTCGCGGTCTTTGCTTCCTGCCAGAGCGCTTCCATCCAGGCCAGATCAGCCTTTTCCAGCGTGCTGCCGGATTTTTCCAGAGCCTGTTCGACATAGTGGAAGCGCGAGCGGAATTTTTCGTTGGTGCCGCTTAGCGCTGCTTCGGAATCGAGCTTGAGGTGACGGCCGAGGTTGACGACGGCAAACAGCATGTCGCCGAACTCGTCCTTGATCGAGGCGGTGTCGCCCTTGGCCAGGGCCTCGCGCAATTCGCCAATCTCTTCCTCGATCTTGTCGAGGATGGGCGCCGCCTCGCTCCAGTCGAAACCGACGCGGGCGGCCTTCTCCTGAAGTTTCAGCGCCCGGGTCAGTGCGGGCAGGGCGACCGGCACGCTGTCCAGAAACCCCTTGCCGTTGTCTTCGGGATCGAGACCACGCGCGAGGCGGGCGCTTCGTTTCTCCGCCTTCTCTTCGGCCTTGATCTTTTCCCACATGCCCTTGGCCATGCCGGCGTTGCGGGCTTTCTCGTCGCCGAAGACATGCGGATGGCGGCGGATCATCTTCGTCGTGATGGCTTGCACCACGTCAGGGAACGAGAATTCACCGGCCTCCTCGGCCATCTGGGCATGATAGACGACCTGCAGCAGCAGGTCGCCGAGTTCGTCGCGCAGATCGTCGAGATCGCCGCGCGCGATGGCGTCCGCCACCTCATAGGCTTCCTCAATCGTGTAGGGCGCGATGGTCGAGAAATCCTGTTCGATGTCCCAGGGACAGCCGGTCTTCGGCGCCCGCAGCGCCGCCATGATCTCGATCAGGCGCGAAATGTCTTTCGATGGCGTCATCTAGAGCTATTCCAGGAAAAGTGTGAAACGGTTTTCTGTCCGGAATTGCGTCAAAACAGTCTATCGGATGCTATCCCGCGACCGGCCGCGCGGCTAACGCTGTCAGCCGGCGCGGAAGCCTTGTCCACAGACAAGCCGCGTCAATCAAGAACCGAAACGATCGCCTTGGCGAGCTCGTCCATGCCGTCTTCGGGCAGGCCGGCGACGTTGATGCGGCTGTCGCCGACCATATAGATGCCGTGCTCGGCACGCAGCCGTTCGACCTGCGCTTCCGTGAGGCCAAGGCGGGAGAACATGCCGCGATGGCTGGCGACGAAGTCGAAGCGATCGGAATTGGACTGCCGGCGCAGGGCTTCGGCGAACTGCACGCGTAGCCTGAGCATGCGTAGCCGCATCTCTTCAAGCTCCGCCTCCCAATCCGCGCGCAAGGTGGCGTCTTCGAGCACGATGCGCACGGCCGCCGCACCGTGGTCCGGCGGCATCGAATACATGGCGCGCGCCGCCGACAGCATCTGGCTCATCGCCACATCCGCCTGTGCGCCGTCCCTGGCCAGGATCATCGCCGCGCCGACGCGGTCGCGGTAGACAGCAAAATTCTTCGAGCAGCTCGAGGCGACGACCATTTCCGGAATTTTTGCCGCCAGCAGGCGCAAGCCGAGGGCATCGGCCTCGAGGCCATCGCCAAAGCCCTGATAGGCGATGTCGACAAACGGCAGCAGCTCGCGCTCGACGACCAGATCGGTAACGGCTGCCCACTGTGCCGCATCCAGATTGGCGCCGGTCGGGTTGTGGCAGCAGCCATGCAGCAGTACGACGTCGCCGCTCTTTGCGGTCCGCAGCGCCGCCAGCATGTCGTCGAAACGAACGGCGCCCGACGCGGCGTCGAAATAGGGATATTCACGGATCTGCAGGCCGGCGGCGCGCATCACCGGCATGTGGTTCGGCCAGGTCGGGTCCGACAGCCAGATGGTTGCATCCGAGCGTGTCCGCTTCAGCAGTTCCGCCACCAGCCGCAGCGCGCCGGAGCCGCCGGGCGCTTGTGCGGCGCGGATGCGCGTCATGTCGGCGCCTGGACCGAAGGCGAGCTTGGCCATCACCGTGTTGAAGCCGGTATCGCCGGCAAGGCCGAGATAGGTCTTGGTGTCCTGGGCCTGCAGCAGGCGCTGTTCCGCTTCGCGCACGGCGCGCATGACCGGCGTCTTGCCGTCGCGATCCTTGTAGACGCCGACACCGAGATCGACCTTGTCTGGACGCGGATCGGCTCGATAAAGGCCGATCAGGGCCAGGATCTTGTCGGCGGGGGCGGGCTGCAGGGCTTCAAACATCGCTAGGGCTCCAATGGCGGCGGAGTGATACGCAAATCGGTCGCGTTTCGCCAGCGGTTTTAGCTAGGTGCTCCAGCCTGAGACGGGGGTGCCGGGAAGCCTGCCCTGCCTGCTCCTTTCAGCTTTGCCTCGGCCAGCGGTCAGCCCCCGCCGTGTTTCCCAGTCTGCCGCAACAGATAGACGACCGCGCCCAGCACCATCAAGGCCAGCCCGAACCATGTCAGGGCATAGGCCAGATGGTTGTTGTGGAACGAAACGACGGTCAGGCCGCCGACCGGCCACCCTCCCGGATTGGGCGTGGCATCGGCATCGATGAAATAAGGAGCGACCTGCCCGAGGCCTTGCGTCGAGGCGATTGCCTGCACATCGCGCGAATACCAGCGGTTGGCGGCCGGATCGTTGTTACGCAGGAAGCCGCCCTTCGGTTCGGTCAGGCGCAGCAGGCCGCGAATTCCGGTGTGATCGCCCGAGGGCTTGCCTTCGAGGCGGGTTGCCGGATCGCGCTTGTCCGTCGGCACGAAGCCCCTGTTCACCAGAATCGTGAAGCCATCATCCGCTCGGAACGGCGCCATTACCCAGAAGCCACCGCCGAGATCGGTGACCGCCTGGACCAGGATCTCGCGATCACCGAGAAACCGGCCTGGAACGACGAGGCGGCGATACTCGTCATCCCTGGCGTTGATCTCTGGCCAGGCCGAAGGCGCCGGGGCGGCCACAGGTACCGCCTTGAGACGCTGGTCGACACGCTCGATCAGGTCGAGTTTCCAGACGCGGCGCTCCAGCTGCCAGATACCGAGCGCCGAGAACCCTGCGACGCCGATGGCACCGCAAAGGCAAAGCACCAACAGCGTCCATGGTGAACGCGTAACCCTTTGGCCGTCGCCTGTATTCGAATGCGGTGTCGTCCGCGCCTGTTCGTCCAAAGCCAGGTCCCTCTCTCAGGGTATCTGACTCATGTCATGGCCGGGCATCATGTTGACGTTCAGATGGTACATGACCCAGAGCGAGCCCGTCAGCGCGATCACCACCAGGATGAGGGTGAAGATCAGGGCCATCATGGTCCAGCCGCTCTCCGACCCGGTGTTCATATGCAGAAAGAACACCATATGGACGATGATTTGCACGACGGCGAAGGCCATGATGGCAATCGCCGAAGCCATCTGATTGCCGAGTGCGTTGGTCATGACCAGCCAGAAGGGAATGGCGGTCAGCACGACGGACAGGCCGAAGCCTGTCAGATAGCCGCGCAGCGAGCCGTGGTCGACGCCGTGACGCGCGTGGCTCTGGTCGCTGGTGTCTGTGTGGTGGCCGGCGCTCATCGCAACATTCCCATCAGATAAACGAAGGTAAAGACGCCGATCCAGATGACGTCAAGGAAGTGCCAGAACATGCTCAGGCACATCAGACGCCGCTGGTTCGCGGCGATCAGCCCGTGCCTGGAGACCTGCACCATCAGCACCACGAGCCAGACCAGGCCGAAGGTGACGTGCAGGCCGTGCGTTCCGACCAGCGTGAAGAACGACGACAGGAAGCCGCTGCGCTGCGGCGTCGCCCCCTCGTGGATGAAATGGGCGAATTCGTAGAGTTCGATGCTGAGAAAGGCGAGGCCGAACAGGCCAGTGATCACCAGCCACACCTGCATGGGCTTCACCCGTCCCTTCGCCATCTCCAGCATCGCGAAGCCGTAAGTGATGGAGGACAGGAGCAGCATGGTGGTGTTCAGCGCGACCAGCGGAAGATCGAACAGGTCCTTCGGCGCGGGTCCGGCCGCGTAATTGCCACCGAGCACGCCGTAGACCGCGAACAGCATCGCGAAGATGAGGCAGTCGCTCATCAGGTAGATCCAGAAGCCGAGCATGGTGCTGCTGCCGCTCTCGGCATGGCCGTGGTCGTCTTCCAGGTGGAAGACCGTGTCGTCGATCACCGTATCGGCGTGTGCCATGGTGCTTATCCCGCCTGGCTGGTGGCTGCGAGCAGGCGTGTCCGCTCGTCCTCGACGCGGGTGACGTCACTGGACGGAATGTGGAACTCCCGGTCGTAGTTGAAGGTATGCGCGATGGCGTAGCCGATCAGGGCGACGAAGCTGACGATCGCCAGCCACCAAATGTACCAGATGAGCGCCATGGCAAGCACCACGCTCAACCCGGCCAGGACGACGCCGGCTCCGGTGTTGCGCGGCATGTGGATGTCGCGGAAGCCCGTCAACGGACGCTGGTAGCCGCGATTCTTCATGTCCGCCCAGGCGTCGAGATCGTGGACGACCGGCGTGAAGGCGAAATTGTAGGCCGGGGGCGGCGACGAGGTTGCCCATTCGAGGGTGCGCCCGTCCCAGGGATCACCGGTATCGTCGCGAAGCTGCTCGCGCCGCCGCACGCTGACGAAGATCTGGATGAGGAAGGATAGGATCCCAAGCAGGATCAGGAAGGCGCCGAAGGCGGCGATAATGAACCAGATCTGCAGCGAGGGATCCTCAAAGGTGCGCAGCCGGCGCGTTACGCCCATCAAGCCGAGGATGTAGAGCGGCATGAAGGCGAACCAGAAGCCGACCACCCAGAACCAGAACGACATCTTTCCCCAGAACGGATCGAGCCGGAAGCCGAATGCCTTGGGGAACCAGTAGCTGATGCCGGCAAACAGGCCGAACAGCACGCCGCCGATGATGACGTTGTGGAAATGCGCGACCAAGAACAGGCTGTTGTGGAGCACGAAGTCGGCCGGCGGAACCGCGAGCAGCACGCCGGTCATGCCGCCGACGACGAAGGTCAGCATGAAGGCGACCGTCCACATCATCGGCAGTTCGAAGCGGATGCGGCCGCGGTACATGGTGAACAGCCAGTTGAATATCTTGGCGCCTGTCGGGATCGAAATGATCATCGTTGTGATGCCGAAGAACGAGTTGACGCTCGCTCCCGATCCCATGGTGAAAAAGTGATGCAGCCAGACCAGATAGGACAGGATGGTGATGACGACGGTTGCGTAGACCATCGACGTGTAGCCGAAGAGCCGCTTGCCGCAGAAGGCCGAGGTCACTTCAGAAAATATGCCGAAGGCCGGCAGGATCAGGATGTAGACCTCGGGGTGGCCCCAGATCCAGATCAGGTTCACGTACATCATCGGATTGCCGCCGAAGTCGTTCGTGAAGAAGTTGGTGCCGACATAGCGGTCCAGAGCCAGCAGGGCCAGCACCGCCGTCAGCACCGGGAAGGCGGCGACGATGAGCACATTGGTGCAAAGCGCGGTCCAGGTGAAGATCGGCATTCTCATCATGGTCATGCCAGGCGCGCGCATCTTGACGATGGTGCAGACCAGGTTCACGCCCGACAGCAGCGTGCCGACGCCCGCCACTTGCAGTGCCCAGATATAATAATCGACACCGACGTCGGGACTGTAGCCGATCCCCGACAACGGCGGATAGGCAAGCCAGCCGGTGCGGGCGAATTCGCCGACGAACAGCGACATCATGACGATGACCGCGCCGCCGACCGTCATCCAGAAGCTGAAATTGTTGAGGAACGGAAACGACACGTCGCGCGCGCCGATCTGCAGCGGGACGACGAAATTCATCAGGCCCGTCACCAGCGGCATCGCCACGAAGAAGATCATGATCACGCCGTGCGCGGTGAAGATCTGGTCGTAGTGATGCGAATTGAGATAGCCTTCCGAACCGCCGAAGGCCATCGCCTGCTGGAGCCGCATCATGATGGCGTCGCTGAAGCCGCGCAGCAGCATGACGATGCCGAGCACCATGTACATCACGCCGATGCGCTTGTGGTCGACGCTGGTGAACCATTCGCGCCACAGATAGCCCCAGAGCTTGAAATAGGTCAGTGCGCCGACGAGTGCCACGCCGCCCAGCGCGACGACCATGAAGGTCGCGACCACGATCGGCTCGTGCAGCGGCAGCGACTCGAGCGTAAGCCGGCCGAAGATCGCCTTGAGAAAAGCAGGATTGTCGAACATGTCTTGCGTGGCGCCTCAGGAGTTGAAGGGCGACCGAAGCGTGCCGGTTGCGGAAGGTGACGGCAGTCGGATCGACAGGGGCGGTGGCCGTTGCAGACCAGCGCCGACTATCGGCGTCGAGGTCATCGGCGTGACGGATTGATCAGCCTTCGAAGCCGCCAGTGCTTCTTCGGTCGTGCATGTGCTGGCGACATAGGATGGGGCGGGGCCGAATATCGTGCCGCGCCGGGCGAACTTGTCGTACAGCAGCGGCAGGGTGTTGCGGATGCCGGCCATTCCCAGACCGCCCTTGGCATCGATCTGCGACATCTCGCTCATGCACATCTTGCCGGGCTCGACGCACATGTTGAGGATCGCTTTGTAGAGATCGGCATCCACCGCCGCATAGTGGCGCACGGGTTGGTTCTCGCTGGGCTGTTCGAGTTCCAGATAGCCGTTTCGGTCGAGCTTGCCGCCGCCGTCCTTTGCCTTCGCGATCCATGCCTGGAAACCGGCATCGTCCAGGCCGTGGAACGCGAAGCGCATTCCCGAGAAGCCGGCGCCGCTGTAATTGGCGGAGAACCCTTCATAGTCGCCGGACTTGTTTATGACGGCGTGTAGCCTGGTTTCCATACCCGGCATTGCATAGATTTGGCCGGCCAGTGCTGGAATGTAGAAGGAGTTCATCACCGATGCGGAGGTGATGCGAAAGCTGATCGGCCGGTCGACCGGCGCAGCCAGTTCGTTGACCATGGCCACGCCGTACTGCGGATAGATGAACAGCCATTTCCAGTCGAGCGCGACGACTTCGACCTCAAGCGGGCGCACGTCCGGCGGCAGCGGCTTGCCGGCCGCGACACGTCCGATCGGACGATAGGGGTCGAGCAGATGGGTGCCCATCCAGGTCACTGCGCCCAGGCAGATGATGATCAGAAGCGGCACAGCCCAAATGACGAGTTCGAGGTGGGTCGAGTGGTCCCAATCCGGCTCGTAGCGCGCCTCGCGGTTGGACTGGCGGTATCGCCAGGCAAAGAATATGGTGAGAGCCATGACCGGTATGATGACGATCAGCATCAGTGCCGTGGACACCATCAGCAGGTCGCGCTGCTGCGCGGCGACGTCGCCGGCAGGGTTCATGACGACCATGCTGCAGGAGCCGAGCGATGCCAGCAGGGGCAGCAGGAAAAGGGTACGGAGACGGCTCAATGTATGACCTGTCGGTTGTTCCCCCCAGTGCTAACCGTACCGCGGCAATGAAGGCATTGGACAATTTGTCCAATGCCGCAATGACGCGGCAGGCCTCATCAAAGCACCTGGCCCGCGCACATGGCAAGCGATCGTAATGAGACCGCGGCGGGGCGACGGAGAATGCTGTGAGCCCAACTTCTAAGATCGAAGCCGACGCAAGACGGATCAACGCGCGGCATCATGAGGTGAAGCCCGGCGAAATCGCCGTCGGCGTCATCATCGGCAGGACGTCGGAATTCTTCGACTTCTTCGTCTACGCGATCGCTTCCGTCATCGTTTTTCCGAAGCTCGTATTTCCTTATGCCGACCCGTTGACCGGCACGCTCTACTCCTTCGCCATCTTCGCGCTTGCCTTCATCGCGCGGCCGATCGGGACGGCGATCTTCACCGCGCTCGACCGCGCCTATGGACGCAGCGCCAAGCTCACCATCGCGCTGTTCCTGCTGGGGACCTCGACTGTGTCGATCGCCTTCGTGCCCGGTTACGACCAGATCGGCCAGGCTTCGGCCTGGCTGCTGGCCATGTTCCGGATCGGTCAGGGACTGGCGCTGGGCGGGACATGGGACGGACTTGCCTCGCTGCTGGCGTTGAATGCGCCCGAAAAGCGCCGCGGCTGGTATGCGATGATCCCGCAGCTGGGCGCACCACTCGGGCTCATCGTTGCCAGCGCCCTGTTTGCATATTTCGTCGGCAACCTGTCGGCCGAAGACTTCTTCAGCTGGGGCTGGCGCTACCCGTTCTTCGTCGCCTTCGCCATCAATGTCGTCGCCCTGTTCGCACGGCTGCGCATCGTGGTGACGCCGGAATACACCAAACTGTTTGAAGGCCAGGAACTGGAGCCGACTTCCGTCCGCGAGACGTTGCGCGCCGAAGGGCGCACTGTCGTGCTCGGCGCCTTCGCGCCGCTGGCGAGTTTCGCCCTGTTCCACATGGTGACGGTGTTTCCTCTGTCCTGGATTTTCCTGTTCACGCGCGAGGGACCGGCCCGGTTCCTGGTCATCGAGACGATCGGAGCCTTCTTCGGCCTGGCGGCAATCGCGATCTCGGGCTTCGTCGCAGACCGGGTTGGGCGCTGGCCCTTGCTCGGAGGCTCGGCGGTGGCCATCGCCGTTTTCAGCGGTTTCGCGCCACAGCTGCTCGATGGCGGCTTCGTCGGAGAGTCCGTCTTCATGGTGTTGGGCTTCGTCCTGCTCGGCCTGTCGTTCGGCCAGTCTTCGGGAGCACTCGCCTCGAACTTTTCAAAGACCTACCGCTATACAGGGGCTGCGCTGACCTCGGATCTCGCCTGGCTGTTCGGGGCCGGCTTCGCCCCCATAGTCGCTCTGTTCCTGTCCGCCCATTTCGGGCTGATCTCATCAGGCGCCTATCTTTTGTCGGGAGCGCTATGCACGTTGCTTGCGCTGAGGCTCAACCAGCGCCTGGATCGGACGCCCGCTTGAGTGACCTGCTTGGCCAGGGCTGGGGACCTCCCGGCCCAATGACTCTGCACGACAAGACCAACAAACAGAATTTCCTGCTTCTGATCCAACTGCGCTGGATCGCGGTCGGTGGTCAGATCGTGACGATCCTGTTCGTCCGCTACGTGCTCGGCATCGGATTACCGCTGGTGCCGATGGCGGTGGTGATCCTGCTGCTGATCGCTCTCAATGTCGCCAGCCTGCGCCGGCACAGCAGCCAGGACGCGATCACCAACACCGAACTGTTTCTTGGACTGCTGCTCGACGTCACCGCGTTGACGGTCCAGCTTTACCTGAGCGGCGGCGCGTCCAATCCCTTCATTTCGCTTTACCTGCTCCAGGTCATTCTGGGCGCGGTGCTGCTGGAGACATGGTCGGTCTGGGCGCTGGTCTTCATTGCAAGCACGTGCTTCATTGCGCTGACCACCTTCTACCGTGAGATCAGCCTGCCCGCCGCACACGGTGCCGGGCTGTTCAGCCTGCACATCCAGGGCATGTTCATCTGTTTCGTCCTGGCGGCAACGCTTCTGGTGCTGTTCATCACCAGGGTCCAGAACAACATTCGCACCCGCGACGCCCATCTCGCGGATTTGCGCCAGCAGTCGGCGGAGGAGGCTCACATCGTCAGGATGGGCCTGCTCGCCTCCGGTGCCGCGCATGAGCTCGGCACGCCGCTGGCCACGCTTTCCGTCATCCTCAACGACTGGCAGCGCATGCCGGCTCTCGAGGCCGATCCGGATCTGGCGCAGGAAATCCGGGAGATGCAGGGCCAGTTGGACCGTTGCAAGAAGATCGTTTCGGGAATCCTGATGTCCTCGGGCGAATTGCGTGGCGAAGGCACGGTTCGCACCTCCGTCGACGCCTTCCTGGCGGAGCTGGTGGCCGAATGGAAATCGACACGGCTGCCGCAAGGTTTCGAATACACCAGGCGTTTCGGCGCCAACCAGGAGATCGTCTCCGATCCCGCGCTCAAACAGGTGATGTTCAATGTACTGGACAACGCACTTGAAGCGTCGCCTCTATGGGTCGGGTTGATCGTCAGCCGCCACGCGGACGATCTCATCGTCGAAGTTGTCGACGCGGGACCGGGATTTGAAGAAGCCATGCTTGCAGAATTCGGCAAGCCCTACACGTCGACCAAGAACCGGCCAGGTAGCGGGCTCGGCCTGTTTCTGGTCGTCAATGTCATCCGCAAGCTGGGGGGTACCGTCACCGTAAGAAATAGAACCGAGGGGGGAGCTTCGGTTACGTTGCATCTGCCGCTGGCTGCTCTGTCTCCGCGAGGGCACAATGCCGACTAAACGCACGCTGTTGATCGTCGAGGACGACATCGCCTTTGCCAACGCACTGCGCCGGTCTTTCGAACGGCGTGACTACGAAACGCATAGCTGCCGGAGCGTCGACGGCGTGCATGCGCTGATCGGCACCGTTGCCTTCCAATATGCCGTCGTCGATCTCAAGCTCGCCAGCGGCTCGGGCCTGGAATGCGTCAGGGCGCTGCACGAGCACGATCCTGAAATGCGGATCGTCGTGTTGACCGGCTTTGCAAGCATCGCCACCGCTGTCGAGGCGATCAAGCTCGGCGCCTGTCAGTATCTCGCCAAACCCGCCAATACAGACGACATTGAAGCGGCTTTCGGACAGGTCGAAGGCAATGCTTCGGTGCCGCTCGCCGAGCGACCAACCTCGATAAAGAACCTCGAATGGGAGCGCATCCACGAGACGTTGGTGGAGGCCGACTTCAACATTTCGGAGACGGCACGACGGCTGGGCATGCACCGCCGGACTCTGGCGCGGAAGCTGGAGAAGAGGCGTGTGAAGTAGGCACGATCTACTGCATTCCAGTCGCCACATTGGGCTCACTGCCGCCATGCCTGCCATCGATGCACCGATGGAAATCACCCGCACAACGATTCCGGGAGCTTGTATTCTCGGCTTCATCATGCGGTTCCAGGGATAGCCCCTCGATGCTGCGAGGCGAGGGTAGAGGCGAACGATGTCCTCAAAGGGAAAAAATTGGCAGGGCAGGGATTAAAATCCCCACATGCTCCGTAAACAGGACATGAAACCGTCAATGCCACGCTTTGACATCATAGGGCAGCTCGGTTCGCTGCGTCGCTATGCGCGCTCGCTGACGCGCGACAGCACCGACGCCGAGGATCTTGTCCATGACGCGCTGGTGCGCGCCTATGAGCGGCGCAGCACGTTCCGCTCCGGCGGAAACCTGCGCGCGTGGCTGCTGTCGATCGTCCACAACACCTTCATCGACAAGATGCGGTCCCGCAAGTCCGAAGCGTCGCGCGTCGAACAGGCTGGATACCTGGCCGACGGCAGCACGCCGGCACCACAGGAACATTCGGTGCGCCTGGCGCAGGTGCGCGAGGCTTTCTTCAGCCTGCCGGAAGAACAGCGTTCAGCGCTGCACCTCGTCGCCATCGAAGGCCTCTCCTACCAGCAGGCCGCCGATGCCAGCGGCGTGCCGCTCGGCACGCTGATGTCACGCATCGGCAGGGCGCGCGCCGCACTGCGCGAGATGGAGGAGCCCGCGAAGGCAAAAAACCACCTCAGGATCGTTGGAGGCCCGTCATGACCGCAACTGTCGATCCCGTGACCGATATCGACCTCGACGCCTATGTCGACGACCAGGTCGACGTCACCCGCCGCATCGAGGTCGAAGCATTCTTGTCCGCTCGCCCGGAGGCGGCGGCGCGCGTGATGTCGGATCTCAGGACCCGCGATGAACTGCGCGTGGCGCTTGCCGGCTCCAAGGGCATGGCGCGCCCCGCGACCGCCGATGCCGCGCGGCGGCTGGAGAGGGGGCTTGCCCGCGGCCGGCTCTTCGGCGTGTTGCAGCGCGCGGCGGCGGTCGCCGGCTTCGTCGCCGCCGGCTGGCTGGCAAACGGCATCATCGGGCCGATGTCGGTGACCAAGGTCGTCGCCTCGCCGCAGCCGCCCGCCTATGTCGACGAGGCGGTGCAGGCCCACAGGACGACGCTGGTGCGCGAGAGCATGCCATCGCAGGCGGAAACGCCCAATTACAACGCCGGCGAAATCCGCGCCGCTACTGCCATCGTCATGCCGTCGCTGCCGACGGATTGGAGGGTGCGCGACGTGCAGATCTATCCGTCGCGCTTTGGGCCGAGCGTCGAGATGGCGGTCGAGACGAAAGACATGGGGCTGGTGTCGCTGTTTGCGATCCGGCCCGGAACCTTCGACGTCGTCAAGCCGGCGATAGCGCCCTCGGGCGACATTTCGTCGGCCTATTTCCAGATCGGCGATGTCGCCTATGCGGTGGTCGGACGAAGCGAGGTCCACGACCTCGACCGCGCCGCCGAGACGCTTGCCAAGACGCTTTACTGATCGATTCACAAAGGAGAACGCAAATGAACACCCCCAATCTGGGATATCGCGTCGGCGCCGGCGCCCAAACCGGAGCCATCTTCGACGAGGGCCTGCGCCAGCATATGCTGCGCGTCTACAATTACATGGGCGTCGGCCTGGTGGTCACCGGCCTCGTCGCCTTCATGATCTCATCGACGCCGGCGCTCTACGTGCCGATCTTCTCCAGCCCGCTGAAATGGGTGGTGATGCTGGCACCGCTCGCCTTCGTCTTGTTGTTCTCGTTCAAAATGCAGACCATGTCGGCGGCGAGTGCCCAGGCGATGTTCTGGGCCTTCTGCGCGGTCATGGGCCTGTCGCTCGCCTCCGTGTTCCTGGTCTTCACCGGAACCAGCATCGCGCGCACCTTCTTCATCGCCGCCACCATGTTCGGCGCCACCAGTCTCTACGGCTACACGACAAAGCGCGACCTGACCCAGTTCTCGTCGTTCCTGATCATGGGCCTGATCGGCGTGGTGATCGCCAGCATCGTCAACATCTTCCTCGGCTCGACCGCGCTGCAGTTCGCCATCTCGGTGATCGGCATCGCCGTGTTCATCGGCCTGACCGCCTGGGATACGCAGACGATCAAAGAACAGTATGCCGAGAATTTCGACGCGGAATCGCGCCAGAAACTTGCCGTCTTCGGCGCCTTCTCGCTCTATCTGAACTTCATCAACATCTTCCAGCTGCTGCTGAATTTTACCGGCGAACGCGAGTAATCCGGACCGTAGCAGGCAACATTTCGCAATTTACCGTGGCCGGAGGGAAACCTCCGGCCACGGTTTTTTATTTGAGGCAGCATTTGCCATGTGCGGTGGATCGTTCATCGCGGCTGACTGAGACGCGGTGTAAATCTGCCGCTCTTGAGTTCGCACGTCCCCTTTTGCTAGCCTGCCGGCCACGCCAGATAGCCGCGAGGACGCATGGAACAGGACAGCCTGACGCTTCACGGTGACGGCATCTCGGCGACTGTTGTCGGGCAGGGCGCCGAACTTGTCTCCCTACGCGATGCCGACGGCACAGAGTTTCTGTGGCAGGCCGGTCCGGAATGGCGGCGTCACTCGCCGGTGCTGTTTCCAATCGTCGGCCGGCTGAAGGGCGACCAACTGCGCCATCGCGGCCAGACCTATCCGATGACCCAGCACGGCTTCGCGCGCGACAAGCCGTTCGCCTGGGCGCAGAGGGGACCACGATCCTGCACGTTGGTGCTCACCGATGATGCCGATACCCGCGCGCACTACCCCTTCGCCTTTCGCCTGGCAGTGACTTACACGCTGGACCGCCATCAGCTTGATGTGACCTTCGACATCACCAACACCGGCGATGAGCCGCTGCCGGCATCGATCGGGGCGCACCCGGCGTTCAATTGGCCTTTGCTTCCGGATCTGGCCAAGACGGATTACCAGCTGACCTTTGCCTCCGCCGAGCAAGCGCCGATCCGCCGCCTGAAGGACGGCCTGCTGCTGAAAGCGCCACAACCGACGCCTGTGGAAGGCAAAAGGCTGGCACTCTCCGAAAGGCTCTTCGGCGAGGACGCGGTGATCATGGATCGGCCCGTCAGTTCCAGCGTGCGCTACGCTGCCGAGAGCGGTCCCGCGATCGAGATGTTGTGGCAGGGATTCCAGGAATTGGGTATCTGGTCCAAACCCGGCGGCGCGCCATTTCTTTGCATCGAACCCTGGCATGGCCTTGCAAGCCCGGTGGATTTCGATGGTGAGTTTATCGATAAGCCTAGCGTGATGTTGATCGAGCCTGCCGCGAAGCGTGTTCTGAGCTATCAGGTACGCCTGCTGCAGCGTCGTGCGCGAATGGCTGAATTGGAGTGAGCCCAGTGAATTCTGAAACAATCGAGATCTACCATCCACGTGGTGTTTCGAATTTGGGCCAATGGGACATTGGCGGTCTCAAGCTCAAAGTCTATGGCCTCGTCGCAGACAACAAGAAGGTCGACGGACCCATGGTGACCCTGGCACAGTCATTCGTGCGACAGGAGGTTCTGCCGCGTGTGGTGGACGAGGGTGACGACAATGGCATGGGCTTTGTGATTATTCATCCTGGCGAGCTGGGTGTTTCCATCTCGGTTCACTGGTGGATACAAGGTTCGGTGCTTTGTCAGCATATCTATCGGAAGCTGTATTCCGCCGCCGAACCGATGGATACGGTAAAGAGACCTGTTGTTGCCTGTGTTTGGGAATTGGCTCTGATAAATGCCGAGCAGGAAGCTTGGCGAAAAACGATGATGAAAAGCGAGCCCAGTCCGTCAGGATACATGGACGCTCAGCTGGCTTCGAAGCTGCATAGAGACCGCCCATGATCGACTATGGCGTGGTCGCTCAGACCGTCGGTGCCCAATGAAGCTGTATTTCAGCCGCAATCCCAACCCTCGGCTCGCGGTCGCGGTCGCACGCTACCTCGACGCGAAAGTCGAATTTGAATTCGCCTCGCCATTCGCTCCGGGGCAAGCGGAGAAATTTCGCCGGTTAAATCCCAATCTCTCGCTGCCCATCCTCGCGGAAGAAGAGGGAAAAAGCCTCTGGGAGGCAGACGCCATAGCCTGCCGGCTCTCGCGCGATGCGCATTCGGATTTCTGGCGCACCGGCGATGACGAACCCGAGATGATCCGCTGGCTGAGCTGGGGCAAGGAGCACTTCGCATTCGCTTGCGACATGGTGCATTTCGAACGTGGGACCAAACAGCGGTACGGCATCGGCCCGATCGATCAGAAGCGGGTGGAGGAGGGCCTAAACCAATTCCATACGGCCGCGGCAATACTCGACGCCGTGCTTGCCGAGCGGCAGTGGCTGGTCGGGAATTCGGTTTCCTATGCCGATTTTCGAATGGCGACCTTCCTGCCGTTCAACGAAGCCGCCAGATTGCCGCTCGACGATTATTCCTCTGTCAGCCGCTGGTACCGTCGGCTTGAAGACATCGGCGCCTGGCGTGACCCTTTCAAGGGGATGGATGCACCCGAATTGCCGCCGGTGCCGCAAACGGCTGTCGCGGATCAGCGGTGAGAACGCGCGCGAAGAACCGCGCAGCAGGTACCAAGGCAATGATGTGCGGGGGATCGGATGAATATCTATGTCCTGAGCGTGGTCGAAGGACAGGAATGGGTCCTTCCTCGACAGGCGGACGACTACCAGCTGTTTTCGACGCTCTGCGGCCGGAAGCAGACACAATGGCATCCGCCCGGGATGGAGATCCTGTGCGAACACGACGACGGTACGCTCCGGCAATATTCAGATTTTCCATGGCTTGGCGAGCATGTGCTCATCCTGCGGGCGAGGGCGTTGAAGTTGCTTCGGCCAACCCTCGAGCCGTACGGTGAATTCCTGCCGCTTCGTGCTGACGAGCCAATATCGCTCTTCAATGTCACCACCGTGATCGATGCGCTGGACGAGGAACGTTCGAAGATCGTTCGCTTTGACGATGGCGGCATAATGGTGATCGAAAGCCTCGTCCTTCGAGCGGACGCAATCGGCGGTACCGAGATATTCAAGCTGCCCGAGCGTGCCGATGGGGTGCGAATATCCGATATCTATCTGCAGGAGACGATCGTACGCCGGATCGGGGAGCTTGGGCTCAAGGGCATTGCTTTCAACTTGGTTTGGAGCGACGAGCCGGCCGGACAAGGCAGGATCGAGTACCCAGGTGTGGAAAAGGGCATTTCAACCGCAAGCTCGCTCACGCGCCTTTGGGCCGGTCTGCGGCGAAAAGCAGGGTTTTGATATCAAACCTGCCGGACGACGGTGCCGACCACATTGACGAGAAGGCGCGCGGCGGTCAGCGCTGACAGGCCGTCAATATCGGCCGGAGGATAGAACTCGACAAGGTCGAATCCTGCGATCCGGGCCCGTCTGCCGAGGCCGGCGATCAGGTCGATCACCTGCGTGTAGGTGAGACGCCGGGTGTACGCGCCGCCACGCCCGGCATGATGCTCGGATCGAGGCTGTCGCAGTCGAGGGTGACGACGACCCGTGCGCCCTCCGGAATATGCCGTAGCGCGGCTTCGACGCCCTGAGCATGAACCTCGCGGGCGGTCACGAAGCGGCTGCCATAGCGCCGTGCCGCTTCGATCTCGGTGATGCGTGCGCTGCCGACGCTGCGCAGGCCGACTTGCACCATGCCTGCGACATGCGGCATCTCGCTCGCCCTGCGCATCGGGCTCGAATAGCCGTGGCGTTCGCCATGAACCTCGTCGCGCCAGTCGATATGGGCGTCGATCTGCAGGACCCAGACCGGCCCGTGCTCCGCAAAGCCGGCGAGGAAGGGAATGGTCATGGAACAGTCGCCGCCGATCAGGATCGGCACGGCCGGCAATGACAGGATTTCGCGCGTTTTTGCCTCGATCCTGACCCTGTTGCCGGCATTGTCATGCATGGTGGTCAAGATATCGCCGACGTCGATGCAAGAGGCCGGCTTGCCGTCGAACAGCGGGCCGCCGAGATCGAAATCCCAGTGCTCGACGAACGCGGCATCGTCCTGGCTCGCAGTTCGGATTGCATCCGCCGCCAATGCATGGCCGCGGCTGTCCTTGCCGGGATAAGTGCTGCCGTGACCGGCCCCGAAGATCACCGCGCGGGGCATGTGACCATCTGCGAGACGGTCTGGAAAGCCGAGAAAGGGAGGCGAGGGGGTCATGCCTTGATGGATCCTGATGATGGCTTAGCGCACGGCCCATCGGGTGCGGTTAAGTCAAGCGCCTCGGCTTCAGCTTTGTGTGCCGATCGGGTAAGCCCAATAAACTCTAAAACAATCGAGATCGATCACCCACCTGGTGTTTCAAATTTGGGCCAATGGGACATTGGCGATGGCATGGGCCGATCTCGAGGCGACATTACGCTGCCGGCGAGGACGTTGGGGCGGCTTGGATCGGCAGGCGCGATCCCGAAATTTCCAGTACGTGACGAGAATGAACCTTGGCTGGTCGCCTGGTAGCGGAACCAGGCGAGGTTCACGTTGTTACCACAGCGGGCGACTGCCGGTTGCCGGATTCGGAGTCATCGTTTCATGACCAATGGTCCATTGCCTGAAAACGTTCTGGTCTCGCTTCCCAAGATCGATGCAAAAGCGGCGCCGACGCTCAAAAATGCCGAGGCGGAGGTATTTTACACGGAAGCAATCCGTGAGCTTACCGCCACCGACATACCCTTTCTGGTCGCCGGGACCTACGCGGTAAGCGCTTATACGGGTGTCACCCGCCAGACCAAGGACCTCGATATCTTCTGCAAGGCAGGCGACTACGCGCGGATCCTGGCCCATTTCAAGCAGCTTGGATATGCCGTCGAAATCGAGGATGACCGGTGGCTCGGCAAGGTGTTCAAGGGCACGCATTTCTTCGACGTCATATTCGGCTCGGCCAACGGCACGGTGCCTGTTGGCGACCTGTGGCTGGAACACGCCCGCCAAACGGAGCTGTTGGGCAGCAGGGTGCGGATCATCGGCCCGACCGAACTCATCTGGTCCAAATGCTTTATCCAGGACAGAGGGCGACACGATGGCGCCGATATCGCTCATACGATTCTCAAGGCGGGCGATCAGATCGATTGGCACCGGCTGCTTTCTTATCTGGAGGTTCACTGGGAGGTTCTGTTGATGCAGCTTATCAATTTCAGGTGGATCTATCCGAGCGAGCGCGATCATATCCCGGCGTGGCTGCTCGATGAATTGCTCGACCGCCTCGCCAAGCAACGGCAGTTGCCGTCTCCAAGGATGAAGATCTGCCGTGGGCGGCTGCTTTCGCAAAGCGATTACGAAATCGACGTCAAGGAATGGGGCTTCGCCGGCGTCGGTGGTGTGGGAGAATTCCGTGATGGCTGATCCCGTCAAGAGCAGCGCGCCCAAGGAGGGCGCACGCGCGCTCAAAGTTGCCGCGGTCGGGGATCTCCATGTGCGGGAAGATGCGCAAACCTCGTATCGCGACCTCTTCGGCGAGATATCGAGCGAAGCCGACATTCTCGTTCTCACGGGCGATCTCACCAATCTCGGCAAGCCTCGTGAAGCGGAGATGCTGGCCGAGGATCTGCGCAACTGCTCGATCCCGGTCGTGGCGGTGCTCGGCAATCATGACTACGAGTCTGGTGCGGTGGAAGACGTCACGAAGATCCTGCGCCAGGCGCATGTTCATCTCCTCGACGGGCAGGCAGTTGAAATCGAGGAGGTGGGTTTTGTCGGCGTGAAGGGATTCATAGGCGGCTTCGGGTCACGCATGCTCGGCTCATTCGGTGAACCGGCGATCAAGACGATGGTCGCGGAAAGCGTGAACGAGGCAATGCGACTTGAAAATGCGATGCGCCAGGTGCGGGCGAAGCGCACGCTGGTGATCCTCCACTACGCGCCGATTGCCGACACAGTCGCGGGAGAACCGCCGGAGATATTTCCATTTCTGGGCTCTTCACGCCTGGCGGAGACGATCGATCGATTCCAGGTTAGTGCTGTCGTGCACGGTCATGCACATCGCGGTTCTTACGAAGGTCAAACACCTGGCGGAGCCAAGGTCTACAACGTCGCGATGCATGTGGCCAAGCCAAGCGGCCGCCCCTACGCCTTGCTCGAAATCTGACGCCAGCGGCATGCGCCGTGGTGTCCATTGGCCTTGACTCAATTGGTGGCGTTGATCGATTTCGCCAACTCTTCCAGCTTCCGGGGGTCGTTGCCGTGACGGCGCACCAGTTCGCGAGCCTGCCTGGACGGCAAATCGGTCGTGGCCGCCAGTTGTCGCACCTGCTGATCGTCGATGGCGACCTGCGGCAATGTATGGTCGATATTTCCTTCCTTGTCCTTCATCACGCTTCTCCTTGATCCCTGTCGACGACAACGGCTCGAAAATCCGACCGGTTCCGAACGATCTGCAACTTTTGCGCCGGCACCTGGGCGGACCAACATACTCGTGTCCCGAGGGCGTAACGATCTCGCTGGATTCTGCCAGGAACCATGCCACGGCGCACGAGTTGTTCCGACTGAACGGAGATAGTTAGATGCCACAGCCAAGACAGCCAGACCCAAATCGCGATGTGCCCGTGCCGCCTCCAACATGGAAGCCCGAGCCGATCGAGGAACCCGAACCGGAAAGGCTCCCGGACGAGACTCCGCTGCCCAATCCCGACGAGAATGAAGAGCCTCCCATCCACGCGTAGGACGAAGGGGAGTTTCTTTATCGCGGGGCAAAGCACACCTTCGGACGGCTAACGATCAATCTCGCCAAACACGATGTCGAGCGATCCGATGATGGCGGCAACGTCGGCGATCATGTGCCGTCGAGACAGGAAATCCATCGCCTGCAGATGGGCGAAGGATGGCGCGCGTATCTTGCACCGGTAAGGGACATTGCCCCCGTCGGAAACCAGATAAACACCGAATTCTCCCTTTGGCGCTTCAACCGCGGCGTAGACTTCTCCGGCCGGCACGCGATGCCCCTCGGTATAAAGTTTGAAATGCTGGATGGTCGCCTCCATCGAGCGTTTCATCGTGGCGCGCCGCGGCGGCGTGATCTTCTGGTTTGGAAGCGCGACCGGCCCCTGGCCTTCGGGTGACCGCAGTTTTTCCAGGCATTGCTTCATGATCCGCACCGATTGGCGCATCTCCTCCATGCGGACCAGGTAGCGGTCATAGCAGTCTCCGTTCTTTCCGACGGGAATGTCGAAATCCATGTCCGGGTAACATTCGTATGGCTGTGCCTTGCGCAAATCCCATGCGGCGCCCGATCCGCGCACCATCACGCCGGAAAATCCCCAGGCCCAGGCATCCTCCAGCCCGATCACGCCCACATCGACATTGCGCTGCTTGAAGATACGGCTGCCGGTGAGCAATTCGTCGAGGTTGTCACAGACTTTGAGGAACGGATCGCAGAAAGCCCAGATGTCGTCGAGAAGCTTCGGAGGCATATCCTGGTGCACGCCGCCGATCCTGAAATAATTCGCATGCATGCGGGCGCCGGAGGCGCGCTCGTAAAAAACCATCAGCTTCTCCCGCTCCGCAAATCCCCAAAGCGGCGGCGTCAGCGCGCCGATATCCATGGCCTGCGTCGTGACGTTGAGGAGATGCGACAGAAGCCGGCCGATTTCGCAAAAGAGAACACGGACGAGTTGTCCACGCTTTGGAACAGTGATTTCGAGCAGTCTTTCGGCAGCGAGGCAGAACGCATGCTCCTGGTTCATCGGCGCGACATAGTCGAGCCGGTCGAAATAGGGCAGCGCTTGCAAATAGTTCTTGTGCTCTATGAGTTTTTCGGTGCCGCGATGCAGTAAGCCAATATGCGGATCGGCACGCTCGACGATCTCGCCGTCCAGTTCGAGCACCAGCCGAAGAACACCGTGGGCCGAGGGATGCTGGGGCCCGAAATTGATGGTGAAGTTGCGAACGGCGGCTTCGACCATTGCTGCTCTCCGCGACTGTCGGGGCAAGGCGTGATGCGAATGGTTCGGCGCCTCAAGTCGTCGTCTGAATGATCAGCGTCAGGGTGCCATCGCCATCTATGTTTGCAGCGACAACCTGCGAGGAATTGAGCCCATTCGCCCTCAAGGCCGATGTCGCTTGAGGCGAAGCATCGACTGAGTTTTGCAGGCGTAGCAAATCTTCGGCGCTGGTCTGATTGATCACGGCATCCGCCTGCGCCTTGATTTCGTCAGGCAGATCCTCGACGGCGACAATGGCAACGCCGGTGAAATTCAAATCAGCAGAGCCTGGATCTGGCAGCGCCTGCTCCGGTTGCACTTCGCCCTGCGGTGGCGTCACCTGGGGAAGCTGCGGTCCAACAGTTTGGGCGTAGACGGGCTGAATGATGACCGCCCCGGAAAGTGCGACAGCTATCGTCAACATGCGCATGGTCGCTCCTTGCATCCTTCGAGGGAGATTTTGAAGAAACCCCCATGCTGAGCGATGGTTCCCGCGGGGCTGGTCACACTGGGCAATTTCGCGTCCACCCACCCTGGGAGACGCCGAACGAACCATGGCCAAGACGACGTCATATGGCTGTCTCCCAAACGGCTGAGCGGTTGCGTACGGAATCGTACCATCGATTGATCTGCACCTTGGACAGGATCAAAATGAAACAGAGGTGACCATGGGAGGGAGCCGCATGAGCATCGCCAGATGGGCAATAAGACCTGTCGGTACCGCCAAGGCATTTCTGGCAGAGGAGCTTCGAAGTGCGCGATACGGCGACATCGTTTCGGTCAAAGCGGCGATAGAGGCCGCTCGCAGGAACGCACCTTATTTGCAGGATACAGACGATGAGTTGATGGAGACGATCGTCGAGCTGGCACGGGAACTGGGGCTGGCCGTCCTTTTTGACTCTCGCGATTGACCGATGAGCCATGGCTGGAGGACTCACCGGTGGTTGAAGCGATTTGGTACGAAATCGACAATTGGCTCATGGCCGAAAATGCGCAATCATTGGGAAATGGGACGACGGCTGGACGACAAACTCGATTGCAAGGCTTGTGGGACTATCCAAATGGACATTCCCGACAACGCCAAGGAATCGACGCCAATCCATTGCAGCAATTGCGGCGCCTTTCTCGGCGAGTGGGGCGAATTGCAGGACGATTTCTACCGCCAGGCTCGCGGTACCGAGGCATTCGACTTGCGCAACGGAACCATTATCAAGAAGTAGCGCGCAACGACGCGGCCTCCAGATGACATCGGCAAATTCGCAAGGGGTTGGCAGATCTAGCCGACCTCGATGACCACCATCAGCCCGCCGCCGCCCTTCTCCTCGACATTGTTGTTCGTCGTGTGATGCGGGATGTGGCAGTGAATCAGCCACTTGCCGGGACGCAGCGCCTTCCACACGACGTCATAGCGCTGTCCCGGTCCGACATTGATGGTATCAGCTAGGAAGCGTGCCGAGGGAGAAAGCGTCTCACCGTCACGGGCGACGACCTCGAAGGGTCCGCCATGGATATGCATTGGATGGACGAAGCCGTTGTTGGTGCCGATGAAACGCACCTTCAGCGTCTCGCCCACCTTCATAGGAATGGTGTCGGTTGCGGGATAGGCTTTGCCGTTGATGGTGAAGAAGTTCGGCATGCCGCCTTCCATGGGCATCGACGGATAAGTCAGCCCATCGCGCACCAGCCATTCCTGAAGTTCGATGACATAGTCGTGGTCAGCCGGAACCTCGTCGGCAGGATTGGCGGGATCGATAATCAGCGCCCCATAAAGCCCCAGCGCCTGGGTGCGGTCCGGCTTGGCATGCGGATGATAGAAATAGGTCCCGTGCTGGGTCGCGGTGAACGCATAGGAATAGGATTGTCCAGGCTCGATCGGCGGCTGGGTGATCTCGGCAGGCCCATCCATCTGGTTCGGCAGGATCATGCCGTGCCAATGCACCGTGGTTTCCTCGGGCAGGTCGTTGGTGAGGTCGATGCGAACCTTATCGCCCTGGCGAATGTGGATGCGCGGACCGGGAATCTGGCCATTGTAGGCATAGGCGTCGACCGCGACGTTGGGCAGGATCTGCCAGCGGACCACCGATGGTCTGAGTTCGAATACCTTGACGCCGTTCTCTAGACGGAATGGCAGTTCCTGGTCGCCCTTGGCGGCAAGACCATAGGACGAGGTAACGCGACGCGGATCGGTTGCAGCCATGTCACGCAGGGATTCCGCCGGCGTGTCGCGACCCATGATCATGCCTTGCGGCATGATCGCGCCGCCGACGTCACGCGCCGAAAGCGTCAGGTTCAGCCAGTTCGCCGGCGCGGCCATGCCGATCGCCAACGCCAACACCGACACAATACCGAGGGCCGCAATCTGCGGCGTCGTAGCGTCCGTCTCCATCTGATGGCCGCTGCGTTTGGACTTATGGGAGGTGTTGCGGCTTCGTCGATCGTCGCCGGCGTTGGGGTGATGCGTAGCGTGCTGTTGGTGGGCGGTCGGCTCTCCACTGCTCGTTTCGTTCGCCTGCGGGCGCTGCGTCATCAATCCGTGCTTGAGCCCGCGCGCGACCAGCCAGACATTGGCCGGATAGGCGAGCGTGAAGCCGGCGATGACGCCGATCGACATCACGCCCCAGAACAAAAGCTCGGTCGGCTCCATGGCGCGCATGTCGCGTCCCATCATCAGAAAGCTCATGACGGGCGCCATGCCGGCCATCATGAAATTCATCGAGATGAACTCGGGCAGGAAGCTCTTGCGCACGTTCTCCCAGTAGGTGCCGCCCATCATCGATTTCATGAACAGCGATTGGAAGATGAACAGGCCGAAGGCAAAGCCCGCCAGATATTCGACGATGAGGTCGAGCCACATCGGCAGGCCAAGCGTTGCCGTGATGACTGCGGCGAGAATGATGCCGGTCGCATCGCCGGCAACGCAGTGGATGGTCGAGCCGACCCCCTGTTTCCACAGCGGCCTGGTGAAGTCTTCATGCTCGCCTGGACGTGGCTCCTTGTCTGCAAGCACATAAAGCAGCAGCCCCAATGGACCCATATAGAGGGTCACCAGGATGAAGCCCCATTTCATCACCACCGGTTCGGGATTGTTGCGGTATTGATCGAAGCCGACATAAAGCGTCGAGGCGGCGGCAAGAGCGAACCAGACGGCAAGGAAATAGTCGATTGGCTGGATGAACATGGATGCATCCCGTCGCGGATCAGTGGCTTGTCACAAGCGCCCCCGTCGATGAACGCAGCCGGCGTGTTTATGATCCCGCCGGCCCAATCCGGTTGTGTCGAATTCTCCAGCCTGGCGCTCTTGTCGAAGCATTAACGCGCGGTAATTCCCTTGAAGGCGTGGGCGCTTCGCTGCCTCAACAGGAGCTGGCCATGAAACATCAAACACTCGACCAACTGCATGCCGTCGCCAAGATTGAATCGTCGGCTGCTTATTCCGCCATGACACGAAATCAGCGCATAGAGCGCTGGGCTGAACTGCTGGAGCGTAATCCCGAGCGATGCCTTGGGGCGTTTGCAGGCACCGAACATCTGCACCCTGAAGCACGTTCATTGATGCGGGGCGAGGGAACGGCAATTTCGGTCGCCTTCGAGGATCCAGTGCTGCGCGCATCGGGTTTAAAGGACGACACATACGGTGAGGCAAGGCGCTTTTTCGAGCTGAACGACTGGCAGCTGCACGACATCGTCTGCGATTGCCACGTCGGCTCAACCATGAAAGCGCGCTGGGCTGCGACGCGGGTCCGCTCAGCCATCAGCGGCAGGTTCTTTGCGTGGTTGCGGCAAAGGATAATGCGCTGACCGTAGTTGGGGATCGTCGTCGCTTCGGTGCGGCATACGATCCCCTGTCTTGCCGATTGGATGTCTTGCCAATCGGAATGTCTTGCCGACGCGGATCAACGCTTGTCCTGGTACAGCCGGTTGGTCGCCCGGTCGCTCTCCCGTTGTTCGGCGGGTCCACGCCGACGGCGTGCGATAACCGCATAGGCCATCAGCACGATCAGCAGCAATGGGCCGCCGGCAACGACGACCAACCACATGATATCTCCAAACATGGCGGCATCTCCTTTCCCAGACAACCGGCGAGGAGGAGAACCGTTCCGTGCAGCAGGCCACCTCGGTCGCCCCTGGTCATTAACTTACGAATTGCGTTCGTAGGTTCCGATGAGTTCAGCCTGCTCAAGCGAATGTTTCTGCGCCTCCCGCCAGATGCGCTCGATGCCCACGCTGGCTGGAATGGCAAGGCTCGGCGTGTCGAGCGCGGCCAGCCGGAAATGGTAATGGTGAACGCCATGTCCGATCGGCGGTTCAGGGCCGTCGTAATAGGCGTTGCCAAAATCATTCGTTGCTTGCCTGAGGGCGCCCGGACCCGGCTTGCCGCTTTCGGCCTCGGGAAGTTCCCTCGTGTCCGGGGAGATGTTGAACACCGCCCAATGACCAAACGTTCCGCTCGGCGCGTCAGGATCCTGAACGACGAGAACGAGGCTCTTTGCTTCGTCCGGCACTCCAGACCATTTCAGCGGCGGCGATACGTTTTTGCCGTCTCGTGTGTATCTTTCGGGAATTTGTCCGCCTTCGGCAAAGGCGGCACTGCTAAGGGCAAGTGGCATGGTTCACTCCTTCCGGCGAAGTTGATCGCAGCGACGCGCAGGGCAGCTATTTGTTGGTCCGCATTTTTTGTCTTGGATCGATCCCGCCAGCGGCGGTCGTGTCGTTTTCGACGTCACCTTCGACCGTGTTCTCGCCTTCAAGCTCGAACTCTTCCCCTTCCTTGATCGTTCCCTTGGAAGTCCCGATACCGGGATTGTTCGCCAAGTCGGCATCGCTCGGTTTCTTCCATTTCGGATGTTTGGTTCCGGTCATGAGAAAACTCCTTCGACGGGGATTGCAGTTTTGAATCGCAGACCGGATAGTTCGTTCCGGTTCCACGCCTCAGCTTCTTCATTGGTTCGCCGCGCGCCGGCTAAAGCCCGAAGGGGTAGGTGTCGGGAACGCCGGTTCTTGCATGCTCCGGGCCAAGCGGCGTCACTGCCGCGGTTTTGTCGAACCATAGGAACGCGTCGAACTGCCGGGGCAGGGAAGCGTCCGCATAGTGGCTACCCAGCTCGGTTTCCGGCCGGTAGATCACCCCGATGAATCGCTCCAGCCTGCGTTCCAGCAGCCGCTCACGCAGCGTTGTGTCGCGCCCGAGGTCGAGCAGGAACCGCGACACAAGGGAATCGTGGCAAAGCCGTTCGTAGCTGTCGGCGTGCGACGCGCGGATTTGCTTCACCTCCATTTTGCCGTCCCAGTCGCTGGCGGCCGCTACAGTGCCGGAATGCGTGCCCATACCGATCAGCGCTGCCTCATCCCCGAAACGCTGCCGGCAGAGCTGGCCGATGTTCAGTTCGTCCCTGACGACGCCCATCTCGGTAAAGCGGGCATCGCCGATATGGGAATTGTGCGCCCACACCACGGCCTTGGCGTTGGGGCCGCCGGCATGCAGCAAATGTTCCAACGTTTCGAACATGTGCGTGTCGCGCAGGTTCCAGGACTCCGCGCCGCCATAGTACATGATCCGGTAATAGTGTTCGGCGGACGCGATCAGCCGGGCATTCTGACTGGCGTCGAGAAAGTCGGTGCCGTCCCTTTTTGCATATTCGAGCTGTTTGGCGAGCAAGTCCCGGCATTGTTCCAGCACCGCTTTTTCGCATTTTTGATAGCCGGCGGTGAGCACCGCGCGGCCGTAGGTGGACGGTTCGTGTTGCCAGGGCGTCAGGCAGCCATAGCGTTCGCGCGCGATCTTGGCTGCCTGGGGATCGACCCGGTCGAGATAGTCGAGGACCGCGCCGATGGAACCGCTCATATTGTAGATGTCGAGGCCGTAGAACCCTGCTTGCTCCGAAGGCTCTAGCTTCTCGTTGTGACGGCGCATCCAGTCGGTGAAGGCCGCGACATCGGTGTTGCGCCACATCCACGTCGGAAATCGCTGGAATGGCGCACCAGTGCCGGTTCGCGGCCGACGATGGCGAACATAGCGGTCGATCGCCGCCGCGTCGGGCCAGTCCGCCTCGACCGCGACGACGGTAAAGCCGTGGCGTTCGATGAGCCTGCGGGTGATCGCCGCGCGCGCCCTGTAGAATTCGGACGTGCCATGGCTTGCCTCGCCAAGCAGAACGACGCGCCGGTCGGCGAACCGATCGAACAATGCGCCGAAGGCCGGATCGTCGAAATCGGGCAGCGGTTCAGCCGCGGCCGCGATCATATCAGGCAGGCTGATCGGATGGGGATGTCGAAGCGGACGACCAACGTCGGTGGCCGTGCCGTTTTCCGACCAACCCTGCTCGCCGATCAGAGGGACGAAGCGCACGCCGCCGAAATCCTCCTCGCTATAGGTTGCGGCGCCTGTCCGGGTGACTTTGAGCAGACGTTGCAAATCCGGGTCGTCGCCGACCGGAATGACGAGCCTGCCGCCGACATCGAGTTGCTCCTGAAGGGCGAGCGGTGCGCCGGGACCACTGGCTGTCACCACGATGGCATCGAACGGCGCCGCCTGCGGCCAGCCCTTGGTGCCATCGCCTGTCCGAACCTCGATGTTTTGGTAGCCGAGTTTTTCAAACCGCCGCTTCGCGGTTTCGGCCAAACCGGGATGACGCTCTATGGTGTAGACCTGTTCGACCAACCGGCTCATCACCGCGGCCGCGTACCCCGAGCCGGTGCCAATTTCGAGCACATGGTCACCCGGTTTGACATCCGCCATCTCGATCATGAACGCGACAATGTAGGGTTGCGATATGGTCTGGCCGTCGGCGATCGGCAGCGGGGTATCTTCGTAAGCAAATTCCTCGAAGCCGGGTTCGACGAAGGCCTCGCGTGGAACTTCGCGCATTGCCAGCAGAATCTCACGGTCATGGATGCCACGCCGGCCGACATGGATATTGACCATTCGATCACGGGCACGAGGAAGATCGAGCATCTTTTAGCTCCCTTTGGTGCAACGCTTCGAGGCTATCCTTCGCGGTACCTGCCTTGAGCCTGGCCTTCGCGATTCCAGTTTCTAACCGCCGGAGGACTTCAAGGTTCCCGCCTATTTGCGGACAGGGGCCGCAAGCCCGGCCGAGGTCGCGTCCGGTCTCTCGGCCGCGCGGGTCGCGACGCCGTCCCGGACGGCGTCAGTCAGGGGTTGCTCAAGCGCAAAGATGCCCCAGTTATCACCAGCGAACCGAAGCTGGAGATGTCGATGAACGACAAGGCTGCCGCGACGCCGCAGGCTATCGGCCACGAACGGATCGACCTCATGGACCGCTACTGGCGCGCCGCGAATTACATCTCGGTCGGCCAGATCTACCTGCTCGACAATCCGCTGTTGCGCGAACCGTTGAAGGCCGAACACGTCAAGCCGCGGCTGCTTGGCCATTGGGGCACGACGCCGGGGCTGAACTTTCTCTACGTGCATCTGAACCGCGTCATACGCGAACGCGACCTCGATGCTCTGTTTATCTGCGGGCCGGGCCATGGCGGCCCCGCAATGGTCGCCAACACCTGGCTCGAGGGCACCTATAGCGAGGTCTATCCCGATATCGGGCAGGGCGAAGACGGCCTCAGGAAACTGTTCCGGCAGTTTTCCTTCCCCGGCGGCGTGCCAAGCCATGCCGCGCCCGAGACGCCAGGCTCCATCCATGAGGGTGGTGAATTGGGATATGCGTTGGTTCACGCCTTTGGTGCGGCTTTCGACAACCCGGATCTGGTGGTTGCCTGCGTCGTTGGTGACGGTGAAGCCGAGACCGGTCCGCTCGCGGCGGCATGGCATTCCAACAAGTTCCTGAACCCAGCCTCGGACGGCGCCGTCCTGCCGATCCTGCATCTCAACGGCTACAAGATCGCCAATCCGACAATCCTCGGCCGCATGGACGATCAGGAGTTGCGAAATCTTTTCGCCGGCTATGGCTACGAACCGTTCTTCGTCGAAGGCCACGAGCCGCTTGCCATGCACCAGTCGATGGCCGCGACACTCGACACGGTGCTCGATCGCACCCGGTCCATTCAGGAACAGGCACGGGCTCCGGGATGGGATGGTCAACGCCCGCAATGGCCGATGATCGTGCTGCGCAGCCCCAAGGGATGGACGGGTCCCAAGGAGGTCGATGGCGAGAAGGTTGAGGGTTTCTGGCGCTCGCATCAAGTGCCGGTGTCGAACGCACGCGGAAATGAGGGCCACCGCAAGATCCTCGAAAACTGGATGCGAAGCTACGAACCGGGAGAGCTGTTCGATGAAAGCGGGCACCTGTTGCCAGAACTCGCGGCACTTGCCCCAACAGGGACAAAGCGCATGGGCGCAAGCCCGTACGCGAATGGCGGACTGTTGAAGCGCGATCTTGTGCTTCCCGACTGGAGAAGCCTGGCGCTGGAAGTGCCTCGTTCGGGAGGCGTCATCGCTGAAGCGACGCGGATTTGCGGAAGCTATCTTCGCGAGGTGTTCCGCCTCAATGCCGAGGCGCGGAATTTTCGCCTGATGGGGCCGGACGAGACGTCATCCAACCGCCTCGACGAGGTGTTCGAAGTTACCGATCGGCTCTGGATGCAGCGCATTGAACCCTACGACGTCCATCTTTCCCGTGACGGACGTGTCATGGAGGTACTCAGCGAGCACCTCTGCCAGGGCTGGCTTGAAGGCTATCTGCTCACCGGCCGCCACGGCCTGTTCTCCTGCTATGAGGCCTTCATCCACATCGTCGATTCGATGGTCAACCAGCATGCCAAATGGCTGAAGACCTCCGGCGAGCTTGCCTGGCGCAAGCCGATCGCCTCGCTCAATTACCTTTTGACCTCGCATGTCTGGCGGCAGGATCACAATGGTTTCAGCCATCAGGATCCGGGCTTTGCCGATCTGGTCGCCAACAAGAAGGCTGATACGGTAAGGCTCTATTTTCCGCCGGATGCCAACACCCTGCTGTGGATCACCGATCATTGCCTGAGAACCTATAACCGCATCAATGTCATTACCGCAGGCAAGCAGCCGGCACCGCAATGGCTGTCCATTGAAGAAGCCGAAGCGCATTGCAAGGCGGGGGCGGGCATCTGGGAATGGGCCGGTACGGTTGCTCAGGGCGAGGAGCCCGATGTGGTCATGGCCTGCGCCGGCGACGTGCCCACCCTGGAAACGTTGGCCGCGACCGACATTCTGCGCTCTGCGATCCCCGACCTGAGAATCCGTGTCGTCAATGTTGTCGACCTGATGACGCTGCAGTCGAACACCGAGCATCCGCACGGGCTCGCCGATGGAGACTTCGATGCGTTGTTCACGAAGACACGGCCTGTAATCTTCGCCTATCACGGCTATCCCTATCTTATTCATCGCCTGACCTACCGTCGCGCCAACCATGACAACATGCATGTGCATGGCTTCCGCGAGGAGGGCACCACGACGACGCCGTTCGACATGGTGGTGCTCAACGAACTCGATCGCTACCACCTCGCGCTTGCCGCCATCGAACGTGTGCCGGGACTGGCCGAAAGGGCTGAAGGGCTTGCCGGCGAACTCCACGGCCGGTTGGTGAAGCACAGGGCTTATGTCCGCGAGCACGGCGAGGATATGCCCGAAATCCAGAAATGGAGCTGGCCCGACAAAGGCGCGGCAAAGGCGCGCCAATGACGCGTCGGTCGATCCTGGCGCTGAATGCCGGTTCGTCCAGCATCAAGTTCGCGCTTTACGATCTTGTCTCGTCGCAGGCTCTGCAACTCGTTTTACGCGGCACATTGGACCTGGGCGACACACCCATTCTCCGCGCAAAAGCGGCCGACGGAACGGTGCAGTGCGATCGGCAGCTCGCCATCGACAAGCCGGGTGACGCAGCCATAGGCGAGATGCTGAATTGGGTGCAGGGCGAAATTGGCGAAAGGAACCTGCTCTGCGCCGGCCATCGCATCGTGCATGGAGGAAGCGAGTTCATCGAACCTGTCCGTCTGACCCCAGACATCATCGACGCCGTCGACAGACTGACGCCGCTCGCTCCGCTGCATCAGCCTCGCAGTCTCGCGCCGGTCCGCGCGATAGCCGCCTTGCAACCGGACCTGCCACAGGTCGGTTGTTTCGACACCGCTTTCCACCAGACGATCGATCCGCTCGTGCGGCGCTTCGCCCTTCCGCGCCAATATGAAGGGCAAGGCTTGCGCCGCTACGGGTTTCACGGTCTCTCCTATGAATACATCGCCGGGCGGCTCAGCGGGATATCGCCAACTCTTGCGGCGAAACGCACCATCGTCGCCCATCTCGGCAATGGTGCCAGCCTTTGTGCTTTGCAGCAGGGCAAGAGCATCGATACGACGATGGGGTTTTCGGCCCTGGATGGCCTCGTCATGGGCACGCGGTGCGGCGCCATCGATCCCGGCGTGCTGTTGCACTTCCTGCTGGAAAGAGGCATCGCGGCTGAGGAGCTGCAGACGATGCTCTACGAGAAGTCGGGACTGCTCGGCGTATCCGGTATTTCGGGCGACATGAGGACGCTGGAAGGGAGCAACGATCCTCGCGCCCAAGAGGCGATGGCGCTTTTTGCCTTCCGCGCGGCGAGGGAAGCAGCAGCGCTTGCAAACACGATGGGTGGTCTTGAATGCCTCGTGTTCACCGCCGGCATCGGCGAACGGTCCGCGTCCATCCGCAAGGCCATATGCGAAAAATTGACCTGGCTTGGCGTGGTGCTTGAAGAACGCGCCAACGACATCCACGCCGAAATCATCAGTCGTCCCGAGAGCAAGGTGGAGGTGCGCGTGATTGCGACCGATGAGGAAAGTGTCGTTGCGCGTCACAGCCGCAAGGTGATGCAAGCCTGAAGGCTCGCCATTGGCATCGGAAACCCGGCGTCGGTTCGGCTCGGTAAAAGCGCGGGCAAGGGCATTCCCTGTACGAAAATTACCAAGCAAGCGGTCGGGGGAACCAACTGCCCATGGAAATATTGTGCGAGCAATCTCGGCTAACCCCGAGACCGTCGGCACGATGATCACGCCGACAGCCATACTTCAGGCATTGGCTGAGGAATCCATGTTTACGGACGATGTTGCGGTGAGGCGCCTGAAAATCCTGGTCCAGCAATATGTCGAGACACGCAAGAACGCCACGATGTGATCTCTACCGCCAAGGCCGGAACCGCAATTCGGGAGGTGATGCCAAGTTGCCCGCTTTCGGGAAAGGCCTTCGATGATCTGATTGCGGCCTGCGCCATCGAGCATGGCCTGGCTGTGCTCTTCGACAATCCAGGTACATCAGGCACTGAAATCTGAGGCTGGCGCTTCCGATTCCATCATCGCAATGAGGAGTTCAGTCGGCATGTCCAGGTACTTTTTCGACCTTCGAGACGAGAGCGGAAGCTTGCAGGAGGATCCCGAGGGCCAGGAATTTTCTGATCTCGCGAACGCCGAGGAAAACGCGATGGCGTCGGCGAAGGAAATCCTCGCCGAAGAGCTGCTGCATGGCAAGCCGCTACGTACCGGATTGGCCTTCGAGATTTTTGACGAGAACCGCAACCTGGTGCTGCGCTTCCCCTTTGCGCTCGCGGCCGAAAAGGCCGGCGAACCCCCTTAATCCCGAATTGCCTGGCGGCCGATCCCCTGCAGGGGTCATGCAAGCCGGGCCTCAATGCGGATCCTATCCTTCCGCCTTGAAGTTTCTGGCTTCTTTCTCGACCTTGGGGCTGTCCTTGCCATGCTTTTGCATAAGCTCCTTGGCCTGCTTGGGTGAGACGTCGGTGGTCTCTGCCAAGCGCAACGCCTTCTTGTCCTTGCTTTCGGTCTTCTGCTTCTTGGCCGTCATGGCTCTTGAACTCCCTTGAAGCCTGTTCCGATCGATCTTTGCCGGTGCGAACATCCGAGCATATCCAGATGAATTGTCATTGCCTTGTTTGCTTCGACGAGACGTCAACGAGACGATGCGGGTCAGGTTCCGTGCATCGTCTGCTCATGTCCGAACTTGTCACGCCACGCGGCGGTACCGATGGCGATCTCGGATGAATTCATTGAAGAAGCGGCCTTTTGAGGAAGCTTTGGTGAAAGCGGCATAAGTTACCGGAGCAACATCCTCATAGTCGTAACGTTTGCCGCTCGGAACAAACCAGACCGAGAGGATCCTGGTGGCGGGGTCGTATTGTGCGTTTCGGATCACGGTCGATGGCATGGTGGCACCCGACGGGTCTGCCCGAATAACCCGTTAGCGATCTTCAGGTTCCGCCGATGCCTTCGCGCCTTGCACGGCGACTACCGGTCGCGCGGGTTGCCCAACTTCGGGTCGCGCTTCCTCGAATATCGGTCGATGCGTGGCAGGCTGTCATCAAACTCGATGTACGGTAGCCTCAGATCCCAATAGGCATGGGCTTGCGGCTGAAAACCTTCAGGTTTGTCAAGAAAACCGACCGTCACGTAGAACTCGTCCGGCAGACCTTCGTCGCTATAGCCTATCGAGCTTCCACAGTCCGGGCAGAACGTGCGGGTGACGCCTGGCGTTTTGGAAAAGGCCTTCGGTGTCCCTCTAAGAAGCTGAAATTGCTCAGGCCGGTAACCGATCCAGATTGTCATCGGACTTCCGATGGCCCGGCGGCAATCGTCGTCGTGATCGTAGCATATCCAGAAAGGCTCTCCGTCCATGGCTGCGGCGATCCCTCCGCAGAAGCAGGCTCCGGTCTCGCGCCGCATCGTCTGTCATCCTGTCGCGCCCAAGGGACGTTCGGAGAGCGGCCAAGCGGCCGCTCCCGTTCAAGGTGAAGTCCTCGAAATCATGCATCGTGATGCTCGGGCATGCTCTTGAGCTGATCCTTGGTCCAGTTCGTCACCGCGTGAACGTCGCCGTCTTCATCGCGCATGAATTCCAACTGGCTCGCGGGAACGGCCACCGGCTTGGCACCTATGCCGAGAAAGCCGCCGACATCGATGACGACCTGACTGGCAGCTCCAGAGCCGTGGACGTGCGAAACGCTGCCGACCTTGTTGTCATCCGCGTCGTAAATGGTGGCGTCTTCGAGAATGTCTGGCGTCAGTTCGGTGCTTGTGAGGCGTACGTGGTTGGTGTGATCCATCGTTCGAGACTCCTGTTGGGTGGAATATTTGAACCTCTCAGCCGGGCAATCGTTCCGAAGAATTTCGGGGCGACGGACGGACGACGCAAGGACGCAAGAACCCTCAAATCAGCCTCGGCCCGAATTGACTCGCAAAGCTCTGTACGGAAGCGTACAAAAGGAAATCGTCAGCAGCACAATTGGGCGCTGACGCTTGGGAGTGACCATCGCTCTTGCCCGTCACGAGGCATGGCGTTGCATGGCAAAGGCGCCCGAGCGCCCCGGTCTGCCAGTAGTCGCGATAACCGTGCTGGCGCGGGATACAGGCGCCGCTGAACAGCAGTGATATCATATCGCTCCTCGGGTTCGATCGTGCCTCTATCCTGCGGGAGGCTCGTTTGTTGGCGAAAGATGGTCAGCCAACAAGGCCTTCGAGTTTTCAGCAGTAACTGTCGGTTTCATACCAACACGCCGGCCCGCCTAGTGCTGGGCGAGACGAAGTCTATGGTTCGTTACCGTCCGCTCGTTCGACGGGCGCGGCCGGCTAAGAGATCCCAGTGCTCTTGCCCAAGGGAAAAGAGTCTCGTGGATTACCAGATACTGCAAGCCAAGAGCGAATTGCTTCGCCGCATGAGCGCGGAGGATTTCGCGCGGCTGAAGCCGCATCTGGCGAGCGTTTTCCTGGAGTTGCGCGCGCCGCTGGAGACCGAGGGGCAGAAGATCGAAGCCGTCTATTTTCTGGAAAGTGGACTGGCGTCGGTGGTGGCCAAGACTTCCGCAGAGACCGAAGCGGAAGTCGGAATCATCGGGTTCGAAGGAATGACCGGCTCGGCCCTGATCATGGGGGACGACCAGGCGAACTTTGATTGCTACGTCCAGTCGACATGCGAGGCGCTCCGGATCGAGGCTGCCCGCTTCGTCGAAGCCCTGGAGGACAGCCCTACATTGCGGCCATTCCTGTTACGCTATGTCCAATATTTCCATGTTCAGACAAGCTATACGGCATCGATCAACGCACGGCAGAGCCTGGAAGTCCGGCTGGCGAGATGGCTTTTGATGTGCAGCGACCGCACTGTCGGCGACAGGCTTATAATAACCCATGAATTTCTGTCCATCATGCTTGGTGTCAGGCGTCCGGGGGTTACCGTGGGTCTCCAGATGATCGAGAGTTATGGCTATATCCGCGCGCGCCGCGGAGAGATCACGATCCGCGATCGAGACGGTCTCATGAAGTTGGCGCGAGGCTCTTACGGTCCGCCCGAAACCCAATACCGCCGGCTTATCGGAGATTTGGGTTCGAAGCATCCCGCGAGGCAGGAACGGCCTCTCGCTTGAGCGCCGGGGCCAACAGAGGCTTCTCCGCCACTAAACCGCCAGACGACGTTTTCGAGTGGCCGACGCGATGATGCCGGTGAGACACCGTTGCCCAAACCCGCGCCGGCCACTGCGGCATGTTTTGGGGATGCCGCGTTGCCAATTTAGTTTTTGGCAAGCAAGTGGCAACGAAGGCTCACGGTTTGGTAAGAACCGTACGTACATGCACGAACTCCCTTGGTCGCATTCAGGCATGCTCGCGAAATCCTGAGTTGAATACAGCACCCGATAAACTCCGGATTGACAGGCTTTGTCCGGTCGGCGCGGTGGTGTCCGCAGGCGGAGTGAAGATTTGCTGGCTCGGTTCCAATATTGCCAGGCGGGCTGGCCTTCACCATCTAGCCGGGATGGCGACACCCAAATCGAAAACACTCGGCTCCGGCTTATCCGGACTCCAGCACGATCTCTTTGGTGCTGCCGACGACCTGCCGGAAGGTTTCCTCTACCAGCCCGAACTGATCACCGCGCAAGAAGAAACCGAACTCGCCCGGCATCTCGAAGGCCTGCCTTTCGAGGCGTTCGATTTCCATGGCCATCTGGCAAACCGGCGCGTCGTCGGTTTTGGCCTGCGCTACGACTACGATAGGCGCCAGGTCGTCGAGGCCCCGCCGATCCCTGACTTCCTGTTGGCCCTGCGCGACCAGATCGCGGCGTTGGCAGGCAAGCCCGCCAAGGCCTTCGCGCAAGTGTTGATCAATGAATACCGTCCCGGCGCCGGCATCGGCTGGCATCGAGACAAGCCTCATTTCGAAGACGTTGCGGGTGTTTCGTTGCTGGCGCCTTGCAGCTTCCGGCTCCGGCGGAAGAATGGCGCCAAGTGGGATCGCCGGACCATCGTCGTCGAACCAAGGTCGGCGTATCTCATGACTGGACGATCGCGCACGGAATGGGAGCACAGCATTCCGCCAGTTGACCTGCATCGATATTCGATCACCTTGCGGACATTGCGCTAACTCCGCAGGAGCATAAGAACCTTCTTTTCCGCCGACGGCGGAGTGCCACGCGATCCACCGATCTCCGGAAGATCGAAAGCCAGCGTAAAGTATCGCGCGCCGAGTTCATCGATCACACCATCATAGATTTTCCGGGAATGGGGCCAGCCGTGCAGAAGGATCAAGGCCGGTCGACCTGGATCGCCGGCCATGGATACAGCCAGCTGCATATCGCCTGCTTCGAGGGTCTGGACGAGCATCGTCTATCCATTCTCAGGAATTCAGGAGAAAACGACGAGCGGTCAAATAGGTTGCCCGCCCCGGTTTCCGCCGGCGTCGCTCACCGCCGCCTGTTCTCCAGCGGTGGTCAGTGCTCAAGAGCCAGCCCGCTCTGAGCCGGCTGGACCGTCATCAAGTGGGAGGAGGGGGCCACTCTCTCTGCTGGCCCGGCTACGGAACAAGCATTCAATCCTGGCGTTGAAATGCCGGGCGATCCCGCATGTGCTGTCGTGAAGAAGTCGGGGCGATTGCAATTAGGACAATGCAGGGAGATTCACATGCCGCTCACGGCCTTCGCACTTAATTGCTCGCTCAAAGCTTCGAACGACAGAGAAAAATCCTCCACCGATCGGTTGCTCGCCGATGTCCTGGCGGCGCTGATGCAATACGAGGTGAAGGGCGAGATCGTGCGTGCGCTCAGTCACGATATCAAGCCCGGCGTGCTCTCCGACATGGGCGAGGGCGACGATTGGCCGAAACTCAGAGAAAAAATACTGGGGGCCGACATTTTCGTACTCGGCCTCCCGATCTGGCTTGGTCAGCCCTCGAGTGTGGCCAAGCGCGTCCTGGAGCGGATGGATGCGTTTCTCGAGGAGACCGATGACAAAGGGCGCATGCCGGCAGCAGGAAAGGTGGCCTTGGTGGCCATCGTCGGCAATGAGGACGGTGCGCATCACTGCCACGCGGAATGCTTTCAGGCACTGAACGATGTTGGCTTCACCATCCCGGCCAATGGCGGGGTCTACTGGGTCGGCGAGGCCATGCAGGAGGTCAACTATGTCGATCTGCCGACGACTCCGGAAAAAGTCTCGGGTGCAATCGAAATGGCAGCATCAAACGCCGCCCATCTCGCTGGATTGCTGAAAGACCGGGGCTACTTGGGCGTCTCGGGGTGACCTTTGTTCGCCTGACATCCTTGAACCTGGCAGCGTCGATGCGGTCTCAGTCGGGAACAGGAAGGCTTGTAGCGAGTTCATAATCACATCAGCCGGCGACCGCCGCTCCGTCTAAGGCGCGAAGCCGCAAACAGGAGAGCAAGTCATGGGTCTCGGCACAATTCTTATCATCATTCTGATTATTGCATTGCTTGGCGGTTTTAGTGGGCTTGGCGGCGGGCCATTCTACGGCACCGGCTATTACGGCGGCGGCGGCCTCGGTCTTCTGCTGCTTATAGTCATTATCCTGGTCGTGCTCGGGCGTCTCTAGCCCTGGCGATGCGGTGGCAGGGTGTATCACCTGCCGCTTGCAGTCCCTTTTGCGGGTCGCTTTGAATCCATAGCAGCCCAGCAATGGCGGTGCGCCCTCTGGAGGGCGGACCACTGCTCGGACATATCAGGTCAAAATCAGGACGATCTTGAACGTATCCGGATCAACGATCACGATCCGGCCGTCCGCAAGCACGAAATACTCGTAGCTTTCGTAAGCGGGAACGATCTTGACGATACGAGCCGGCAAACGATGCAGCCTGACCTTTTGCCGCGGAACTTCGACGCCGACGGTGATGTCAAAATCGACGTTGGACACAGGCTCGACTTTCGTCTCCCGGATGATCTGGGTGACTTCGGTTTTCTGCTCCACCGTCACGTTGTTGATGGAACCGGTCGACGTCGTATCCTGCGTCGAGGCCTTGCCCTGGGCCTGCTCGTCGGTTTGCGTCTTGGTCTTGTCCTGAGCCTGCTGGTCGGTGGTGGTGCCGGCCTTGCCTTGAGCCTGCTCGTCGGTTTGCATCTTGGCCTTGTCCTGAGCCTGCTGGTCGGTGGTGGTGCCGGCCTTGCCCTGAGCCTGCTCGTCAGTCTTCAGCTTGGTCTTGTCCTGGGCCTGCTGATCGGTTGTGCCGGCCTTGCCCTGAGCCTGCTCGTCGGTCTTCAGCTTGGTCTTGTCCTGAGCCTGCTGGTCGGTGGTGGTGCCGGCCTTGCCCTGTGCCTGCTCGTCGGTCTGCAGCTTGGTCTTGTCCTGAGCCTGCTCGCCCATCTTGGAACCATTCTGGCAGCCAGCTTGCCCGGAAGCGCAATTGGCGTCTGCGCCAGACTGGCTTTCGGGCTGTTGTGTCTGAGCCATCGCCGTTCCACAGCCAAGCCCGATCGCCAGCATGCTGGTAATGAGAACATGTTTCATGGGGAAATCTCCCTGGGTAAGGTTCGTCCCTTCAGTGCGTAGAACCAGAACCCAAAAAAAATGTTCCGAGATAGTTGAGTGAGGGCTAAAAAACGACCTCGCTTGAGATCATACGATCGCGGGCGAAAGCCGCCGCTAAAACGACCTTTTCAACTCTGCCGATTGCCCTAGCTCTCTCCTGAGAGGAGACCGGATATGGCAATTTATAGTCTGAGAGTGGTCAGCTTCATTTTCGTTGTATTGGCTTTCGTTCCGGCCGCCGCGCATTTCTTCACGATGTTCAACAAGATGAAGCTCGACGGGCCGAACTATCTGGCTGCGCAACGCGCCTATGATGGATGGAGCCTGTTCGGCATCGTAGTGCTGGGAGCATTGCTCTCTACGGCCGCCCTGGCGATCCTGCTCTACCGAGCGAGTGCATCTTTCGGCTTGGTTGTTGTCGCCTTTCTCAGCATCGGCGCCACGCAATTTGCCTTCTGGACGCTGACCTATCCAATCAATCAGGCGACCCGGAACTGGACTGTCCTGCCTGAAAACTGGGAGCTGCTGCGGCGCCAATGGGAGTATTCGCATGCCATCGCCGCCGGCCTCAACGCCTTGGCGTTGCTTGTGCTTTTCCTATCGGCGCTTCGCGCTGCGGTGCGTTGAACGACCACGTCTTCACCAGCACGGCCGCCGAGCGGGCAGGAACCACCAATGAAGCGAAAACATTGACCCGCCAGATGTTTCCAGCGTGGCCCGAAAATGAAGCGGTACTATTTCGATCTTCAAAACGGTGACGGCGCGATACCCGATGATAACGGGCAGCTGTTCGAATCCCGGGAACAAGCCAGAGCGGAAGCAATTCGTATTTTGCAGGATGTTGCCCAAGACGAAATGCCCGACTGCGATTTCGTCAAGGTAACCGTCAAAGTACGCGATGAGATCGGTGCGCAGATGTTTGAGGCATCGCTTGTCCTGACCTCCGGATGGAGCGTGTGATGCCGCAGTGCTAGCGGCTATACCGCACCGGGATTTGCACGACATTCTCCGATCCAGGCAGATCGAAGGCCATGGCCAGCTGACGTACGGAGGCCATCTCCACGATCAGTTCTTCGATCGAAAGATCCGGCAGACCGGTCTTCACCCTCTGCCTCACCCTGGCCGCAAGTTCATGGACCCGTACCGGGACGAAAAGCGGGCTGTCGTCCAGCAGCTTGCTGATTTCGATGACCACATCGGCGTCGATGTCTTTCGGCAATTCCCGCATGGGCGTCACCTCCAATCGAAGCAACAGCCCGCCATATCGGTGCGGCGGGCGATCAAGCATTGAGCGCCGGGCAGTGGGATCGGAGAGGGACGTGCTCGACGCTGGCCGATAGCCAGATTCATAAAGCTGCGGGCATCGGTGTGTCACGAAAAAATATCAGTACGAAAATTACCAAGCGGTTTCGTCCCACGCAATCCACAAGCGCCTTCCCCGAAATCGCGGCTCCGGCAGCGGCTGTTCCCGACAGAGGAGGAACAAAGAATATGGCCCGGAATTGAGACTGACGAATTGGAGGATCTGGCCATGGACAGCAGGGAAGAAAAGATCAAACGGCGAGCCCATGAAATCTGGGTACAAGAGGGCCGGCCGGCTGGCCGCGAGCAGGAGCACTGGGACCAGGCCGTGCAGGAGATCGAGGCTGAGGGTTCGGAGACTGAACGTGGCCCGGTTTTGCCTGATCCGACAGTTGCAGCCGATTCCAATAGCTTGAAGCGTTGATCGTCAGATGCCGTGGCGTCTTGAGAGGACGATCAGGCAACCAAATTGGTGGAACCTCGTTTGCCGGACAGCAACCAGAGGAGGTTTCGATGAAGAGGTTCTTTTCACTCCTGGTCCTGGCCGCTGGCCTTACGCTCGGCGCCTGCGACAACAATATCGAGCCGATGAAAGCCAACACCGGCACCATCAACAAGAACCCACAGGTTGACCAGGCCGCCAGGCCAGAGTCCGCGACTGGTGATGATAAGCCAGCTATTGCGCCCCAGAGCCAATGAACTCCGTCTCACATTGCGACACACCTCTGCTGCGCGTCGCCTATCTCGATGGTGGACCGCAGGACGGCGCCCCGGTTATCCTGCTGCATGGCTGGCCCGACGACGCGACGACATACGCTCGGATTTCGCCGGTCCTTCATGAAGCTGGCTTCCGGACGTTTTCGCCTTGGTTGCGGGGCTTCGGGCCGACATCGTTCCTGTCAAAAGAAATCATGCGCTCGGGCGAGGTTGCCGCGATGGCGCAGGATGTGCTGGATTTTGCCGATGCGCTGGGCCTCAGCCGCTTTGCGGTCGTCGGACACGATTGGGGTGCCCGGATATCCTATCTGCTCGCGTCGGTTTTCCCGGACCGCATCAAGTGCTGTGCTGCGCTGTCGCTCGGCTGGCAACCAGGCAAACCAGCAACGCCGGCGCCCGGACAAGCGAAAGCATTTTGGTATCAATGGTTCATGGCGACGGCACGGGGCGCCGAGTTCGTACGAAACAACGGCAAGGAATTCGCCAGATACCAGTGGGACAGCTGGGGTCCATCAGGCTGGTTCGACGACGCTATTTTCGATGGTGTCGCGAGTTCGTTCGAAAATCCTGACTGGGCGGATGTGACGTTGCATTCCTATCGGGTCCGATGGGAAGAGGCCGAGCCCGATCCCCGCTATGCCGAACTCGCCCGCCGGCAAGCGGTCAAGATCATCACGGTGCCGATCCTGACGCTTCATGGTGGCGACGACCGCGTTGTGTTTGCCCAGTCCTCAGAGGGGCTCGAAGAGCATTTCACCGCGTTCTACAGGCGCGTGGTGCTGGATGGCATCGGACACTTCCCGACCCGTGAGGCTTCTGATCAGGTTTCGCGATTGTTGGCTGCGTTTCTCGACAGCCATGGCAAGCGCTGAAGTGAGGTCGTCATCCGACCTCATAATACAGGCCGGAACCTGACGCATGGCCGCGCATTTCGTCTCCATGCATGACGAACCGAAATGCGGCCTCGCAATCAATCGGCAGCCAGGGAGAATTTGAATGCAAGCTTCAGACGCAATCTCAGCACACCATGCTGGCCAGCTGGCCATAGTACCGTTTGTCGGCACGGTGACGGTACGATTTTCCGACGCCATAGTCGCTGCTACGGAACGGGCGAAAGTGCTTCAGGAAGAAGGACATGAGCCCGTGTTCTACATCCCTTTCGAAGACATCTATTTCGACCTTTTCGAAAAGACGAACACCACCAGCCGCTCCCCTTCGAAAGGCACCGCGAGCTACTGGCGCGTCCATGCGGTGGGCAGCTCGGCTGACGATTTCATGTGGGCATACGAGACGCCTGAAACCGCGGCGCGGCCCATTGCACGTCATGGTGCATTCGATCCGGAAAAGGCGCGCATCGATGCTGAGCCCGCGGAGGACAGACGGCACACGCCCCACGTCCCGGAGTAGATTGCCCGTTCGTAGCGGGGCGATCTGAATTCAAGGCTGGTGCTGACGGCGCGGAAACTCGTCATCAAGGATGCGTAGTGCCTCCTCATATTTGACAGTCGATGCCCCGACCTGTCGGGCCTGCCAGATATTGTCCGCCAGATCCGCGCGCTTCACCGGCAGCGCCAGTGGATTCGATGCCGCTCGTCGCACGAACGCGAAGTAGTCCTCGCCATCCCTGCGCGACATGGCGTCGACGGCCGAAGCGATCGTCGGGCCAAAACCGGCCTCGTCCAACCTGGTCCGGTTCCAGCCTTCGCCCTTTTCCACGACGTCATGGAGATAGGCGACGACCTTCTGGTCCCTGGTTTCGACCGCGTCGACGACCCGGCGGCAGTGCTCGATATACGGTCGCCCGGTCTTGTCGCGCTGTGCTGCGTGGACCTCTTCGGCAATCTTGGCCGCCCGGTAAAAGATGCTCATCTGGCTTGCCCTTCAGACATGGTTTCACCATCGCTCCTCGGTATCGTGGTGCGGCAGGTCTATTCCGCAGCAAACCCAGCCAAGTCGCTGCCTCGATCCATAATTGTAGCGCGGCTCCAGGCGAGCCGGATCGTCGAACGTTCCGACATGCAGCGCGATCTCTCCAGGCGATGCGTCATAGGCAAGGCTGAGCGGCGATCCGCAGGCGGAGCAGAAGCCCCTCCGGGCGATCGGCGAAGATCTGCGATAGGCCGGCGCCGCATTGGTCCAGGTCACGCTTTGGGAAGGCACCCAGGCCAGAACCGCGAACGCACTGCCGGTCGTTCGCCGGCACATATCACAATGGCAATAATGCACTCTCGGTTCGCTTCCAACGCGGAAGCGGATCGTGCCGCAGAGACATCCTCCGCTCAGTTCCATTTTGGCGCCCCGGCTGACTTGCCGCTCCAACGTCTATCGCGCGGTCTCATGCGAGCACCTCCATTCATCTCAGCGGAAACGCCAGCCATTTGCGTAGGTTCCTGTGGCTATCTCAGGAACCAGTGCTTGCGCGCGGCGTTGCGTGTCTTTGCCGACAATGGGAGGAAACAGGGAAATGCATCGTCGGTCGGAGAAGCGCTGATGTCGATGCCGGGGCTGGCATACGGACCTCTTGGCGATCGATGCATGCATGTCTGCGTGGATATGCAGCGGCTGTTTGCCGAGCCGTCTCAATGGGCAACGCCCTGGATCACCCGGGTTCTCCCGCAGATCGAGAGGCTGGTCGAAAGACGCGCGCCACAGACGGTCTTTACACGCTTCCTGCCAGCCGAAAAGCCGGGGCAGGGCGTCGGCACATGGAAGCGCTATTATGAGCGCTGGGCTTCCCTGACGATCGAGACGATCGGGCCCGAAATGACCGAACTGTTGCCGTCTTTAGCCGGCTACTGCCCGCCAGCGGCGATCATCGACAAGCACATCTATTCGCCCTGGTTCGAAGGGCGCCTCAGAGCCCTTCTGGTGGAGCGCGGCATCGATACGCTGGTCATTACCGGTGGCGAAACAGATGTTTGCGTTCTCGCCACCGTGCTCGGGGCCATCGATTTCGGCTATCGCGTGGTTCTCGTCACGGACGCGCTGTGCGGTTCTTCCGACGCAACCCATGATGCACTGCTGACCGTTTACCACCAACGTTTCGCGCAGCAGGTCGAGACGGTTGAGATGGAAACGGTTCTCTCGAACTGGACTTGACGTCCGCTAACCCGGCCCGGGTGGAAGTGTCCTTGCTTCCTTGCGCGGTTGGGCTGCCTATCTGTTAAGAGAATGACGGACACCAGAACAGGTAGCAGACGTGACGCAACGATCGGGAAGTGCTGATCTTCCACTCCATGGCGGGCGCGTGCCGAAATGGCTCGGCGACCGCATGACGCGTCTTGGCGCTGTGATGTGCGAGGCGATCATTCATCACTATGGTCGAGACGAGCTGCTGCGGCGGCTGGCGCATCCATTCTGGTTCCAGTCCTTTGGTGCTGTCATGGGCATGGATTGGCACTCGTCGGGGATCACGACCAGCGTCGTGGGCGCTTTGAAGCGTGGCCTTACGCCGCTCTCCGGCGAGCTCGGCATTCATGTCTGCGGTGGTCGCGGCGCGCATTCGCGCAAAACCCCGCATGAGCTGGAGGCCATCGGCCAACGCGTCGGCTTCGACGGAACGGGCCTTGCCACCGTCAGCCGGCTTGTCGCCAAGGTCGACAGCGCCGCTGTCCAGGACGGTTTCGATCTTTACCTGCATGGTTTCATCGTCACCGATGACGGTCGCTGGGTCGTGGTGCAGCAAGGCATGAACGGTGACAGCAAGGTGGCGCGCCGCTACCATTGGCTCTCCGAGGGCCTCAAGAGTTTTGTCGACCAGCCGCATGCCGCCATAGAGGGCGCCCATCAAGGTGAGATCGTCAACCTGACCGACAGGCGCGCCGACGCGTCGCGCCAAGGGCAACTGAATCTTTTGCAAGACCTCGGACCCGATCGCATCCTGGGCGAGTTTGCAGCATTGGAGCGTTGCGCGGAGCCGACGCGTCGGCGGGAACCGGAGCAGCCGCTGCTGCCGCATTTGGTCATGCCGGCCCATCATGACGTTCGCGAAAGCGATGTCGTCATGCATCGTCTTCACGGCAATATCGCAGCCGCCGCGGACCGCGGTCCCACCGATTTCGCCGAGCTCCTTCTGGTCCCCGGCGTCGGCGCGCGCACGGTGCGCGCTCTGGCCCTCGTTGCCGAGGTGGTGCATGGCGCGCCTTGCCGGTTTTCCGATCCCGGCCGCTTCTCGCTGGCGCATGGCGGCAAGGACAGGCATCCATTTCCGGTACCGCTGAAGGTCTATGACGAGACGATCGGGGTTCTGAAATCGGCCGTGCAGAAGGCAAAGCTCGGTCGCGATGAAGAAATCGGTGCCTTGAAGCGGCTCGACGATCAGTCACGGCAAGTCGAACGATACGTGACCGGCCCCAGCCTGAAGGAAATTGTCGCGGGAGAATTCGACCAGTCGCATCTGCTTGGCGGGCGCAGCGTGTTTGGCTGGGAAGCTGCGCCGGACACAGCATCAGCTGAGCGGAACGGGAAAGCGTGAGCACGGGTGGAGGGGCTGGAGATCAATCGTCAAGATCGATGAGTGCGACACCGAGCTCCGGACGCTTGCTGCGACGCAGATGACCGGGTGCTTCCACCAGGGTGATTTCGAGCGTTGGACGAACGATGCCGTCAAGCAGATGTCCACCCCGAGTGGTGCCGTCACTCAATCCAAGCACCGCATGAACGTGCAGGCTGGGCTTATCGTCGTCACCCAATGCGACATCGCCGATCGCGCTCAGAACCTCGCACTGTTCGTCGACAGGGATTTTGCGGTAGGTCTTCGAGGCCGGATCAAACCAGCCCACCGTGGCTTTCTCGAAAGCCCCTATGGCGGTCAAGGACGCGCTGCCGATCTCCTGGTCGACCGCGAAGGCGGTCAGTGCCGCGAACGCTTCTTCGCCTGGGTCGAGCACCACGACGAATGTCCGTTGTCCGCCGATCTCATTGACGAGCTGCGATTTCATCCCTGTGCTCCCGCCGCATTCAGTGCCGGCCTCATATCAATGTGCGCGGTGTTCCGCATTGCGCTTGCGGGTCGCCGCAGCTTTCCTTGCCGATTCCGATCGGCTTGCGGCAGACCGTGATGCCGATGCCTTGCCGCCGCTTTTGCCGCCTTTGTGCGCCGCTGGATGGCCCGTGTGTTTGCCACGGCCGGAACCGCCTTCCTTCTTGCCGCCGCCATCGTCCTTGTTGACGGTAGCCCATGCGCGCCGCTCTGCCTCCTTGTCGGAAACCCCGCGCTTCTCATAGCCTTCGGCAATGTGGTCGGCTTTGCGCTCCTGCTTGTCAGTGTATTTCGATTTCTCGCCTCGTGGCATGGCCTGTTCCTCCTGTTGAATAAGGGCTGAATGTCGACTCGACGCGCTGGTTCCAACAGAAGTTCGCGTAGCCAATGGCGCATCGCGATGCATGGCCAAACACCGCCGCGCCGCGCAAGCTAGCGCCTTTCGGGCCGGGGAGAGTGCAGCAGCAAGGCGAGGGGGATTGGTTCAGCCGATTGCCAACCTCACGACGAGGGCCAGGATCACGACGCCGACCAAGCCGGCTATGAAGACGACCCGACGCGTGCGCGTTCGCAGGATGATCTCGCCTTGTCTCGCCTGCTCCGCAGAGAATACGGGTCCATTGTCACCGTCCTTGCCATGCCGACTATCGCTCATGATCGCCTCCTTCCCGCTGTTGGCACACAACCATCGCTTGACCGGGGAGGTTCCGATTGCGTCGATCCCGCCGACAGAAAAAAGGATCACAGGCTCGTGAGGAGGGAACTTTGCCCTCCGCGAGTGGTTTGGGCCGCTTGAGACCCAGCCAGCCCGGAGCCAGCCATGTCCGATGCCAAGATTTCCAGTGGCCTGAGCAGACGCATGTTCATGACGGCCTCTGTTTCGGCGGCGGCGGTGATGCCGCTTGTAAATTCCCCGACGAGAGCTGCCCAGCCCGCGTCCGCAAAACCGGCCGAACCGCGCGATTTGTCGGCGGTTTCGATGCGTATCAACAAGCAGACCTACAACCTCGCGCTCGACAATCGAACCAGCCTGCTTGACGCGCTGCGCGACCATGTCGGCCTGACCGGCACCAAGAAAGGTTGCGATCACGGTCAGTGTGGTGCCTGCACGGTGCTGATCGACGGAAAGCGGGTACTGTCCTGCCTGAGCTTTGCCGTCATGAACCAGGGCCGAGAGATCACAACGGTGGAAGGCCTGGCTTCGGCGGAAGGGGAATTGCATCCGGTCCAGAAGGCCTTCGTCGACCACGATGCCTTTCAATGTGGCTATTGCACACCGGGTCAGATCATGTCCGCCATCGGTTGCATCAACGAAGGCCATGCTGGGTCGGAAGACGACATTCGCGAATATATGAGCGGCAATCTATGTCGCTGCGCGGCCTATCCCAACATCGTTGCGGCGATCGTCCAGGCACGCGACGAGACCAGGAGGGCTTAGGATGCGCCCATTCGTATATGAAAGACCAACCAGCGTCTCCGCGGCAATCGCCATGGCGTCCCGTCCCGATACCGTGCATGTTCCGCCAACCGGTGCCGGCACGCAGTTCATCGCCGGCGGCACCAATCTGGCCGACTACATGAAGCTCGGTGTCGCGCGGCCGGAGCGACTGCTCGACCTCAACACTCTTGCCGAGCCGGCCTTGCGGCAGATCAGGATAGACAATGATAAGATCCGGTTTGGTGCGCTGGTCCGTATGGGTGAAGCAGCCGACAACAATGATGTCAGGCGCCGTTGCCCGGTCCTCGCCGACAGCCTGAAATTCGCTGCCAGCGGTCAGCTTCGCAACATGGCGAGCCTGGGCGGCAATGTGCTGCAACGTACGCGCTGCGAGTATTTTCGAGAGATATCTTGGCCGTGCAACAAGCGCGAACCGGGCTCCGGCTGCGCTGCGATGGAAGGGTCCAATCGCCAGCATGCCGTGCTGGGTACGAGCGATGCCTGCATTGCCACGTATCATGGTGATTTCGCGCAGGCGCTGGTTGCGCTGGACGCCACCGTCGATGTCGAAGGTTCGCGGGGAAGGCGCACGCTCACTTTTGCCAAACTGCATAGACGGCCGGGCGAGACGCCCGACATCGAGACGGATCTGGCCGCCGACGAGCTTATTACCGCCATCGAAGTGCCGCTCGCACAGTGGAGCAGCCGGTCGCGCTATCTGAAGATACGCGATCGCGAGTCCTACGCGTTTGCGCTGGCGTCCGCGGCTGTCGCGCTCGACATGGATGGCGAGACGGTAAGGAGTGCGCGCATTGCGCTCGGCGGACTGGCGACGGTGCCGTGGCGTGCGCGCGAAGCAGAGGACGCGCTACAGGGCAAAGTGCTTGACGAAGCCACGGCGCAGGAGGCCGCAGAGGCTGCTTTCGCCGATGCCAGACCGCGCGAGCATAACGCATTCAAGATACCGCTCGGCAAGCGCACGCTGGTGCGGGCGCTGCTCGAAACCCGGGATATGAAGGGCTGAGCCATGAACCAAGCTGCACCCGCTCCAAGGGAAAACCAGGGCGATCCCGTTGTTCGCATTGACGCCCGGCTAAAAGTTACCGGACAGGCCGGCTATCCCGCCGACATCGTCACGGCCAACGTCGCCCACGGTGCCCTTGCCACCAGCAGCATTGCCCGGGGCAAGGTTTCCGAACTTCACACGAAAGACGCCAGGGCCGTACCCGGTGTGCTGGACATCGTCACCTATGGCGATCTGGACAAGACCGACATGCCGAAATTCGGCAACACCGGCGCAAGTTCGATTGGGCCTTTGCACGACAAGACGGTTTTTCACGATGGTCAGATCATCGCTCTGGTGGTCGCCGAAACCTTCGAGGCGGCGGAGGAGGCAGCGATGTTGATCCGCGCCGACTACGAGGACGAACGGCCCAGCGCCAGCTTTGATTCCAAGGGCGTGAAGATGGAACCGGCTGCCGGCAAAAGCCCGATGTTCAAGGAGGATGCGAAGGCCGGTGACTTCGACGCCGCTTGGGCGGATGCGACGGTGAAGATCGACGAAAAATATTCGACGCCGACCCAACATCATAATCCGATCGAGCTGTTTTCGACCACGGCCATATGGCAGGGCGACCAGTTGACGATACACGAGCCCAGCCAGAATGTTACGGGCTGGAAGGTGGAACTGGCACGCCAACTGAAGCTCGATCCGGCCAATGTGCGGATCGTCAGTCCCTATATCGGCGGCGCCTTCGGCTCCAAGGGGCCGATGACGGCACGCACTGCGATCGTTGCCGTCGCGGCGCGGCGCATCGGCCGGCCGGTTCGCTGCGTCGTCAATCGCATGCAAGCCTTCGGTACGCAGACCTATCGAGCCGAAACGCGGCATCGGATCCGCATGGGCGCCGGCAAGGACGGCCGCATCACGGCGTTCGGACATGAGGCCTGGGAGGTGACGTCACGCCCTGACCCTTATGTCGTCGGCGGCACGTCCGCCACCGCGCGCATGTACAATTACGGCTCCGTTCTGACGCATGTTTCGCTGGTTCATGCCGACCGCAACACGCCTGGCTACATGCGATCGCCGCCGGAGACGCCTTATGTCTACGCGCTGGAAAACGCCATGGACGAAATGGCCGTGGCCCTTGGCATGGATCCTGTCGAGTTTCGTCGCATCAATGAACCGGAGAAGGAGCCGATCGGAGGCAAGCCATTTTCCAGCCGCTCACTCATCAAGTGCTACGACCAGGCGTCCGAGGCCTTTGGCTGGTCGAAGCGCGATCCCAGGGTCGGCTCGATGCGCGACGGTGATTGGCTGGTCGGAATGGGCTGTGCGACGGCAATCTATCCGACTGCCGCCGCGCCTTGCGCGGCCCGGGTTCGTCTCACCGCCGATGGCGAGGTCCGGGTCCAGTGCGGCTCGCATGAAATCGGCACCGGCGTTCGCACCATCGCCGGCCAGATGGCGGCCGAAAGGCTGGGGGTCGGCATGGACAAGGTGAGCGTCGAGATGGGCGACAGTGCCTTGCCGCCGGCTCCCGTGTCGGGCGGATCGATCTCGACCGCCAGCGTCTGCTCCGCGGTCATGAAAGCCTGCGACGCGATACGCGAAAAACTGTTTACCGCCGCTGCGGGCAAGGGGGCTCCGCTGGCAGGTTCGGCCAATGCGAAGCTGGATTTGAAGGACGAAGAGGTCGTCACCGAGACCGGCAAGTCCGCCAAGCTGGCCGATGTCTTCAAGGCCATGCAAGTCGGCGCCATCGAAGAATATGCCGAGTTTGCGCCGAAGGGTTCTTCGCCTGAAGCCCTGAGGAAACTCTATGCCGGACAGTCGGAGTTCCATGGTGGAGAGAACGACGAAGATTCGGTCAAATATGCCTTTGGCGCCGAGTTCGTCGAAGTGCGCATCAACAGCTATACACGCGAAATCCGGGTGCCGCGCATTGTCGGAGCCTTCGCTGCCGGGCGCATCATGAACACGCGCACCGCGCGCAGCCAGCTGATGGGTGGCATGATCTGGGGCATCGGCCAAGCGTTGCACGAGGCCACGGAAATCGATCAGCGACACGCGCGCTACGTCAATCGCGACCTGCAGGACTATCTCGTGCCGGTCAACGCCGACATCAAACAGGTCGACGTTATCCTGGTCCCCGAAATCGACCACCAGGTCAATCCTGCCGGCGTCAAGGGCTTGGGCGAACTCGGCAATGTCGGAACGGCTGCTGCCGTGGCGAGTGCCGTCTATCATGCCACCGGCAAGCGCATTCGCGATCTGCCGATCAGAATAGATGATTTGATAGGCTGACGATCGAGAGTTCTGGACGGAGCATGGAACTCCTAACCCATAGGAAATTCAAAAACGGCAGGTTGATGCCGTGGGGAAAAGGCACGGTCGTCACCGGAGCAAAGGGATTGGTCTACCTCTGCGGAAATACCGCAACCGCCGAAAATTACGATCCTGCCGGAAAGAGAGGAGGGGGCTTCCCTGGCGATGCGGCGGCACAGTGGCGCGCAATTTTGGCGAACATCAAATCAGATCTGGAAGAACTCGGCAGCGCGATCGACTATCTCATCCGGCTGACCTTCTTCATCAAGGGGCCATTTCCCGATGGCGGCGTTCTAAGTTCACCCAATTTTCGTCTCGACGTACTGGACGAGTTCTTTGCCGAGAATTGCCCGAAGCACTGCAGCTATAACAACCCGCCGCCCTCGGAGGTGATCGGGGTTGCAGCGCTTGCGCAAGCCGACATTCTCGTTGAAATTGTCGCGGTGGCGGCGTTGCCTGACTGAAAAAGTTTTCGCGTGCAGCGATAGCTTAGTTGCCTTGGCTCTCGAGTGTCACTCCGGGGCTGTGGCCGGAGCCGTGTAACGGCGGCGTACAGCGTCAAGCACCCGCTTGCGGCTATCCTGCGCCGACAGGGTCTTGTCCTCTTCCGCCTCGGCGGTTTCGCGCGCCAGGTCCTTGTCCCTGATCTGATGTCGGAACCATTTGGAATAGTCGCCGGTGCGCAAATGAAACTCCCAGGTCTTGTCGTCTATCCCCTCGGCGATCTGAGCGAAGATCATCAGATTGTGAGCCCTGAGGTTCATCGCATTGTCGGGGCCGTGGAAATAGAAGCTGCCGGCTTCGTCGAGCTGGCCTTCGGCATATTTCCGGCTGTGCCGCTTGAGTGACTGACGTGGTTCAACCACCTTGACCGTCTTGACTTTCTTGCCCGACTGCGGCCGCCAGAACAGCACGCGCGCGCCTTTGGGCGTTGGAATGTCCTTTGGCGGCTCAATGCCAGTTTCCTTGCAGAAGACCTTCACCACGTCCTTCGCCTTGGGGCCAAGCGCAATGATGGCTGTGACAAGGCGCAAGGCGTCTGTCGAGATCGCCTCGGGGTGAACGGTGATCAGGATTGTGCCCGGCAATTCCAATGACAGGACCGCCCGCGTATCGTCGCGCCGCTTGGGCAGAAGATGGTGCGCTTCATCGATGACGAGCCAGTGCGGTCTCGCGGTGCGCCGGCGGAAACTGCTCAGGCCAGGCAGCAGGTCGGCAAAGAAATCCGGCCTCTCGTCGACGCGCAGGGCCAATCCATTGACGACAATGTTGCTGTCGGCTTTGGCGATCAGATCCAGCACCTGCGCCTTTGTCGGCGCGCTTGAGCCGTCTCCCAGGCGAACGGCGCCTTCGAGGCCGTCATAGTCGCCTTCGGGATCGAAGACGCAGAACTGAAAACCACTTTCGACGAAGCGTTCCGTCAGCGCGGTGGCCAAGGTGGATTTGCCTATGCCGGAACTCCCGGCAATGAGGATCGTGTCGCTCGGCGACAGGTAGACATCATCGCCGCCAGACGATCCAAGAACGATGCCGTCATGGCGCTTCGGCACTATCGCGTGATCACGCTCTATCAGCTTTGCGATTAATTGCTCCACGCCCTTGCCGCGGGCGCCACGCATGACCAGGTCGGCTGTATCCTTGACCGCCGGAATTGCATTGTCGACGGCGGCGCTGCAGCCACAGGCCTGCAGGAACGCGTGGTCGTTCTCGGCATCGCCGACGCCGACGACGTTGTGCGGCGAAAGTCGAAGGTCCTGAAGGGCCGCAGCGAGCCCGGTGGCTTTGTTGATGCCGCTCGGCAGGATCATCACCGCGCCCTTGTTGAAGATGATTTCCAGTTCGAGACCCATCTTCTTGATGATATCGAGCACGGTCGCCTGATGGGGTTCCCAAGTCGCGACGATCGATCGCCCGACCGAAAGCGGCTTGACGCCCTGCCGCTTCAATCTGGCGACGAATTTGGGCTCGGGCGATGGGGCGATCACCCGTTCTTCCTCGCTTGCCGGCGTGTAGATCATCGCGCCATTCTCAGCGACGACCTTGTCGAAGAGGCTAAGCTCGGGAAAGACGCGCTTGAGATCGGGCAGTTCACGCCCGGTGACGAGAACCAGCTTGCGGCCGCTTTTCTTGAACCGCTCAAGCGCGGCGAGCGTCTTCTTGGCGACGATCCCATCATGAGCCAGCGTGCCGTCATAGTCTGCCGCCAATGCAATGAAATACATTCCGCCGACCCTTCTCGTTCCGGTTACCCGGCTAGAACGTGCGATCGAGACAAAGGCTCCCCACCGACCGGATCGCAGGTCTGGAGAAGGGCGGTTCGCCCTCGGAAATCAGGAACTCCTTCGGTGCCGGTACGTTGACCAGTTACAAGCCGGGAACCGTCCCGGTCTTTGCTGGCGGCGTGCAAACCCCGTCGCCGAAATCCACACCAAGCGCAATGAAAGGTAAGGCCATGGGCTTCTTTTCGAAGGACATCAAGACACTCGACGATCTCTTCGTGCACACGCTGCGCGACATCTATTACGCCGAAAAGCAGATCGAGAAGGCGCTGCCGAAGATGATCGACAAGGCAACCGACCCGCAATTGAAAGCCGGATTTGAAAAACACCTCGACCAGACGAGAAGCCATATCGAGCGCGTCGAAGAGGTGTTTGAGTTGCATGGCGTCAAGGCCAAGGAGGTCAACTGTCCGGCAATCGACGGCATTCTCGAGGAGGCCGACGATGTGAGCGGTGACGTCGATGACAAGGAGGTTCTCGATGCGGCGCTGATTGCTTCGGCGCAGGCCGTCGAACACTATGAGATGACACGCTACGGCACGCTCATCGCCTGGGCCAAGCAACTCGGCCGCACGGACTGCGCCAATGTGCTGACCAAGAACCTCAGGGAAGAACAGGCAACCGATCGCAAGCTCACCGAAATGGCGGAAAGCAAGATCAACCTGCAGGCAGCCGAATAAGGCTGCCATCCGGCCGGCTGATAACTCGGCCGGCCGGATTACCTAGGTTTCCACTCCGTCAGTGAGACGGGTCGACGCCCAGGGCCGCTGATTGCTGGCGCAGCGCCTCATCGTCATCCTGCGGCGCATGCCGAGCAGATCCTGCAGTTTCCGTGTAGATGCGGTACGCTACACAAGCGAGCGCCACCATGAAAAGCAGACGGCCCATCCATCCTACTCCTTGGTTGCGGATTTCGTTTCGGCCATACTCAGTACCCTCCGACGACGGGCAAGATCTCGCCGGTGATGTAGCTTGAGCAATGCGGCGAAGCGAGGAACACATAGGCCGGCGCGAGTTCTTCCGGTTGCGCGGGTCGTTTCATTGGCGTGTCCGCGCCGAATTTCGAGACGTCGTCGGCTTCCTTGTCCGACGGATTGAGCGGCGTCCACACCGGACCCGGTGCGACCGCATTCACCCTTATGCCCTTGCCGATGAGATTGCCCGACAAGGCCCGCGTGAAGGCATGTATGCCGCCCTTGGTCATCGAATAGTCGACCAGTTGTTTTGAACCGTCGATACCGGTTACCGAACCGGTGTTGATGATCGCCGAACCGGGCTTCATGTGCGGCACCGCTTCCTGCGCCATATGAAAATAGCCGTAAAGATTGGTCTTCAGCGTCGTGTCGAAATGTTCTTCGGTCAGCTCGGCGAAATCGCTGGAATGGATCTGGAACGCGGCGTTGTTGACCAGCACGTCGATGCGGCCGAATTTTTCAACGGTCTCCATGACCGCCTCGTGGCAGTGGCTGCGTTCGCTGACATCGGCCTTGACCAGGATGCAGCGTCGTCCCTCCTTTTCCACCGCTGATTTGGTCTCTTCAGCATCCTTGTCCTCGGCCAGATAGACGATCGCGACGTCGGCGCCCTCGCGGGCGAACAACACCGCCACCGAGCGGCCGATGCCGGAATCGCCGCCCGTGATGAGTGCTACCTTTTGGTCGAGTTTTTTCGATCCGAGATAGTACGGCGCATCATACAAAGGCTCCGGCTCTAGTGCCCATTCGTGCCCCGGTTTGGGCTGATGTTGCTCGGGGAAGGGGGGCTCGGGATATTCACGGGCGCCAGCCTGCATGGCGCCTTGCTGCTTCCCATCGCCTTTCGATTTGTCCTTGGCATCGACGCCACGTTGGATATGGCGCTGCTTGGCCGCTTCACCGGCTATTTCCGACTTCATCTGCATGATCGTCTCCTTGGCTTGGAGAGGAAACAACGCATGTCAGGCAAAAAGGTTTGCGCAAAAGATCGACTGCCGAGAGGATTCCGGCCAGCGTTTGGCGACGCGTAACAACGACATCGCCAGCAGCAACAATTCAGCTGCAATGCAGCCGCGCCAGCCACCGCCGCCGATGGGATCGAGCACCCGGGGCTTGCCCGCTGCCTGTACCGCCTTGGCAGCGAGCCAAATGTGATGATGTGGATTGGGAAGCTATTGCGTCAAACTGGCGTGCGCAAAGCAGCGCCATCCGGTCTGCTCCGGGCGTAGCCGCCGGAATCTATCTTGGCGAGAGGCCATCGAGCAGGAAGTCCAGGCCTTTTCGGAAAGTGCCGTCCCAATCGTTGTCCAACAGCAGACGAGAGCGTTCGATTGTCGGATAGTGTTCGCTGAGATGTGTAAGACGCTGCTGTGCGGCTGCTCTGTCTTCTTCCGAGAGGTCGAAGCTTGCCCGGGTGAGGGTGGCGCCCATCACATAGTTCCAGAGCGACCATATCGCGGCGTTGAGATCCGCGTCTGCAACACCGGCTCTGGACAAGGTCTTGCTCAGCATTTCCAGGCGACTGAGAATGTTCGGGCCAAGCGCCCGTCGCGGCAACAGCGATGCCGACCAAGGATGTCGCAACATTCTGGCGCGCCAGTCTTCGAGCATATGAACGACGTCTCCGCGCCAGTCCGGAGACTCACCTGTTTCAGGTGATCCGCGATATTCAAGCACCGAATCGAGTGCCAGATCAAAGACATCCTCCTTGTTGTCGACGTGCCAGTACAGGCTCATCACACCCGAGCCGAGGCGATCGGCCAGCCGACGCATTGTCAATCCGTCTATGCCCTGGGCGTCCAGCAGTTCCACCGCGATCGCCACGATACGCTCGCGAGACAGCGGCGGCTCGCTGCTCGCCTCCTGCACGGGTTGAAGCTTTGTCCGTTGCGATCGTTTGCTGGCACTGCGGGGTTTGGCTGCCATCTGTCTTCCTTGCTGGCCGAACGTCGATTTTGGCAGGCACCGTCAGGAATGTCGACGCTGATCGCTTGACTAGTACGACGTACCATACGATGACTCGTACATCGCACGATTCATCGTATGAGCGATCTGGTTAAAGTTCATGCCGGCCGCGAGTGCGTTATTCGCAGTCAGCAGAGCCAGGAGAAATCATGTCACGCGCAATCAAGCATCTGCTTACCGGAGGGCTAATCATCATGACCATGGCAGTTTCCGCTGCGGCTACAGCGACTGGGAACGACCTCAAGCTGACCATCGTCAATCCACAGACGCTCTATGACCCGTCGCCGAATGGCTACAGCACCGCCGTGATCGCACCGCGCGGAGCTCGGATTGCCTACATCTCCGGGCAGGGCGGCCAAGACAGCACAGGAGCCTTGTCACCCGATTTCGCTGTCCAGGTTAAGCAGGCCTACGCAAATTTGCATGCGGCGCTCGAGGGCATCGGCGCCAGGCCGGATCAGGTGGCGAAGCTCACGGTCTTCGTGGTCGACCACGACATGTCCAAGCTCGATGTGTTGACCAGGAACGTCAAGGACATGTTCGGCGAGGCGCTGCCGGCGCAGACACTGGTTCCCGTTCCCAAGCTTGCAATCGACCCGATGCTTTTCGAGGTGGAAGCCGTGGTCATTCTGGAGTAGGGGCGAGATCGCCCCACAAACTGAAACGGGTCGAGCGCGCCGCCGACAGCCGCACATCCGGAGCCATTATACGGAAGTAGAGCCGGCCAACGGTCGGTTGAGCTTCGCGTCAGCTCAGGTCTGTCCTTCGGTTTCGCTCGAAGCAAAGCCGCCAATTTCGCGACGCATTACAGTAGGTAGTGGCTCAGCGCGTTTTCCCTTCCGGCTACCGCGGCGGTATTTGCTCTGATACTCGCGTCGCTGTTTCGCGATTTCGTAGAGTACGATACCCGAACTGGTTCCGAGGTTTAGGCTCTCGATCATCCCGAACATTGGAATTGCTACGCACATCTCGCTGCGCTCGACCGCGAGGGTGCTGATGCCCCGTTTCTCATTGCCGAACCAGACAGCGAGTTTGGTGTGCTGGGTATAATCGCCCTCGTGCAGGAAAACGCTGGTCTTTTTATGCGGCGACGACTCTATCGCCGCCACATCAGGAAGTCGCATAAGATAGATTATGGAACTTACGCATGGGCCAGGAACTGTAAATTGCCGCGGATTCTCATAGGCTTGAGCGCTCGTGGCGTATTGCCTTGAGCGGATAGCCAACGCTAGGCTGTCGAAATGAAGATGGCAAACAGCGAGATCGAAGCGGCGATTGAAGTGTTCGTGCATGGAACTAACGCACGGGCCAGGAACTGTAAATTACCGCTGATTCTCATAGGCTTGAGCGCTCGTGGCGTCTTGCCTTGGGCGGATAGCCAACGCTAGGCTGTCTATATGAAGATGGCAAACAGCGGGATCGAAGCGGCGGTCGAGGTGTTCGTGCATGGCTTCAGTGCCGACAGAAGCCGCACCTTTCCTTACGTGGCCAGCCGTGTTGGGCCGTTGTGGCTGATGCGCGACGCCGAGCGCAAGAATCCTCGCGACTACCGCGGCGAAGAATGGGTCGTCCATGACGTCGCCGCTCAAGAGGCCGATGCCATCGTGCGGCAGCATGCACGGCCGGGCTTTGCCATTTCCGTTATGATAGCGCACCAGGATCCGGACGGGCCGACACGAACCGCCTACAAAGCTCTCGGCTACCGGCTGCTTCGGACCGAAGGCTTTTTTGTCCACCGATTGCGCCGGATTCCCAGCCCGCTGGCGGTTGCTTCGATCGAACGCGTGCAGACAGCCGAACGGGCGGCGCAGTTGGGAAAGATCATCCGCAGGCAGCCGATCCCAGACGATTTGCTCGGCGACAGCGCGCCATTCCGTCAGTATGTGGCAGTCGATGGCGCCGATATCGTTGGGCGCGTACGCAGCCTTGATGCCGTGGGAGCCACATGGTGTTCGAGCATGTATGTCGAGCCGTCGCACCGGCGTCGCGGCATTGGCCAGGCTTTGATGTCGAGAATGTTGCACGACGATCGGGCGCGTGGGTCGAGGTACTCGGCGCTGGCTGCAACCCACGCCGGGGCGCTGCTTTATCCCCGGATGGGCTACGAGCGGATCGGAACGCTGCTGATATTTGCGTCAAGGAGCCGGAAGACCGTATGAGGGTTTATTCGCATCATGCTGATTTATAAAGGATTTCAGCTTGATCGGTGGTCAGAGCCCCTCTCCTTTTACAACAGCTGGCCTAGCTTAATATCTTCGATGCCGATGAACTTCATCACAGCCCGCGATTTTACCAGGGAACGGTGCGGCCGAGATAGTCAAGATATTCCAAGCCGGGGTTTCCCCGTTTTGCGAGGAGTACGTTCACAAGGCTGGGAATGCTCTCTTGGATGGTGAGCCGTGCGCCCGGACCGCCCAACTCCGTGCGAACCCAGCCCGGCGCCATCAGGACCAGCGAACGGGCCTCGCCCGCGTGCCGGGCTGCATAGCAGCGCATATACTGGTTCAAGGCGGCCTTGCTGCCGCGGTAGACCTCGCGCATGCCGGTCGTGTTGTTGCTGACGCTGCCCTGTCCAGACGACATCACGCCAATCAACCCGGACGCCTCGACAAGATCATCGAGGCTCTCGATCACGCGTAATGGGCTCAGCGCGTTCGTGAGCATGACCCGGATGAATTCGTCCGTCGTAACCTGCCCGACCGTATCCGTTTCGTTGTTCGTCGTTCCTGCGTTAACGAACAGCATGTCGAACATCCTGCCGGTCAGGCGCTGGCGCAGGCCCGCAATCTGGTCGGGCTCGCAGATGTCCAGGGTCTCTATCTCGACCCGGCCAGCATGCTCGTCTGCCAGATCGTGCAGCAAGGTCCGGGTTCCGCCGCCGCGAACTGTCCCGACGACATTCCATCCCTTTTTCAGGAACTCGGCCGCCATTCGGATCTGGTCGCGCTGGTGCCGCATTCATGCCTGGGCAACAGCTTGACGAGCGATCTCCCTGTCACATCGGGTCTTGCGACCTTCGAAGTCCCGGTCCCCACGCCGGAGTTCAAGATATCGGCGATGTGGCATCCGCGAATGGACGCCGACCCGGCCCATCGCTGGCTTCGCGATACTGTGATGGCCGTGTGCCGGGCAGCGTATCCGAGACGGTGAGGTCACGTCGTCATGCATACCGGCATCGGCAGCGCTTTGGGTACGCGAGCCCTGGAGCCGGTCATGAAGTTCTGTTTCTTTCACGCTGATTCGTAAGGGATTTCAATCATCATCCCATCATAGGCTGGTTCGACATTGGCTGGTGTCTCGGCCACCACCGTTGCGTAGTCGAGCGGCACGTGCATATGCGTCAGCACCGCATGTATCGGCGCCAGCCGCTCGATCCAATCAAGCGCTTCGCCAAGGGACAGGTGACTAGGATGCGTCCGGTATTGCAGCGCGTCGATGATCAGCACGTCGAGGGCGCGCAGCCGTTCGGCGGTGGGCTCCGGAAAGTCGCTGATGTCGGGGCAATAGGCGAGACCGCCGATGCGGAAACCGAGCGATACGATGTCGCCGTGGATCTGCGGCAGCGGCTCGAGGGTGAGGGTACCCCCCTCTCCTTCGATGACCACCGGCTTGGTGTGGTCGATGAGATGCGGCCTGACAATCGGCGGATAGGAACTGCCTTGCGGCGTCTCGAAACAGTATCCGAACGCTTCCCGCAAGCGAAGCATCGTCGCCCTGTCGGCATGGACGTCGATGAGCTGGCGCTGATCGAGAACGAAACCGCGCAGATCGTCGATGCCATGGATATGGTCGGCATGCGGGTGGGTATAGACGACCGAATCGATACGTTTAACGCCGGCCAGCAGCATCTGCTGACGAAAATCCGGCCCTGTGTCGATGACGACAGTCGTGCGGCCGCCATTCGACGCGATCCGCTCGACGAGTGCGGCGGCACGCGTGCGCCGGTTCTTCGGGTTGTCGGGGTCGCAATTGCCCCAGTCGCCGGTGATGCGCGGCGTACCTGGCGACGAGCCGCAGCCGAGAATGGTGAGGCGCAGCCGGTCGGTCATCGTTCAGGCGCTTTGCTCTACAGGCCGCGGCATCTTGCCGAACAGCCGGAAGAAATTATCCGTCGTCAGATCAGCGATTTCAGCTTCGCTGACGCCGATAGTTTCGGCCAGCACCTTGGCGGTATGGGCGACATAGGCCGGCTCGTTGCGTTTGCCGCGAAACGGCACGGGCGCCAGGTAGGGCGCGTCGGTTTCGACCAGCAGGCGGTCATGCGGCACATCGGCGGCAATGGCGCGCAACTCAGCCGAATTCTTGAAGGTGAGGATACCCGAGAACGACACGTAGCCGCCGAGAGCGACGCCAATTTCGGCAAGCCGACGCCCGGAAGAAAAGCAGTGCAGGATGAAGGGGAAGGTGCCCTTCCCCGTTTCGGCCTCAAGAATATCAGCCATATCTGCATCGGCATCGCGCGAATGGATGACCAGCGGCAGCCCCGTTTCGCGTGCGGCGGCGATGTGATTGCGAAAGCCTTGTGCCTGCGCATCGCGTGGCGCCTTGTCGTAGAAATAGTCGAGACCGGCCTCGCCGATCGCAACCACCTTCGGGTGAGCAGCCAGCCGTACCAGATCGGCAGATGTTACGTCTAGCTCTTCCGCGGCATTGTGCGGATGGGTGCCGACCGAACAGTATATTTCGTCAAAAGTCTCTGGAATTTCAATAATTTGCTGAAATCTCTTCACGCGAGTTGAGATCGTCACCATGCGGCCTATACCGGCCGCCTTGGCGCGAGCGACAATGGAAGCCCGCTCCTCGGCGAAATCTGGAAAATCCAGATGGCAGTGGCTGTCGACGAGCATCAGACGTTCGCGTCCGGCTGGTCGACGTAACGTGGAAAAACCCCTTCCGGCACGGGCAACGCGGTGCCCGGCACCAGCGCATGGTCCGCGTGGACATGCACGAAGTCGCGGCTGTCCGCCGGCACCGCCAGCAGATCGAGCAGTTTCGCGGCTGATCCCGGAGTAAAGGGCTGACACAGCACCGCCACGCGGCGCACGACCTCGGCGGTCGTCCACAGCACGGTTTCCATGCGCTCCGGATTGGTCTTCTTCAACGCCCATGGCGCCTCTCCGGCAAAGTAGCGATCGGCTTCCGCCACCACGCCGAAGATCGACGCCAGCGCCAGATGGATGCCCTGCTCGGCCATCGCCTTGCGCGCGGTGTCGAGAGCGGCGACGGCCTGGTCCAGGATCGCGCTGTCGGCATCCGTCAGGTCGCCGCGCTGTGGCACCACGCCGCCGCAGTTCTTGGCGATCATCGACAGCGAGCGCTGCGCCAGGTTGCCGAGACCATTGGCAAGGTCGGCATTGGTGCGGTTGACGATCGCGTCATGGCTGTAGCTGCCGTCGTTGCCGAAGGGCACCTCGCGCAGGAAGAAGTAGCGCACCTGGTCGAGACCGTAGTGCTCGACCATCGCGAATGGATCCACGACGTTGCCAACCGATTTCGACATCTTCTCGCCGCGGTTGAACAGGAAGCCATGCGCGAAAACGCGCTTTGGCAACTCGATGCCCGCCGACATCAGAAAGGCCGGCCAATAGACCGCATGGAAGCGGACAATGTCCTTGCCGATGATGTGCGTAGCCGGCCAATAGCGCCATTGCTCGGCCTTTGTGTCGGGATAGCCGGCGGCGGTGATGTAGTTGGTCAAGGCATCGACCCAGACATACATCACATGCTTGTCGTCGCCCGGCACCGGCACGCCCCATTTGAAGGTCGTGCGCGAGATCGACAGATCCTTCAGCCCAGACTTGACGAAGCTGAGCACCTCGTTGCGGCGCTCGGTCGGACCGACAAAGTCGGGCTGGCTCTCATAAAGCGCCAGCAATTTGTCCTGATAGGCGGAAAGCCTGAAGAAGTAGCTTTCTTCCTCGTTCCATTCGACGGGCGAGCCGAGCGGTTCGCGACGCACGCCGTCGTCGCCGACGATCGTCTCACCTTCGTCGAAATAGGCTTCCTGGCGAACCGAGTACCAGCCGCTATAGCGGTCGAGATAGATGTCGCCATTGGCGGCCATCGCCTTCCAGATTGCCTGGCAGGATTCGTAGTGGCGCGGTTCCGTCGTGCGGATGTAGTCGTCGTTCGAGCCACCCATCGCCTCGGTCATGGCGCGGAAAATCGCCGAATTGCGGTCGGCCAGCGCCAGCGGCGTTATGCCTTCCTTCTCGGCCGTTTGCTGCATCTTCAGACCGTGTTCGTCGGTACCGGTCAGGAAGAATACGTCCTTGCCGTCCAGGCGCTGGAAGCGCGCCAGGGCGTCGGTTGCAATGACCGTATAGGCGTGGCCGATATGCGGCTTGCCGTTCGGATAAAAGATCGGGGTGGTGATGTAGAACTTGTCGCGTGACATGAATGAACCGTCATGAATGTCTGAATGGAAAGGCGTGGCGGTGGATATCGTATCGAGGCAGCATTTGCCATCCCGATGCCAATGCATGCCGCCCAAAAGTGGCCCCGGTTTTGGGGACAACGGCATGCATCGGGAAAACCGTCACATTCGCATTGCAGAATTCAGGCGGTCGATCATGATCAGGGCGTGCTGCTTCTTGTCGAGATTGTAGGTATCGGTCTCAGATATAGCGTCCAGCGCCTCATGCCAAGTGTCCGACAATTTTTTGGCCCGTGCGAGATCGCCCGCCAGTGCTGCCTGACTTGCCGCGTCCGACAACAGGTCCAGCGCCCGGCGGTTGAAGATATCGAACTGGATCGCCTGATCGCGGCCGGCCACGGCTTCGGCGAGGCGAAACGCGCCGCCGACATCGCTCTTTCTGCCGGTGACCAGAGCGTCGAGCGTGGAGGCGATCTCCAGCCCGCCATACTGCGTCAACAGGATCGCGTTGCGGGCGCTGCCCCCTGCCCGCCCGACCAGTGCCGCGCGAGCCGCCGGATCGCCAGGCGGCGCCGGCTCGGTCGTTTCCAGCACCGTCATCAGGTCGTCGGGGTCGAGCGGGTTCAATCGCACCACCTGACAGCGCGACCGGATCGTCGGCAGCAGGCTGCCCGGCGCGTGAACAATCAGGATGAACAGCGTCCGTGCCGGTGGCTCTTCAAGATTTTTCAGCAACGCATTGGCGGCATTGGTATTCATGTCGTCGGCGGGGTCGACGATGACGACCCGATAGCTGCCGTCGTGCGAGGTCAGCGACAGGAAGCGGCTGACCTTGCGGATCTCATCGACGGTGACAACTGTCTTGAAACTCTTGGTCTTGTCGTTCAACGGCCGGGTCAGATGCAGCACGGAAGGATGCGCCCCGGTGGCGATCTGGCGGAACAGCGACGACGCCGGATCGGGAGCGGCAAGGCTTTCCGGCGCCTTCGCAAAATCCGGGTGCTTCAACAGATGATGCGCAAGGTGGAAGGCCAGCGTCGCCTTGCCGATGCCGACCGGTCCGGAGAAGATCAGTGCATGAGGCAGCTTGCCCGCCCGATAGGCAGCGGTGAGCACGCCCGCAGCCTGGCCGTGCCCGACCAGAAGGGGCGTTTCGGAGGGCTCCGGCACGCCGTCGAGCGTGTCGTGCTGCTCGGGTGCAATGCGCTCGAAGATCATGCCGGCGTTGCCTGCCTGTCGCGTGCCGGCGTTCTCGCCGCCAGTGCCGCGAACACCGCCGCGGTGACGACGTTCTCGACCGCGTCGGGCTCGGCGGCTGCGTCGATGACGATGCAGCGCTCCGGCTCGGCCTTGGCGATCGCCAGAAACGCCTCGCGGCGGGCCTGATGGATCGCCAGCGTCTCCTTTTCGAAGCGGTCGGCGACTGCCTCGGTGCCGCGCCGCAGCGTTGCGCGCCTCAGGCCTTCCGCCGGATCGATGTCGAAGATCAGCGTCATGTCCGGCATCATGCCGTTGATGGCGACCTGCTCCAGCGCATCCATGAACGCCGGATCGATGCCGCCTGTGACGCCCTGGTAGACGCGTGAGGAATCGAGGAAGCGGTCGCAAAGCACGATGGAGCCACGCTCGACCGCCGGCCGGATGAGCTGCTCGACATGATCGGACCGCGCGGCGGCGAAAAGCAGCGCTTCCATCTTCGGTCCGAACGGTTCGGCCGCGCCCGAAAGCAGCACATGCCTGACGGCTTCGGCGCCCGGCGAGCCGCCAGGTTCGCGGGTAAGCAGCACATCGTATTTCTTGGCGCGCATCTTCCTGGCCAGCCGCTCGATCTGCGTCGACTTGCCTGCCCCCTCGCCGCCTTCGAAGGTGATGAAAAAACCGCGTGCCAACCGAGAGGCCTTCTTGTCCATGGCTGAATGGGATTGTAGCGCTCTAGATAGTCCGCGTTCGGCCAAACGTCCATGCCGTCATTTTTTGCTTTCATGCACGCCGTTTGCCAAAACCATGGTCAGATTTGAGCGACGTGCCTTAGCGCAGCCAGCCGACCGCCAGTTCCTTGACTGCATCGAGGGCGCGCTGCGGCAGCGTGCCGACGCCGATCGATTCGGCGGCGAAAAGCGGCGTCTCCTGGCTCAGCGTATCGCCGATCCAGACGCGCAGCGCGCCCACCGGCTGCCCCTCCTCCACCGGTGCTGCAATCGGGCCGTCATAGACGATCCTGGCCGTCAGCTTGTCGCGATTGGTGATCGGCAGGAAGATGTCGATCGGACCCTTGGCCTTCAGCATCACCCCGGGCTTGGCGCCGCCAAAAACCTGGGCTTCTCCAACCACCTCGTCCCTGGCGAAGATTTCGGTCTTCTCGAACGAGCGGACACCCCAGTCGAGCAGCTTTCGCGCCTCTTCGGCACGCTCCTTGTCCGAGGCCAGCCCGCTCATCGCCGCGATCACCCGTGTGCCGTTGTGACTGACCGTACCGACGATGCCGAAGCCGGCTGCCTCGCTCGCACCGACCGCCAGGCCGTCGGCGCCGATGTCCATCGCCAGCAGCGGATTGCGGTTCCTCTGCGAGATCTTGTTCCAGGTAAAATCCTTCTGGCCGTAGTAGCGGTAGAAATCCGGATAATCACGCCACAGGTGCAGGGCGAGCTGCGCCAGCTCGCGCACGGTCGTCTGTTGGCCATCCGCCGGCAGGCCGGTCGAATTGACGAAAGTCGACGTCTTGAGGCCGATCTGGCGGGCCCGTTCGGTCATCTGCGCGGCAAAATTGTCCTCGGATCCCGACATGCCTTCGGCGATGATGATGCAGCCGTCATTGGCCGCCTGCACGGTCACGCCCTGAATCAGGTCTTCGAGCCGGATCGACGACTTGAGCTTGGCGAACATCGTCGATGTTCCCGAAGGCGCGCCACCCTTGCGCCAGGCGTTTTCGCTGACGACGAACGTATCGTCGAGCTTCAGGCGACCAGACTTGATGGCGTTGAAAACCACTTCCATGGTCATCAGCTTGGCCATTGAGGCCGGCGGTATCGGCTTGTCGGCATCCTTGGAAAACAGCACCGTCCCGGTCTCGGCGTCGATCATGAAGGCCTGTGCGGCCTTGGTCTCGAACAGCTGCGCGCCGGCCGGAGCCTGGAAAAACAGCAGCAGGCCAAAAACCAGAAGCCCGGCGAGCGGGAGCAAGCGAAATTGCATGATGTTCGACCCGTTGGCCGGCACCGCCGGCAAGCCCGCAAAAAGTATCGGGCTTTTTGCACGGCTGATCAACCGCGTAGCGGAAATCCAGCCTGGCTTGTACTCAGTTGCGCACAGCCAGCGCATCGGGAGCGCCGTGCGACCAGGCAGCCTGCAACATCTCGTCCAGATTGCGGTGGCCATCGGGATAGAGATTGACCGAATACCAATCCTCGCCGTCGAGTTCCGAACGCTGGATCTCGATCTTGCCGAAGGCGGCAAGCTGAGCGGCAATACGCTTGGCTTCTCCGGCGTCCTCGAACGAACCGGCAGCGACGTAGTCGGTGGACGGCCCGGCCGGTGGCGGCTGCCGCTTCCACGATTGAAGCACGTCGGCCGGCGACATGCCGTCGCCACCCATCGCGGCGAAGGCATTTGAGGCGCGTTCGACCCGCTCGTCGGCATAGGACAGCGAGGCCACGGCAAACGGCGATTGCGGCGGCAGATTGATCTGCGGGCGTTCCGGCACGATGGGGCCGAAATCGGGAAGCGCCAGATCGCCATACGCCGACGGCTGCGCCGACATGGCCGGCTGGACAGAACCGGAATCGGTCAACTGGCCCGGAAACGGCACGGCGGCGCTGCCCGCAGGCAGGCTTGGCGACGGCCCGTTCATGGCGACCATGACGCCGGTCGGCAGTCCGTCCGACGGGTCGGGCACCCTATTGCCGGGATGGTAGGAAGCCATCAGATATTGGTCGTCATTGCCGTCGAGCGGCGCGCGGCCGACATATTCGACCTTCACCTGAGCGGTGCCGGTGTTGGCATAGTCAAGCATCTGGGCAGCGCGCTCCGACACATCGATAATGCGGCCTTCGTGATATGGGCCGCGATCGTTGACGCGAACGATGACCGAACTGCCGGTCTTGAGATTGGTGACACGGGCATAGCTTGGCAGCGGCATGGTCGGGTGCGCTGCGGTCAGGTGGGTCATGTCGTAGACTTCGCCATTGGCGGTAAGCCGGCCATGGAAGGCATCGCCATACCAGGAGGCCAGGCCGACCTTGGCGTAGCGCTTGTCTTCCTTCGGGTAATACCACTTGCCGCGGACCTGATAGGGTTTGCCGAGCTGATCCCTGCCGCCGCCACGTTGGATGCGCCCATTCTGGGAGATCACACGCGGGCTTGCCTTCACGCCATATTCGGATTCGGCGAAATATTCCTTGGAGCGGGCCTTCTTGTAGACCATCGCTTTCGGCTCGGGCTGCGACGCACAAGCCGCCAGCAAGGCGGCCGACATGGCGAACAACGCGACTGTAGCAGCGCGACGAAGACGCGGTTGCGTCACAGCCTGCATTTTCCTGATGTCCCCTTCAGTCTTGCCTAGACGTCGTATCCAACCGTCGAAGAAGCCGAAACACTCACCCGACCAATACCAGCGACGCCTTTGAACCCCGATCCTTTGTGCGCAGGAATTGCTTATCACGGTATTAACCGATTGTGGCTGCAACCGGGCAAGATTGTGGCGTCTCCACCACGAGAGCCCTCTGAAAAGTAACGATTTTCGCGCTTCCACGCGAGAGATGTGATGCCCTCTGCCACAGAGAGCCTGGCTTCGCTCCTGCCGGCGATACCTGCCCGTTGACAGGCTTTGTCGGGCAGCGGACCGACAGTCCGGAACAAAGAAATGCGCCGCTAGTTTCATCCGCAGGGCACTCGAACAGAAGGATGAGCATGATGAAAATGGCTTCATTGACAATCGCGATCGCAATGTCACTTTCTGCCGGGTCTGCGATCGCCGCATGCCCGGACAAGTCGGCTTCCAATGCCGGGACGGATGCCGAGCAGACCGCCGGCATTTCGAAAGATGGAACTCACGCGCCCTTAGAGGCCCCGAAAGCCACGGACAGCGCGGGCAAGCCAACCGCCAAGGATGGCGCCACAATGCCATTGGCGGGCGCTGAAGGCGGCGGCGACAAGAATCTCGCAACCTCGCAGCAGGACATTGAGGCGCAGCAGCATGGTGACAAGGCCGCGGCGGCAAAGGCCGATGAAAGCTGCAAAGACTGAGGACCGCTCAGGCCGGAGCCAAATTGCAGCTTCGGCCTTCCTCACCAGCAGCTGTTCCCTTGGCGAACTAAATTTTTGGGGAAATACCGCAGCCGTCCCAAGAGGTTGGCCCTGTGGGGATTAACCCGTCCGCCCGGTTGCTTGATGGGTTCCGGTCGATAGCCGGATTGCGCCCTTGCCTGGCCCCCTGCATGCAAGCACTGCAGCGCCTCACATCTCGGGCAACGCCCGCGGCGGGCTCTCTTCTTCATGCACCATTGGACCGCGCTAGTCCCGGTGCTCGATCCCGACACGCTCAGAGTCTGCCCAGGAAAGCAGGAACCGACGCAGCGGTGGTTGACGCAGCCCTCAATGCCGCTTTACAGGAATGAGGCGTGAACCAGCCGGGAGCGCCTTCGGTGCCAATCCGGTGCCAACAGGCCAAACGAGCTGGCCTCGCGCTACCCTAGTGGTTGAAGAATCACGATGGAGGAATGGCCGAGCGGTTTAAGGCACCGGTCTTGAAAACCGGCGTGGGTGCAAGCTCACCGTGGGTTCGAATCCCACTTCCTCCGCCAGACGTCGAAGGTCCGTTCCGGAGACATGGGTAGCAGTTTGTACCTAAGACATGATGACAACCGCGTGCTTGACGGGTTGTCGATTGGTTGCAAGGTCCTCTGTTCCAGTCGATATATCCGAACTGCGAGTCATCGTCTCGATCAGAGCGCCCGGTTGCGTCAGGCTCACTTTGAAGTTCGGATGGATGACTGTTATTTCCTCTCGGGAGCGCTCCGCCGAACATCTCCATGGTCCTTTCAATGAGGCGATAGATAGTCAGGCTGCGCCGGCTGCAGTTGCGGTCAATGGCTGGAGGAAGTGATCGTTGATGACACCGGCCGCCCCTGCATTCAGGCATGGGCGGCCGTCTTGTGGAGCGGGATGACGCGGCTCGATAAGCAGCCAGCCTGTTGGCGCTGGATCGCTCCAGCTTTCGTCACCTCCGCCCAGATCAGCCCGCGGCGCTCGGCACCGGCGTGTTGAGCAGCTGCTGTTCCCAGAGGTACGCGATGCCGCTGCCGCCGAAGTGCTGAATGAGAATCTCGGTCAGCTCCTCGACATGCTCGGTGCGCGCCCAATCGCGTTGCCATTCGCCAGTGAGCGCCATCACGGTCATCACGTTCGCGCCGGCCGCGATCATTCGCTGGATGGCAACTTCGTGAGACTCCCTCGAAATCCCGCCCGACGCGTCGGTGATCACGGTCACGTCCCAGCCTTCGCCGGCGGCCTGGATCACAGGCATTGCGACGCAGACCTCGGTCCACAGGCCGGCGATGATCAGCTGCTTGCGGCCGGTCGCCTTGACGACGTTCACCACATTGTCGTCCTGCCAGGTGTTCACCCAGGTGCGATCGATGACTTCCTGGTCCGGAAATACGTCGGTGATCTGCTTGAAGAGAAGTCCTCCGCGCGCCGCAATCACGCTGGTGAGAATGGTCGGAACACCGAAGGCTTTTGCTAGCTTCGCCAGCGCGGTCGTGTTGTTGACCACCATGTGTGGGTCGTGGCTGTTCAGATTGGCCAGCTGATAGGGCTGGTGGTCGATCAGGACGAGGACCGAATCTGCGGGACGAAGAAGCGAAGCAAGGCCGTTACGAGGGGTCATCAAGACTTCCTTTCTCTGCCGTCTGGACGGCATGGGTTTTCGGGAGACATGCGCCAGCGGGCGACGTTGCCGAAACGCAATTTGCTGTTCCTTTTAATGATGCGATAGTGCCATATTCAGGCAAGCTGTGTCGCGAAACGAGGAACGCCGATTGGACATCGAAGATCTGCAGACATTCGTCGTAGTGGCCGATGCCGGGGGCGTATCGGCCGCCGCCCGCCGACTCGGCGTCTCCAAGTCGATCGTCAGTCGGCGGCTCTTTCGGGTTGAGGCGGAGCTTGGCGTCCAGCTTCTTGCACGAACGACCCGCGGCGCCGCGCTCACGGAGGCGGGAATTACTTTCAGAGATCATGCGGCCCGAGCCAGCGCCGAGATTGATACGGCCAGGGAAGCGATCTTCCCCACCGGTGAGCTACGCGGCCGCCTGAGGGTTGCCATGCCGCTTACTTTCGGCGCGACCCATTTTGCCCCCGTGCTCGCGGAAATGGCGCGTCTGCACCCGAATCTTCACATCCATACTTCATACAGCGATCGCTTCGTCGATCTCATCGCAGAGGGTTTCGATTGCGCGATCCGGGGCGCCTACCTTCAGGACTCCAACCTGATCGCGAAGCGCGTCGGGCCTATCCATGGAAAGCTTGTCGCGAGCCCGGACTACATCAAAGCGCACGCGTCACCCGAGACTCCGGACGAACTCGTCACCCATCAGGCCCTCATGCAGGGAACGGAAGCCTGGCAGTTCATGGATGGCGGCAAGATTGTTACGGTCCAGCCGCAGGGAAGATTCAAGGCCGACAGCGCCACGGCGCTTGCCGCGGCGGCGGCGGCGGGTCTCGGCATCGCCTGGCTCCCCGATTGCATTACACATGAACATGTGGCCTCCGGCGCGCTGGTCCCGATCATGACACGCTATCCGGTACCTCCGGGAGCTGCGTATGTCGTACGCCCGCCGGGGCAGCATCCTACGCGGAAAGTGCGCGTCCTCACCGAGATGCTGATTGAGTATTTCAAACGCAACCCGGATCTTTGGGGTCTTGACGGCTAGGACACGAACGGTTCGAGCCGTGTCAAAGAACCGCGTTCGACGGTCCCATTGCTCCGAGCCGTTGCGTTCGGCGACATTGCTTGCACGTTCCGTGCGTCAGCGCCCTTACAGAGCCTTTAGCCTTTGGAAAGGGAGATGTGTTTCTTCTCGAGGGAGCAGGCGGCGCGCCGGCAGCAGAGGCGAATCGATGGATATCTTCGGCATCAAGGCACTGTTGATCTGCGCGCTGATCTTCATTCCGTTCGAACATCTGTTTGCCGAGCGGCCGCAGAAGATCTTCCGCAAGGGCTTCGCTGTCGATCTGATCTATCTGCTGTTCAACGGCTTCATCATAAAGCTGGCCATCGTCATGATGGCGGCAGGTGCGCTCGGTGCCGCTGCGCTCCTGGTCCCGCCGGCGATAACGCGGGCCGTCAGCGGCCAGCCCGTCTGGCTGCAGGTTGCCGAAATCATCGTGATCACCGATATCGGCGTCTACTGGACACATCGGGCCTTCCACAAAATCCCCGCGCTTTGGAAGTTCCATGCCGTTCACCACGGCATTGAGGAACTCGACTGGCTCGGGGCCTTCCACAATCACCCCGTGGACGCCATCGTCACAAAGGCGATATCGCTGACGCCGATCTTTTTCCTCGGCTTCTCGGAAGCCTCGATCGCCGTCTTTTCGACCATCTACCTTGGACACACGCTGCTTGTGCATTCAAACGTGCGGATTCCGTTCGGCCCTTTGAAGTGGCTGATCGCCAGCCCGCAGTTCCATCGCTGGCACCATGCCAACCAGCGCGAAGCCTATGACAAGAACTTCGCCGGGCAGTTGCCTTTTCTCGACATGCTGTTCGGCACCTACAATCCCACCGGCGACAAGGTGCCGGAAAAGTACGGCGTCGACGATCCGATCCCTTCCACCTATTTCGGTCAGATCGGCTATCCCCTCCTGCGCCGCAGAAAGCTGCCGAACCGGGCAGTGCCGAACACCGAATCCTGACGGCTGGCCCGACGGTGCGGTATCCACCCCGATCCGCTTTCGGGCCGTGAAACGCCGAACCACGGGAAGGCTTTTCGCGTCGAATCGGCTAACCTTCAAGGCATGAATGAGACGTCTCTCTATGCGCCGGTGAAGCGGTTCCTCGAAAGCCTCGACTACGTCGTCAAAGGCGAGATCGGCGGCTGCGATGTTGTTGCATTGCGCGAGGGGGAGCCGCCGGTTGTCGTCATCTGCGAGTTGAAGCTGCAGTTCAATCTCGAACTGGTGCTGCAAGGTGTCGATCGTGCGGCGGCCTGCGACGAGGTCTGGCTGGCCGCGCGCATGTCGGCCCGCGGCAAGGGCCGCGAAAGCGACGCCAGGTTCCGCAATCTCTGCCGCCGTCTTGGCTTCGGCCTGCTCGGTGTGACCGCGACGGACCGGGTCGAGGTGCTTCTCAGCCCGATCGCGCTGGCGCCGCGCAAGAATGCCCGCCGGCGCTCTCGTCTGGTCGACGAGCACCAGCGCCGTCGCGGCGATCCGGTTGCCGGAGGAGGATCGCGCAATCCGATCATGACGGCCTATCGTCAAAGCGCCCTCGCCTGCGCTGCCGCCATGGCGGACGGACCCAGGCGGCCGCGAGATCTGAAGGCGGTGACGCCGATCGCGCCGAAAATCCTGCAGCACAATGTCTATGGCTGGTTCGCGCGCGTCGACCGCGGCCTCTACGATCTTACGGATGCCGGCCGTGCGTCTTTGGTCCGTTGGCCGCAGGCATCGCACGACGAATCCCGACACGTAATTTTGAACGCACCGGCCATATGATTGAAGATTCCCGCGGCGTCCGAGGCGGTTCGCTCGGTTGATTTCTCCGACAAAATATGTTGGTTGTCCCGCCCATGAAGAAGCTCTGCATGACCGCCTTGGCGTCAGTGACACTGAGTTTTCCAGCCAGCGCAATGGACAATGCATTGCGCGCCGGTCTGATGAAACTCGATCCCCAAACCCGTCTTGAACAGCGTTGCGACGCCGAAGTGCTCGACCGCATCACCCATGACGATCGCAAATTCAAAGCCGATCGCGTCGTCGCCTACGCCTTCGCCACGCCCGAGATGGGCGCCGATGCAATCAAGAGCTCGGGTGCTGCGTTTCGCAGCAAGGGGCAGTGGTACCGGCTGAAATTCAAGTGCCAGACCGCGCCGGACCATATGGAAGTTCTGCAGCTCCGCTACCTGATCGGGGACGAGATTCCAGAAGCCGACTGGGCAAAGTACAATCTCTACGATTGATTTGTGATCGGCCATGGTTTTGCCCGGCTGCCGGCGAGTGCCGCAAAGCCTGATCCGGCTTGACGCAACGCTGCTTCGGTGATGCAGCCACGCGTATCCCTTGACGCCAGGGGACCACCAAGTTAGGGCCTCTGGATAATCGACGAACACTCGGCAAATCAGCAAGGGCTTCCTGTCGATGGACATTTTTTTCAGCGCTGCCAGTCTGACCGCCCTGCTCCAGGTCATCGCCATCGACCTCGTGCTGGCTGGCGACAATGCGATCGTCATCGGCCTCGCCGCGGCCGGCCTGCCTGCCGAACAACGCAAGAAGGCGATTCTTCTCGGCGTGGTGGCGGCAACGGTGCTGCGCATCGGGTTTGCCGCAATTACCGTCAAGCTGCTGGCGATCGTCGGCCTGCTGCTCGCCGGCGGCATCCTGCTGCTGTGGGTCTGCTGGAAGATGTACCGCGAGTTGCGTACGTCGCATGCCGATGAATTGGAAGCGACCGAGGCACTGTCGAATTCGGACCTCAACAGCGACCAGGCGGTCGCCGGCAAGACGAAGCGCAAGACCCTTGGCCAGGCTGCCTTGCAGATTGTCGTCGCCGATGTGTCGATGTCGCTCGACAACGTGCTGGCGGTGGCTGGGGCGGCGCGTGATCATTTTCCGGTGCTGATCATCGGTCTGGTGCTGTCGATCGCCCTGATGGGGCTGGCCGCGACTTTCATTGCCAAGCTTCTGCATCGCCACCGCTGGATAGCCTATGTCGGCCTGCTGATCATTTTTTATGTGGCTGTGGACATGGTCTATCGTGGCGCGGTGGAGGTCTGGCCGCATGTAAACGGTGCGGTCGGCTGAGGCTGGCGGACATCGGCGTCTTCACGCCGTGGAAGCAAGACCGCCGTGCGTTTTGCCGCATCGCGGGCGTGCCCATACCAATGCCGCAATAAGTGTGGTACTGCGCCGGCAATCCTGAAAAGCCCGGAAACGCTCTATGTCCGCTCCACGCGTGAGTTTTGTCAGTCTTGGATGCCCGAAGGCCCTTGTGGATTCGGAGCGCATCATCACGCGCCTGCGCGCCGAAGGTTACGAAATCGCCCGCAAGCATGACGGCGCCGACCTTGTCGTCGTCAACACTTGCGGCTTTCTCGATTCCGCTCGCGACGAGTCGCTCAACGCCATCGGCTCCGCGCTTTCGGAAAACGGCCGGGTGATCGTCACCGGTTGCCTGGGCGCCGAGCCGGACGTCATTCGCGAAAAGCACCCCAATGTACTGGCGATCACCGGGCCGCAGGCCTATGAGAGCGTGATGGCTGCCGTGCATGAGGCCGCGCCGCCTTCGCACGACCCTTATGTCGATCTTTTGCCGCCGCAGGGTGTCAAGCTGACGCCGCGCCACTACGCCTATCTGAAAATTTCCGAAGGCTGCAACAACCGCTGTACCTTTTGCATCATTCCGGCACTGCGTGGCGACCTCGTCTCGCGGCCGGCGGCCGATGTGCTGCGCGAGGCCGAGAAACTGGCCAAGGCTGGGGTCAAGGAACTTCTGGTGATCTCACAGGACACCAGCGCCTACGGCATCGACATCAAGTATCAGACGTCGATGTTCGGCGACCGTGAGGTGCGCGCAAAATTCCTCGATCTGTCCGAGGAACTGGGCAAGCTCGGCATCTGGGTGCGCATGCACTATGTCTACCCCTACCCGCATGTCGCCGACGTCATCCCGCTGATGGCAGAGGGCAAGATCCTTCCTTACCTGGATATCCCCTTCCAGCACGCTTCGCCGCAGGTATTGAAGAACATGCGCCGGCCGGCACACGGCGAAAAGACGCTCGAGCGCATTCGCGGCTGGCGTGAGGTCTGCCCGGATCTGGCCATCCGCTCGACCTTCATCGTCGGCTTCCCCGGCGAGACGGACGACGATTTCGAGATGCTGCTCGACTGGCTCGACGAGGCCAAGATCGATCGCGCCGGCTGCTTCAAATACGAGCCGGTCCGCGGCGCCCGCTCCAACGATCTCGGTCTCGAACAGGTTCCCCAGGAGATCAAGGAGGCGCGCTGGCACCGTTTCATGCAG